>NZ_CP023449.1:3778534-4090593 GCF_002355275.1 Rhizorhabdus dicambivorans | reverse complement strand
ATCGGCTCGGTCAGCGCCCGGTGGACGGGGGCATAGAAACCCGCGATCGGCTCGGCTGCGTCCTGCATCAGACCAGCGCCCCGCCGCCGAACGAGAAGAACGACAGGAAGAAGCTCGACGCGGCGAAGGCGATGCTGAGGCCGAACACGATCTGGATCAGCCGGCGGAAACCGCCGGAAGTATCGCCGAAGGCCAGCGTTAGGCCGGTCACGATGATGATGATGACCGCGACGATTTTGGCCACCGGCCCCTCGATGCTTTCGAGGATGCTTTGCAGCGGCGCTTCCCACGGCATCGACGATCCGCCCGCGTGGGCCGGAACGGCAAAGGTCAGCGCGACGACGCTGGCGGTGGTGGCGAGCATGGCGCGACGCGCGCCATGCCGAATGGCATGGATCATGGCAGGTCTCCGGGCTGGGGTTTGGGAAGCGGGGTAAGGCGGTAGTCGCCGGTCGCGGCGTCGAGTCCTTCGACGCGGGCCAGCTCGGCGAGACGCCGGCCATGCGCGTCACGGACCAGCACGGCGATCAGGTCGATTGTCTCGGCGATCAGCGCGCGAGGGACCGTAACGACAGCCTCTTGAACGAGCTGCTCCATGCGGCGGAGCGCACCAAGGGCGGTGCCGGCGTGAATGGTGCCGATGCCGCCCGGATGGCCGGTGCCCCAGGCTTTGATGAGGTCGAGCGCCTCGGCGCCGCGCACCTCCCCGATCGGGATGCGATCCGGCCTGAGCCGCAGCGACGAGCGGACCAGCTCGGACAGCGACACCACGCCGTCCTTCGTCCGCATGGCGACGAGGTTGGGCGCGGCGCATTGCAGCTCGCGCGTGTCCTCGATCAGAACGATGCGGTCGGTGGTCTTGGCGACTTCGGCAAGTAGCGCGTTGACGAGCGTGGTCTTGCCGCTGCCGGTGCCGCCCGCGACGAGGATGTTCGCGCGGGCCGCTACGCCATCGCGCAGCGCTGCGGCCTCGGCCGGCGACATGATCCCAGCCGCCGCATAGTCGTCGAGCGTAAACACCGCGACGGCGGGCTTGCGGATAGCGAAGGCGGGAGCCGCAACGACGGGCGGCAGCAAGCCTTCGAATCGTTCGCCACCCTCCGGCAGCTCGGCCGACACGCGGGGGCTGCGAGCATGAACCTCGACGCCGACATGATGCGCGACCAGGCGCACGATGCGTTCGCCATCGGCGGCGGTCAGCGTCTCGCCGGTATCGCTGACGCCTTCGCCGAGCCGATCGAGCCACAACCGCCCGTCCGGATTCAGCATCACCTCGATCACGGCCGGGTCGTCCAGCCATGCCGCGATCGACGGCCCGAGCGCGGTGCGCAGCATCCGCGCGCCGCGCGTTTTGGCCTCGGATCGGATCGGATGAACGGTCAAAGAACTGGCCCCTACGAAGGGCCGGGCGAACCGCCGCCCGGCTGTCGGGGCACAGCAAGAGACGCACAAATACTTCCGCTGCAACAGCTACTTGCGGGCGTAGTAGAGGGGGCGGCAGATACGTTGCCGGCGGCGGAATTGCTTTTCGACTAGCGGGTCGTTGGCGTGTCTATTCAGTCCGACTCGGACGACGCGAACGCGGCCAGACATCTTCCGGTATCTCGTCTATCAAGCTCTTGCCGCTGGCGAAGCGCCGGCCGAGCGTCTCGACGAAACCTTCGTAGCGCTTACGCCCCTTCACTTGCGCGGCCGCTTGATCCTCGTCGGACAATGGCGGCGTCACCGTCAGCCAGAACCGCACGAACAATGTCAGTGCCTCAATCGTGAGTCCGGTGTCGCGCTCCAGCCGCTGTACCTGACGCGACAAGCGATCGAGCCGTCGAGCGAACGCCGCCTCCATGCGGTCGGCGCCATCCGGCGAGAGGTAGGAGGCGACCGCCGCCTCCACGATCGCCGAGCGGGAGATACGGCGACGGATCGCCAGCTCGTCAACCTGCTTGGCGAGCGCTGGCGGGAAATAGACGTTGAGCCGGGTCCGCATGGCGGTCTCCTACAGCTCGATGCCGTCGCCGGGGTCGAGCGACGCCTGCCGCGCAAGGCTCTGCATTCGGCGACGGACAGCCGCTTGCCGGGCCGCGTCGTCCTGCTCGTCATCGACGATCGCAAATTCCTGCGCCGGTGGCGGCGATGTCTTGGGCGCAATGGCCACATGCTCAGGCAGCTCCGGTTCGCGGCGCAGGCCGCCATTGGCCGCGTCCTCCTCCGCCCGCACGATCCGCGCCACGTCGGCCGGGTCGGCTGCGGCAGCGCGGCCGGTCCAGTCATCGGGACGTGCCGCGCCTGCAATCGGCTTGGGCGCATCCGTGATCCGCTCGGCCAGGCGGTGGTCCTGAAAGTAGCGCGCCTTCTTCGCCCGGATCGGGTGGACGCCCGCGACCATGACGATCTCGTCGTCAGGCGGGAGCTGCATGACTTCGCCCGGCGTGAGGAGCTGGCGGGCGGTCTCCGACCGCGACACCATCAAATGCCCGAGCCACGGCGACAGGCGGTGCCCGGCGTAGTTCTTCATCGCCCGCATCTCGGTCGCGGTGCCGAGTGCGTCCGACACCCGCTTGGCGGTGCGCTCGTCGTTGGTGGCGAAGCTCACCCGGACATGGCAGTTGTCGAGGATCGCGTTGTTCGGGCCGTAAGCCTTCTCGATCTGATTGAGCGACTGCGCGATCAGAAACGCCTTGAGGCCATACCCCGCCATGAATGCCAGGGCGGACTCGAAGAAGTCGAGGCGGCCGAGCGCGGGAAACTCATCGAGCATCAACAACACGCGATGGCGATTGCCCTTGGGCGTCAGCTCCTCAGTCAGCCGCCGCCCGATCTGGTTGAGGATGAGGCGGATCAGCGGCTTGGTGCGCGAGATGTCGCTGGGCGGCACGACCAGATAGAGCGTCGCCGGCCGCTCGCCCTCCACCAGATCCGATATGCGCCATTGGCACGCCCGCGTGACCTGCGCGACGACAGGATCGCGGTAGAGCCCGAGGAACGACATGGCGGTGCTGAGCACGCCCGATCGCTCGTTGTCCGATTTGTTCAGCAGCTCGCGGGCGGCAGAGGCGACGACGGGATGCACGCCGGCTTCGCCTAGGTGCGGCGTCGCCATCATCGCGGCCAGCGTCTGCTCAATCGTGCGCGACGGATCGGAGAGGAACGATGCCACCCCAGCCAGCGTCTTATCGGCCTCGGCATACAGGACATGGAGGATCGCGCCGACCAGCAGCGAGTGCGATGTCTTCTCCCAATGGTTCCGCCGCTCCAGCGATCCTTCGGGATCGACCAGCACGTCGGCGACATTCTGCACGTCTCGCACCTCCCATTGGCCGCGCCGCACCTCCAGCAACGGGTTGTAGGCGGCCGACTCCGAATTGGTCGGATCGAACAGCAGCACGCGGCCGTGCCGCGCGCGGAAACCGGCGGTCAGCGTCCAGTTCTCGCCCTTGATGTCATGCACTATCGCCGATGCCGGCCAGGTCAGCAGCGACGGAACGACCAGACCCACGCCTTTGCCCGAACGGGTCGGGGCGAAGCACAGCACATGCTCGGGGCCGTCATGGCGGAGATAGTCGCGCGCGAGCCTGCCGAGCACGACGCCGTTAGGCCCGAGCAGCCCGGCACCGCGAACCTCGCGCCCGGTCGCCCAGCGCGCCGACCCGTAGGTCTCGGCGTTCTTCAACTCACGCGCGCGCCACACCGACATGCCGATGGCGACGGCGATCGACGCGAACCCGCCCGACGCGGCGATGAACGCGCCCGTCTTGAAGGTATCGGGCGCGTAGGCGTCGAACGAAAACCACCACCAAAAGAAGGCCGGCGGCGGATAGATGCGCCAGCCGAAGGCAACGACCCACGGCGGGCCAAGCTCCGGCTGATAGGCGAGCGCGGCGGCTGTCCACTGCGTCGCGCCCCACACCCCGGCGAGCACGATCAGGAACACGATGATGATCTGGCCCCAGAGTATCTTGGTCGCAGCCATAGTGGTCTCCTGATTCAGATGCCGAGGCCGCGCTTGCGGCCCAGCGTCCAGTCGATGCCGCCGCCGGCGCGGACGACGCCGGACACCTGACGGCCAAGCTGCTGTTCGAGGGTGCTGGCCCAGGGCACGAGCCGGAAGCCGAGGCCATCGTCGATCATGGCGAAGCGGCCGGACGCGAGCGCGAGGCGCTGGCGCACGATGCCCGCAATCTTCTCGCCGGATGCGGCGGGGCGGTAGGCAAGGCCGGTCTCGCCCGCGATCTTCCCGCCAACCGCGTCCAGCTCCCGCTTGCGCAGCGTGTCGAGCATTCCGCGCTCGAACACCGTGCGCTCGCCGAAACGGCGGGCCAGCCCTTCCTTGACGAGATGGTCGGTGCGCGCGTCCATCGCGCGGCGCACCTCGGCGCCGAACCCGCCGTCCGCAACGCCGGCGCCGCGCTCAATCAGTCGATGGTCGAGCCAAGTTGCGCCGGGCGCTTTGACCTGCGCGGCGAGGTCGAGGTCCGAGCGCGTGGCGAGCCCCAGTGTCGGCTTATCCTCACCGGGCTGGCCGATCACGCGCAACTCGACGATCCCGCCGAGCTTGGGGCTGTGCTCCAGCGCCTCGATGCCGGGCAACCGGACATGGTGAGTGCGCCCGTCCGTGCCGTCGATCACCGCATAAGCCGTGCCGGTCAACTCGTCGTGCAAGCCCTTGTCGATCAGCCTGCCGACGATCGGCCTCTCGGGCGCGCTAGTGACGACGGCGTAGCTGTCGAGCGGCCGGTCCTGACCATGTTCGCGGAGCGCCGCGCCGATCGTGCGGATGATGTCGCCGCGCGTGCCCAGCTCGCGCAGCTTCGCTGCCGCGCCCTCCGCTACCGCCCACTCGCCCGGCTCGCCCTGCGCGGCGAGTCCCATCGACTCCAAATACTGCAACCGCCCGACCATCAACCGGCGGAGCTGCGGGTCGTCCGGGCCGGGGCGGTCGGGGCGCAGGTCAATGACGCCCAGCTCGTCGGCCGCGCGTTTGATCTCGGTATCGAGCCGGGTCCAGCGCTCGGCCGTCACGTCGCGTTCGAGCGTGCGCTGAACCTCATGCTCAGGCTTGGGTCCGAGTTCGGCCTGCGCCAGCTCTTCGGCGTTGGAGCGCAGATTGTGGCTGATGTAGTCGCGCGCCATGACGAGATCGGCGCCGGTGTCGGTGACGCCGCGCACGAGCAGGTGGACGTGCGGGTTGTCGGTGTTCCAATGATCGACCGCGACCCAATCAAGCCGCGTCCCCAGGTCCGCTTCCATCTGGCGCACGAGGTCGCGCGTGTATTCGCGCAGGTCGGTCAGCTCGGCCGCATCCTCCGGGGAGACGATGATGCGGAAATGATGCCGGTCGTCCTTGCAGCGATCGGCGAAGCCGCGATCGTCGGCATTGTCGCCGGCCGCGTCGAACATGCGGGTCGGCGAGCCGTCGCGGGTGACGCCCTCGCGCTTCAAGTAAGCGACGTGCGCAGACAGCGGCGCCATGCGGTATCCGCCCCGGCCGCGGTGGTTGACGGGCAGCGCCTTTACCAGGACGCGCCGGCCCGATCCGAACAGCCGGCTGCGCGCGAACGCGGTGCGGCCCCGGCCGAAGTTGGACTGGCCGCGGCGGGTCGGTCCGCTCCAGGCGCGGCGCGGGTTGCCGCCGCTCATGGCGGCGGCGCGCAGCACCTCAGCGACCAGGCCGCGCGCGTTGCGGGCCTGCGCCTTGCTGCGCTTGGCCTTGCCCGGCCGGACGCGGAAGTCGCTTTCCTCGCTCACGGCCGGGGTGCTTTCGGCCGAGAATGGCCTATGGTGCTATTCGAGGCGTTGATTTTGCTGGCTTTTCTCTTCCGCGCGGCACGCGCGCCGACCGACGCCCCCGCGTGAAGCCACGGAAAAGCCTCGGCTTTTCGGCGAAACGGGGCGGGCCTTGTATCTTGCCCTCGTCTGTCCCTGCCGTTTTTTCCCTCCCCAGCCACTTTCCTGCTCGGGACGGATGATGGGGATAAGGCGCGGGTCATCGCGGTCGGCCCGCGCGGGCGCGGGGGACGAACAGCGTGTCGGCCGGCTCATTAGACGGCGGAGCGGCGGAGTCCGCGTCGCCGGATGTTCGCCGATCGGTCGGCAGATCGGACGCAGCTTCTTCGCTGCCGAGCTGCGCAGCCACCGCTTCCGAAGCGGCGCTGGCGGTGCGGACGAACAGCCCAGCTCGTCGCCAGGCGAACGGATCGGGTGGCGCGCTCACCGCCACCTCCGCAGCGCCAGCCGTGCCAGCGATGGCCGTGAGCTGGGCGAGGTAGCCGACCGTTTCGGGCGGCAGCGGACGGCCGCGCGACAGGTAATCGTCGTAGCGGCCCGGTCCCGCATTGTAGGCGGCTAGCATCGCGCTCGCATTGCCGTAGCGGTCGTACATCTCGCGCAGGTAGGCCGCGCCCGCCATGATGTTGTCGCGCACGTTAAAGGGGTCGGGGCCGAGACCGTATCGGGCGCGAAGGTCGGCCCAGGTCGCGGGCATGATCTGCATCAATCCCATCGCCCCGGCGCGCGAGACCGCGCGGGCGTTGCCGCCGCTCTCGACGCGCATCACCGCCCATATCCATGCTTCGCGGATGCCGAACCTCCGCGCGGCGTCGGCAACATGACCGGCGTAGGGATGAGCCGCTGCCGATCGCGCAGCCGACA
The DNA here is from genome assembly GCF_002355275.1 of Rhizorhabdus dicambivorans. Classification (NCBI taxonomy): domain Bacteria; kingdom Pseudomonadati; phylum Pseudomonadota; class Alphaproteobacteria; order Sphingomonadales; family Rhizorhabdaceae; genus Rhizorhabdus; species Rhizorhabdus dicambivorans. The sequence continues at coordinate 4,083,948 of NZ_CP023449.1, read as the reverse complement.
AATTCTGCGCCGTCGCCGCGACAGGCGCAGCGCCACCCGACAGCAGCGCGACGCCCAACGCCACCGCCGATCCGACTCCGCTCCGCCGCCAGCCTGCCAGCGTGCTCGCTACGTTCAAGGGTGCGCGCGCTGCGCCGGCCTGCGGCCGCCCTTGATCTACGCTGCGCGCGCCGGCCGGCCCGCGACCGAGCGGGACGAAGGGATGAGACGGCTTTCCCGCGAACAAAGGGATGATGGAAAAGCGCATCCGATCAGTCCTGCTCGCGCGACTTCGGCTGGCGGTTCCAGCGCAGCGACCAGGCCGACTTGTCGCCCGTGCTCTGGAACAGGGCGGCGCGGATCGGCTGCGCGAAGGCGGGATCGTCGATGCGCAGCGAGACGTAATCGCCGGCGCGTTCGCCAGTCTCGTTCCAGCCTGCGCCGATCTCCGGGCCTTCGCCGCTATCGCCGCGATGGACCCGCCAGTCCGGCGCCTTGTCGGCGTCGCTCGGCTCGGCCGGAACGATCGAGATACGGATGTCGAGCGTCGCCGTCTCGATGATGCCTTCGTAGCCGCTGGCGGTGCGGAAAAAGCTGCCGATCTGCATGGTGATCTCCTTTGGTTGGCAGTTGAGAAGGCGGGTCAGCGCCAAATGAGCGGCGCGTCGGGGGTGTCGCGGGTGAGGATCGGAATGGCGCGGCCAAGCACGGTCGAGGCCGGCAACGGCCCGAAATAGCGGCCGTCCATGCTGTCGGCGTGATCGGGATTCAGCATCAGCAGCTCGCCGACGCCCAACGTCCGGCAGCCCTGCCAGGTCGGCAATGGACGGCCTCGGCCGTCGCGCTCGCGGGCGATGGCGACGGGCCGCGCATCGACACTGACGACGGCGCCGATCCGGCACACGCGCTGCCCCGGCTTGGCCGCAACGTGCTTCAACAAAGGCACGCGCTCGCCGAGATAGCCACGTTCCGCCAGCCACCGCGCCAACGGCGCGGGCGGCGTCACGGCGACCAGCGCGCCGTGCGGGGGATCGCGCACGGGTTCGATACGATACAGCCCGGTCGGCGCACTCGCGCTCGCATTCCAGACGACGCGCGGTAGCGGATCGAACAAAGCGATGGCGGCGAATGATGCGCCGAACAGCGAAGCCGCCGTGGCCGTCGCAATCGTCCAGCCCCGGCGCGTCACTGTTCGATCTCCCGGCGCTTCAGCCAGGCGCGATGACGCTCCAGCGTGTAAGGGCGCGGCTCGTGTCCGGCGGAGATACGATTGTGAACATGACGCCAGTGGTCGGGCGCGGCGTCGCAGGGATCGACGCCGGCGGCCTCCGTCGCGTCGATCGCGGCGAGCACTTGACTGACTTTCGGCCAGCCCTCGATCTTGAGCAGGATGTCGCCGCCGGGCCGCACGAACGGCAGCGTCGTGAACGGCTCGCCGGTGCCGACCGCGCGCACGATGTCGATGCGCGAGCTGACCGTGCCGTAGTCATTCGCCGCCCAGCGGACGAACGCGAAGATCGCGCCGGGGCGGAAGCGAACGATGCGGCGGCGGCGATCGACGATCTCGTCCACCGCGACGCGGCCGAACCTGATCCAGTGCTCGATCCGCTTCTCGATCCAGGTCAGCTCGACACGGGTCATGCCGTCGTCGGACGGTTGGCGGTGGCGCATGGGTGACGGCGGGACGGTCATCGCCGGCTCCGGGCGATGGCAGAGTCCGCGCGCGGCATGAGGTCGTCTTGCCCCGGATCGGAGGTCGAATGCTTGATGCCGATATCGGCCCAGGCGCGGAGATCATCGACCGAATAGACGACGCGGCCCCCGATCCGGCGGTAGGCCGGGCCGGTGCCGAAATAGCGGTGCTTCTCAAGCGTGCGTCCCGAGAGGCCAAGAAAGCGCGCGGCTTCCGGTGTTCGCAGGAAGCGGGGCGGGAGATTGGTGGGCGTATCGGACAAGTGACGGCTCCTGCGGGCGGTGGCGGCAGGAGGCGTAATTGTCAGAATGAACGCGGCCGGGTGGGGTATGAAGATGTGCTGCTGCACGGATGCGACCCCCCTATAGGGGGTCACGCAGAAGGCTCGGATCAGCGGATGCGGAGCAGTTTGCGGTAGTCGCCGTTCATCATGGCGATGCCGTCGCGGACCAGGCGCACCACGAATGAGCGTGACGCCGACATTTTCCAGTCGCTCGCCGACAGCCGGGCGGCGTCGTCGCGGCCCAGGGCGGTTGCGATCTCACGATAGGTTGCGCCCTCGTCGCGCAGGTCGAGCGCGCGGAGCATAAGGTCGAGGCGCGCCAGCCGATAGGCGGTAAGCGGCCAACCGCGCGGCAGCGGCCCTTCCGCCCGACCGAGCAAGCGGCGGTGGAAGCGCAGCAGGCTGGCGATGCGCGTGATGAAATCCTTGTCGAGCGGTATGACGGCGGCGAGCGGCCGCCCGGGCTGCGGATCGCGCAGCCATAGCCGATGCTCACCAGCGGCATCGGCAACGATGACATGGCGTCCTTCAATTCCAGCCTGATCGGCGAGCAACTCGCCGAGTGCGCGGGGATCAACCGAAGTGGCGGTCTCGAATCCATCCGGTGCGGCGTCGAGAATGACCGTGACGGCGGTTAGCTCTGGGCGCCAGACAACCGGGTCTGAAAGGTCATCTGGCGCTGTGGCGAAAGGACAACCCCCATCGCCGCGCGAACGCCGTCTCGGCGGCGTTCTTTGCGACGGCGCCGTCCGCGATGCGCTTCTGCATCTGCGTATGTTCGGCGCGGTAGGTGCGGTTTCGGCGTAGAAACTCGGCGGCTAAATCGGCGCGCCCGAGGGCGTCGGGCAGTCCGCCGGCGCTCCGCTGGCGACGCCCTGGCGGCGTCGGCATTGCATCCTCCCAACCGCGCTTGGCACGGATTTCGGAGCGCAACATCTTCCGGTTGTCCTAGCTAGAATAGCGCAAAGACCGCGCACAACCGTGCAGCGAGGGCAGAGAGAATGCTTCCAAAATGGAGCTAAATCTTAACGGTTTAGCCGCTGTTCGCAGCCAAGCAGGTGCGCGTATCCGACCTCGGTCATCCAACGCGCGCGGGCAAGATGGGTCGCGTGCATCGTCTGGGCGCGATCAGGTTCCGCCGCTACGTCAATGTTGAAGATGGCGGCGGCAGCGTCACGCCAATCGGCACCATCCTCCTCGGCATCGAGCAATCGCAGGTAGGCCGCGAGATGGCATTCGTCGTAGCTAGTGAGCTGCGAACAATCAGGCGCGCAATCGTCGAATCTATCTGCGTCCATGCTGCCCCCGAATAGTCGCAGGCGTTAACCAATACGATCCTTGCGGACCAATTTCGATCCGCCGGTTCGACATAGTTGCAAGCAGAATCCGCACAGCCACACCAATCCCGCACGACCTGCTGGTTTGCGGTGCGCCCCCGCAAACAGCTCCTAGACCCGTAGTCGGGGAGTTGGAAAACCGCGTTTAGTCGGTTCCTGTGACCTTTAGCCCGGAAGCCTGTTGTATACATCACAGGCTCCCCGACCATGTGGTCAAGGATGGCGGCACCGTCACGGCCGGCGCCGAACCGCTAAACGTGGGGTTTCCACACCCCAGGCCGCCGCGTAGCGGCCCGCTCTCGTCATAGAATAATGTGCAGTATTTGGCCACCACCTAGCGCGAGCCGGGCGGCAGCCCGGCGAGCGCGCTTGCGGCCGGGCGGACTCCAGGACGCGCGATCGCCGCCGATCCGCTGCGGCGGATCGGCGCAAAAATGGCGAAGCCGCAGGGCCGGAAACTCCGGCCCTGCGGTGGCGGATAGTCAGGTGGCCTTGAGGCGCTGCATCCCTTCGGCCAGCGTCCAGAGGGCGCGATTGAGCGTCACGTTTTGGTCGATGCCGTTGATCGCGCGGGTCTGCGCCCGGCGTATGCGGCCCTCGGCGTTGCGCTTCCGGCCCTGCAACCCGCCCCGAACGACATTCTCCTGAATGACGTTGAAGGTGGTCCAAAGGCTGCGGTCCACATCTTCGCGGCGGCGCGGCTCGATGATCTGCTCTGGCCGGAGTGGGCTTTCGTCGTCGCCGTAGCGGGCAACAAGGCTTACCTCGCCAAGCAACCGCTGCTCGTCCGGGGAAAGCTGGATCGCCTTCATCGACTCGCTGGCGTCGATCAGCCGGGGGAAGTCCTCGGCGACGGTATAGACGCCTTCGATGATGTCATGCTCGATATTGCCTTTGTGCGGCACGCGGACTTCCTCGAACCGCTCGCCCGCAATCATGCTGTTGGTGCAGACGAAGCGCAGCATCCCGGCGAACATCTGATAGGCGCTCGTCCCGTCATGGCTGTTGACGATGATGACCTCGGCGGCCTCCGGCTTGCCGATACCGTCGTCGCGGCGAAGGCGCAGCATGTGCTTGGCGTGACCGTGACGGCTGCCGTCGCGCGGAACCGACTGAACGGCGAAGAACGGGAACCATCCCTCCCGGCGCAACCCCTCCACGATGTCGATGGTCGGGACATAGACATACCGCTCCGAACGGCTGTCATGCGCCTCGCGGGCGAAGATGGACGGGACGTGGCGATAGAGCGCCTCGTTGTCGAGCGGCTCCCGGCCGCTGATCTGATGGGCGTTGCGGCCGAACCGGGTAGCAAGCTGGTAGTGCATTTTGACCTCCTTGGGCTTGGGTTTCCGCGCAGCGGAGCGCCGCGCTGAAACCCTGCCCGTCGGCGAGACCGGGGGTGCAACCGGAGTGGGCGGCTTCGCGGGGAACCGGCTGCACGGAACGGCGCAGCCGTGGAGGAAGCTGGGCGGAAGCCGCTCCGAAGGGCGCTGGGGGCAGCGCCCCAAGCACCTCTGACAACATGCCGGGCCTACGGCCCGTCCGCTTTGAAAACCGGCGAAACAAACGCACGAAGGCGCCCCGCTCCGATGGAGCGGGGCGCCGTGTCGGGGTCAGCGGGACCAGATGAGCGCGTATTCACCGGCGGTGTCGGTTTCGGACAGCGTAGCGTAGATGGGAGCCGGGAAGCTCGGATCGTCCAGCTTGACCGAGATGTAGTCGCGGCCTTCGCGGCTGGTCTTCTTCCAGGCGGCGCCGATGTCCATATTGCCGGACTGGATGCGGAAGTCGGGGGACTTCTCGCCTTCCTTCTCGATCGGGCGAAGGGTCGCCTTGGTGTTGAGGGTGAGCGTCTTGATAACGCCGGTAAACTCGCCCTTGCTGTTGGCGGTGAATGTGCCGATCGTGGCCATGTCGTAATCTCCTACTTGCTCGGGCCACGCCCATCGCGGCCTCGATGGCTCGGCGTCGGCCGGGGCGCGATCGACCCCGCACCGCTTGCGGCCGCAACGCAGTGGAGGTTGGGTGGCGGGCGGTTTTTTTGCTTCGCGATGCAAAGCCGTAGGCGGCGGAAAAAAGCCGGACGACACCCTTGCGGGAAGGCGATCGGCTTCGGTCAGACAAGCCATTGGGGAGGCCGCCGGGTGTCCGGCTCAGAAGTCAGGGAGTTTCGTATGATCGGCGATTATGTCGGCAACTCTGCCAACAGCCTTGCGCGATGTTCATCCTACGTTCCAAGGTGATTTGCCGATTCGACCAGAGGAGACCGCGGAGGTTCACAAGGGGGAGAAGGAAAAGGTGGCGCAACTGTTTTCGCAGGATCAGCTCGAAGCCATCGCTGGCGCGCTAGGCGACACGGAAACGGGACTCAAAGGGACCGAGATTGCGATGCTGATAGCGACCTGTCAGATGACCGATCCGGGCGAGATGACCAAGCGGCACCGCATCTACAACGCCTTCGCCGCTAGCCAGAACTCCCGGCAGGACCGCACCCGCATCCTCGGCTTCATCCGCCATGCGATGAGCCCCGCCCGCTATAGTCGCGAGCCGCACCGTTACGAGCCCATGCGCGCCAGTCTCAACCAGGCCCTCGCCTTCGCCGGCCTCGTGGTTAGCGAAGCCGGAAAGATTGAAACAGTCGAACAGGCGACCACCTTGCCGGAAGCGCAGCGCCGCGCGAAGGAATTGCGCACCGATTTGGAGACGCGCGGCGTTCACCCGGACGTGCTGCGCTTCTGCCGCGCGGAGCTGCTAGCCGACGACTATTTCCACGCGGTTCAGGAGGCGGTGAAAAGCGTCGCCGACAAGATGCGGGTCAGGACGGGCCTGTCAGATGATGGGGGAACGCTGGTGGACCGCGTGCTGGGCGGCGATCCCCCGATGCTGGCGATCAATACGCGCGGCACGGCCAGCGAGCGCAGCGAGCAAGGCGGCTTCGCCAACCTGGTCAAAGGGGTGTTCGGGATGTTCCGTAATCCGACCGCCCATGAAGCGCGTATCCATTGGCTTATGACCAAGACCGACGCCGAAGATCTTCTGACGCTCGTCTCCCTCATCCATCGTCGGCTCGATGCCGGCCATATGCCGCCGCGTCCCTGATCTTGCGCGAGGAAAAGCGCCGCGCCCGGAAAGGGCGCGGCCGCGATTTTTTGCCGGCGACAAAAGGAAGGCCGGGACCGCTCACGCGATCCCGGCCCAAGCCGCTATTCGGCGGCGACGGCGTGGGACGCTTCGCCGTTCTCCGCTTCGGTATCGGAAGCCTCCACTTCGGACGGCTGCTCCACGCTTTCCACGTCCTCGACCTCGACGGATGCGGGCTGCTCTGCTTCCGGCTTCGGCGTCCGCAGCACGGCGGGAAGCCAGCCGCTCCCGGCCAGAAGCTGCTCGGCGGCTTGCGCCATGTCCGGCTTCTTCATGTCCGCGATACGGCGAGCGGCATCCTCCGACACGCCTTCGGACACAGCCGCCACGATATGCGCCTTGGTGACGCGGCCAAGGTAGCTGTCCACGGTCGGCGCCCAGTCCTTCGCCACGTCCAGCGCCAGTGCGGTCGCCAGCCTGTCCGCCGTTTGCAGCGTCCGGGGCTTGCGGTCCCACGGCAACCGCAGCGCATTGACGGTGCGGGATGCGCAATGCGCCAACAGCGCCAATCGCTTCTCATCGTCCAGACCAACAATGAAGCCCCACAGGTCGGCAACATCACGCGGCATCCGCTCGGCCCATGCCTCGCGGGCCTCGTTCGCGGTGGCGACCAGCGGGGTGTCCTCGATCCCGTCCGCATGGCTGCCAAGCGGCGTCACGGTCGGACGAACCTCAAGGCAACCGGCCTCGGCATAGCTGTAGAACAGTTGCGCCGTGAGCGTGTGGGTCAAGGCGATCAGCGCCAGATCGGGCCGCTCGCCAAGCGCCACGCGCAAAGCCAGCGTCCGGTGGGCGGACAGGTCGCGGGTAAGGCTGTCGGAAATCGGCTTGCCCGGTTCCTCGTCCTCGTCCTCGTCCTCGTCCTCGATCTCCTGCGCGTCCTCGTCACCGTCCTCGGTCGGCTCATTCTCTACGGCCTTCGGGTCGATTGCGTCGCCCTCGTCCTCCGGCTGCGGATCGGCCGGCGCTTCATCCTCGGGACGGACAAAACCGCGCTCGAGACGGGGAACGCCGTCATGGTTCAGCACCACGAACACGCCGCCATGCGCGATCACGTTGGCGTCGTAGGCATGGCGCTTCTCGGAGATGGCGTCGATCTCGTCGGAGACCGCCTCCAGCTTCTCCGCAACGTCCTCGGGCATCTCGTCATAGGACGAATAGCCTTCGGCAAGCTCGTCATGCTCGGTGGACAGCGCCTCCAGCCGTGCCTCGTCCTCGTCGGACAGGGCGATGGTCTGCGGATAGAAGCGCCGCATCCCGTGGGCGTGGGGATAGTCGATATGCGCCTCGGCCCATTTCCAGCCTTCGGCCTGAACCTCGCCTGCGATCTCGCGCAGCTTCTCGGCGGCGAGCATGTCGAGCAGGCCCGCATCCTCGAAGAACCCGCCCCGGTCCTCGCTGAACAGGTCGCGGATGATATTGCCGCCCGCCTCGACATAGGCGTCGGCCCCGACGAACACCGCGCGCCGGTCGGTGGCCGGAACATTGCTGGCGGTCATGTCGCGCCGGATGATCCATGGCTCGCGATTGTGATGCAGGTTCTCGAATACCTGCTCCTGCCGGGCATGGTCCTCGGTGATCGCGAAGGCCATAAGTTGGTCCAAGGTCAGCCCATCGTCGCGATAGACCTGCAACAGCTTAGGACTGACAGCGCCCAAACGAAGTCGTTGCTTCACCACGGAAGCCGACACGCCGAACCGCGCGCCGATCTCCTGCGCGCCCCAACCCTTGTCATTGGAAAGCTCTGCGAACCGCTCGAACTGATCGGCGGGGTGCATGGGCGTCCGGGTCACGTTCTCGTCCAGACTGATCTCGGAGGGATCGTTCTGCGTATCCAGCCAGCAGCGCACAGGCTCGGACTTCTTGATCTGCTTGCGCTTGGCGCGCAGCAGCATCGCCAGCCTGCGGCCCTCGCCAGCGGTGACGAGATAATAGCCGGTCGGCGTGCCGTCCTCTTTGACCTCCGGCTCGACGACAAGATTCTGGATCAACCCCTTGTGCTGGATCGAAGCGGCCAGCGCCTCGATAGCGGCTTCCCCATGCGGCACCTTGCGCGCGTTGCGCGGGGACTTCTTGAGCTTGGCCAGCGGCACGAAAATCTCGACGCCCGACACAGGCTCGGCGGCTACTGTTTCGGTAACAGCGTTCATCACACTTCTCCTTCAAAACCACACGCACCCCGGAATGGGGTGGGCGGCGAAAGAGCGACCGGAAGGCTCGCCGGCGGAGCCGGGCAGCATCCGCAGGACCGGAACGCAGAGGAGGTAAGCGCGGAACGCGCGTTGCGGCTCGGCGCGGCGGGCCTAGAGGGAAGCGACGCCCACCCCATCTCGGGGAGTGCAACGACCGTCAAAGCGATCGGGCCGGCGCAGCCCTGGCCCGATCTCCGCAGCTTGGGAAAGACACAAATCCGCGTCGGCGGATTTGCCATTCGGCGCGCGAGCGCCAATCCCGCCATGCTGATCGTTACCGGCACGGACGAGACCCGTTAGGGGCTCGGTCGGAGCGAAGCGGAGATAGAGCGGCGGTCCCGCAGGGAGGCGCCAAAGTATCTGCCTTCCCATATACTTGCTCCTGCCGCTCCAATGCCGTCGGATTTTGGAACGACGTGAAGTTCGACGATTGCTATGCTTGAGACATGACGACTTGGCCCGACATTGCCGAAGACGCGATCGACTGGTTTCGCGCCGTGTTCGCCGAGGCGAACCGCAAAGTGACCGAACGCTTGGTCAATGTGCCCAATATTCGCGAGACCGCCCTCGACGATGGGCTGGTTGAGGCGGTGATACCCTTTTCTCCGCCGCGGCTGTTGTCCTCGGGCGCGATCGTCGAGATGAACGTCCACAATATCGGGGGCCTGCGCCGTTTGGGCCGCTGGGAAACGGCGGACATCGCGGTGCTGGTCTTCGTCTATCGCGCCGGGACATTGCTCGCGCAGAAGATCGGGCTGCTGCAATCCAAACGGCTCTACCCCCTCAACAATGATGTCGAGGACGATGATCCGGTCGGCTTCGCCTATGGCATGAACGCCTTTCTGCGCCGCGATCCGAAATCACCACTGGGCAAGGCGCATCGCCAATTCGAGTTCTCGGTGGATTGCACCTATGGGGCGCTCACTGCCGGCAGCGACCAGGTGGAGGTGATCCGGCGCCTCAATGACGAGTTCGGCGATGCCGTCTATTACCTGTTCTACAATCCTCCAATGATCCCGACGACCGTGCGCTATCCAGTGGCGTCCTATCAGAGCGTGAACCACCCTCCGCTCGGCTGCCGGGTTTATTCGATGGCGGACGTCGATGGCGTTCTGGAAGCGTTGGACGAAGGCGCTGCGCCGACTCTTGCCGCGCTGGAAGCGGCGGGACCGGCGAGCAACTGGCGGCTGGAGACCTGGGCGGCCGATTTGCTGCTGCGCTGCAAGGTGGGTCAACAGTTTGGCGAGGATCGGCAGGAGATCGTCGGACGGCTGATCGAGCGGCGCTCGGGACCGATCGCGGCGGCGATTGCGGTTTCGATCGCGCTGCCGGAGGGGTGATGGTGTGACCGATTGGGGGGCATTCGCGAACCAGTGGCAGACGCTGATCTCAAGCGGGCTGGCGATCCTAGCGGCGCTGATCGGCGCCGGTTTCGTCTATCACCAGACACGCCAGGCGCGCAGGTTCGAGTTGGACCGGCTGGGCCGGCGCCATGCCGCCGCGCGCTCGACCTTGCCGCTCGTGCTCAGCAGCATCATGGAATATGCGCGGACCGTCGCCAGAGACCTGCGCCGTCTCTATCTGGCCGCGCCGGGTAATCATATTGAGCGCGAGGCGCTGATTGCCTGGGAGATTCCGCCATTGCCGCAAGGCGAGACGGCCGCGCTCGCCGAGGTGATAGAAGCCGCGTCCAATGAAGTGGCGGAGGTGATCGCCGATTTGCTCGGTCGCCTGCAAGTTCAAGTCGGCCGACTTCGCGGTTTGCACGCCGATGTGGTGGCGGGCACAGCCGGCCGCCGCAATATCCTCAAGTCCGAGATCGAAGAATATATTCAGGACATCGCCGATATTCATGCGCGCTGCGAACTGCTGCTCGACTACGCACGCCGCGAGGCTGATACGGTGCAGCCGATGCCGCTGGCCGCAGACAAACTGCGCGCCCTGTTCCTGATGGGGTTCCACGAGGGGGCGTTCGACAATGTGAAGGCGACCATCACGCGAAGGGGGCCGGGCGTGCTTCCTTCAACCATGTCGGTGTGGCGCAGGGCTTGGAACAGGATCGCCGCGATTTGGAAGGCTCGCTCCGAATGACGAGTTGGCCGCCGGACTTGGTTCCGCCGCCACGATCGGAACCGCTGTTATTGCCCTGGCCAGCGCCGGGCCGGCCCGGCGGCTTTATCCAGTTCGACGACGCCGAACAGTGGCGGGCCTTCGTCGCCAGCCTCGCTCTCGACCCGCTCATTCCGCAGATCGTGCAGGCCAAATATGCGCGGGCTCAGAAGCTCTATCTCTTGGGCTGGATCGACCTTGATTTGGTGAAGGCCGGTGAGCTGGTTGCGCTGACAGCCTTGGAGCTGGCTCTGAACGATCGCTACGGGGCCGACGTCAAGCCGCTTCCCAGGAAGCGACTCGATCCGTCCACGGCGCTAATGGCGACCCCGCCCCGACGTTCGTTCAATGCGCTGCTCAAGGATATGGTCACGAAGGACGGGCTAACCGACGGGCAGATTCCCATGATCGCCCGGTGCGGCGGCACGGCCATCGGCCAGTTGACCGGCGAGACGAAGCCGACCCTTGCCGATCGCCGTAATGCCTTGGCGCACGGCGATCCGTTCGACGGCTTGCCCACGGGCGGCCTCCTGGAACTGGTGCGGGATCTGATCGGGTTCGCCTATCGGCATTATCTGGCCGAAGTGGGACAGGCTCGCTAAGTTGAAATGTCGCGATAGAGTATCGAGGCCGAGTCTGTTGGGGGCGAAGACACAAGATGCAAGGACCGGATGAAGGTCATCGGCCCAAGAGGAAGACGCCCTATAATGAGCGCTCCGACCTCGAAAAATTGCAGTCCCAATGGAACAAGCTGTCCGGGCTGCATCTTCGCGATGAGCCGTCCGCAGCGATCGTGAGATGCTCAACCGCAGCGGAGATCGCGGCGAATTATGCGATCCGGCATGAATGGGCGCGACAGACCGAGTTCGATGCGGTCATCGTCGATCAATTCCTGATGTGGGCCAATGGCCTTCGCGGAAAGGTCGAACGGCTATTCGTCCCGATCTATTTCGCGCGGCCGAAGAAGAGCAAGACAGCGAAGGCGCTGATCGCGTCGGCCGAGAAAATCAACAAGGTCCGCAACGAGGTGGTCCATCAGGGGCGCTTCAGCAATGCCGCCGAGGCAGGCGAGGTTATCGCCGAGGCCAAGCGCTTCATCGACATGATCGTCGGCCTCTCCCAACCGGATTTCGATATTCAGGACCGTTCGCGTTCATGAACGACGCGCCGCCGCAATCGCCATGCACGCGCACAATCTATGACCGGCAACAGCGGGGCGCGTGGCTGGCGGAATTAGATCGCATCTGCGGCAGTGTTGTCATTCTGGAGGGGCAATGGACTGGTCACAACTAACCGGAGCCCTGATCGGTCTCGTGGGGGTTCCTCTGGGCATCGTCTTGGGAGAATTATTGAGGCGACGGCAGAGAGCAGAACAATTCGCAGCGGCGATCTTCGCCAAGCGTCTCGAAGCCTACGACACCCTTATAAATATCCTATTCGAGAGCCATCGGATCGCGAACGAAGTGATCGACAATCCGGAACTGTCGGCGGCCGAGCGGCACGAGCTGATCTCCGCAGCCATCATGCCGATCGCGGAACACACAACGCGCAGCGTCCTCTATATAGACGAGGAACTGGGCGCCCATTGCACCGCGCTTTTCATGGGCGTGGAAGACCTGCGCGACCTGATAGAAAGCGAGCGGCAAGCGCGGCTCGCGCAATTCCGACGGGATTGGAGAGAAACACGCCGGATGATCCTTGAGGACTCAGGTGTCATCAAGGTCAATCGGCTGTTCCGGGACATCAATCGCCCCACGATCAGCTCCCCCGTTATCGAGCGAATTAGAGAATTGCGGCGCGAGCAGGATAACGAAACCTGAGGCGACCTGTGCCCAGGCAGCGGAGATAGAGCCTCGGTCCTATGGGTGGCGTCTATGCTTGTTCTACAAGCAAACTTTTCAGATTCCGCATGATCGTGGCGGATATATCGGCCGGCGGAATTCCGTGCAGACGCGCCAAGCCTTCCACAGCGATCCAGACATCGCTCGGCGTGGTCGGACGGGCGTCGGTCTGAGTGAACGGTCCATCCGTTTCAGTCAGAACGCGATCCAACGGGAGCGCCTTGGTTACCGCCGCGCGTTTTTCATTGGTGAGCATCTCCGCGTTCACCGAAAAATAGCAGCCGAGATCGAGAGCTCTTTTGGCCTCCGCTGCTGTACCAGTGAACCAATGAAGCACCACGCGCCCACGCGGGGGCGGCATGTATTGCTCAATCATATCGAGGACGGCCTTGGTCGCGCGGACGCTATGCGTCGTGACGATCTTGTTCCCCGCCGCCGCGCACAGCGTCAGCACGCGAGCGAAAATCTCCTTTTGCGTCTCAAACGACCTGTAGAACCGCGGGCCGGCGTCCAGCCCGACCTCGCCCACATAGCGAGTGCGCGGCAGCAATTCCTCCCATAGCCCGATCTCATGAGCACGTTCGGCGACCAGTTGAGGATGCAGGCCGAGAGCCGCTCGGACGTGACGGGTGGCCGACGCCAGTTCATGGTTCCGCGGCCAAGCCTTTGGCGTAGTGGTCACGGTGAGGGTGAACACGCCATCGCGCTCGCAACGCTCCACCGCGGCCGCGTGGTCGGGGTAGAGATCGAGGTGGCAATGAAAATCGACGAGACCCGATCGCATGGGGCCTCTTACGACGGTGCGGCGCGAACGCCAGTCAGCAAGCGCCCAACCTCCTTCAATCCCCGGCGATAGACATCGGCCAGGTCATCGTGGCGTGATGGATCATCATAGAGCGGCCCCGGCTTGTGGATGAGGGCCTTTGCGAGTTCCGGGCGCTTTGATAGCCGCGCGATTGCGATCTGGAAGGATCGGACCTGCTGACCTTCGGCCTGCCTGGTGTCCAATGTGTCGGCCTTCAGGTCGGGAACACCATAAACTGTCGAATCCTTGCCTCGCAGAGAAGCCCGCCGAATGAGACATGGCAGGCAGTATCCACAGTGCCCCTGCGGCTTCTTGGTCCAGCGCCCCTTCGTTGGTGACGAACATGATAGCGACAGCGGGGCGAGCTGCTTTAACAGGGCCGGATTGGCGCATTGGGCGACCATCTCCCCCTTGGTCTTGTCCCAATAGTGATTCTCGACCTTCCCTTCGACGCCGAGCGCACTGAGCAAATCGTTCCACCGGGCCATGTAGAAAGGATGCGTCGTCCGAGTGCTGAGCGCGCCGAGCCGAAGCCGATCAAGCGGCACGTTGAGCGCGATTAAGCCGTTTTCCGGAACCTTGAGCACGAAGTCGCGGTCGAGCGCGGTCCCGGCGGCGACGCCCAGTGAGAAGAATAGGAACGAGCGGCCGCGCGTGGTGTCCTCCGATCCGACATCCTCTACCAGCCCGCTATCGAAGCTCATCCACACCCGCAGTCGATCGAATGCGGATGATTTGTAAGCGGCTTTCAACCCTTCGAAGCAGTGCTCCTGCGACTTGCTCACCAGCCCTTCGCCCGCATGGCTGACTAGGAGCGGCGTCTCGCCCGCATTCAAGCTGTCGATCGCGCCGATCAGACTATCCAGGCCGCCGGAGAACAGACTCACACCATCGAACGGGACGGGAATAAGGGTGGGTGCCGCGGCGGGAACCAGCTTCGCATAGCCCTTGGCCCGTTTGCGGAATCCGACATCCCACCTGTCGCCGGTCAGGAAGTTCAAGGCGCGGACCAGAATGGGCGCGGCAGCTGTCCATCGCACCGGATCGCTTACGGGAACGACCAGCCGAATCTCGCGCGTCCAGGAATCCTGTGATTGCGTCGAACGGGAGATGCGGGTATCCGCTGCGTGAACATGCGCCGCGACCACGAGCATGTCCGCGCCGATTTCGCTGGGGGTCAGGTGCAGCGCCTTGAGGTCGGCCAATGCGCGACCGATCCCGTGATCGAGACGCTTGCCCGCCACCAACTGCAAGGTCGATGCAACCTCGTCGCGCGCCTTGGGGACGCGGGTCTTATCGTCCTCGCCGAAACGACCGATGATGACGTGACGCCTCATTTTGCTGCCTCCCCATCGCCCATCGTCTGCAACACGTCGAAAGCGGATTGATAGACGTTGGTCACGAAGCCCATCACCGCATCAGGGGTCAGCGACTGGATGTTGACGCCCGCGGCGTTGATGGCGTCGCTGACTCCGCGCTGGATGAAATCACGCAGTTGCGCTTGAACCCTCTCGGCCGCGCGTGGGTCGGCCGGCAAGGTGACGACCTTGGTGCCGATGTCGTTGCAGATGCGCGCCTCGATCGCGTGGGTCGCGTATAGTTCGAAGACGGTCTGGATTTGGCCGGGCGTCAGCGCGTCGATGTCGGCGATGCCCGCACCGGCGAGATCGGCGATCGTCTCGACAAAAGCGTCTCGCGCGATGCCCTCGTCGATCGACCCGCCCTCGGGGCAGATGTAATCGGCGAGTCCCGCGAACACCTCCTCGATCGGCCGCCCGGCGAGGCTTTCGAGGTTGAGCGTTCGCAGCGCTTCGCGAACGCCATTGGCGCTGGCGTCGTTGAGGAAACGGACGAGCCCGGCGCCCGAGCCCCGCGATGAGCCCATGCGCTGCGCGGCCTGGCGCGAACCGCCCGCCGATTTGGACACATATTGCGAGACAGCGCGGCCGAGACTCCTGCGGTCGCTGCCGCCCGAGCTTACGAAGCGCGTGAAATTGTTTCGGGCCGACGTGAAGCGATCCGATGCTCCTGCCGGCGCGGTTGGCCGAGGCGCCGGCGCGGACGGAACTGCAGGAGGCGATCCATCAGATGACAGGGGTTGTGCCCCGTCGCCATCGCCTGCCCCCGTGCCGGCCCCGCCGTCACCGTCACCCTGTAGCCAACTCGGAATGAGGGGTGTGCCGCCGCCGGCACCCCCATAGGCGTTCGACGTGCCCATCAGCGCCCACCTTTCCGCGTGCGCAGCGCGGCGCTCGCTGTCGTCTTCAGGAACGACGACTGGGACGTCGACCACCCTTGGAGGAGCTTTTCGAATCGAGCTACGGCGTCGGAATCCTTGATGATGCCCTCCCAGCCGGATGCGGGCCACGGCCCGCACCGGTCGGCCGGCAAGGCTTCGAGCAGGTCGAGAAGATTGGCTTGCAGTGTCGGGTGCGCGCGAACCAGCACGGCGAGCCCGTCGATGCCGGGAGGCGCCGTATCGAAAGCGTCTCCGCCCATGACGCGACCGCGCAGTTCCTCGAAGACCTGCGCGGCCTCGGCCGGAACGAGCTGCTTGAGTTCACCTTCGAACGCCTGGACCGCAAGTTTCGGGCCAAGCAGCTTTTCGACCACCGCCGCCAGACGCCCGAGGACAGAGGCCGCGCCGAAGTAGTCCTTCCGATCCTTGGTCACGAACAGATAGGGGCGCAGATCGACTTCGGCCAAGGCCGGTGACAGCCGCGCCCAGGCCCGTATCGCGTCGGCCGCTTTCCATTCCGTCAGGATGGCACTGTCCTTGGAATCCGGCACGGCGGTCGGCTTGGCGTCATCCACTGAACTGATCTTCGGCCCGGTCCGCTTTGTCTTGGCGGCTGGCTTCTCCTCCGACGCGGCGGCTTCGAGCGCTACCAAATCTACGCAACGGCCGTCCGGATCGCGGGCGGCGGCGCTGGCGATCTGGTCGAACAATCTGGAGAGGAACCGTTCGGCTAGCATAAGTTTCGCAAGGACGGGCAGCTTCACCTCTTCTCCAAAGCCGCGAGCGAGCGCAGTTTGATGGCGGAGCAGCAAGGTGTTCAGGAAGCGCTTGATCTGCCGCGGATTGCCCTGAGTGCCGCTAGCCAGGATCGGACCGATCTGATCGCTCAAGGTGAGCGCATTCTGGATCAGACCGGCTTTGTCGCCCAAGGCGGTCTTAACCGTCTGCGCGTCGAGCCCGGCCGTTTGCCAAGGGCGTTTGAGCAATTCACGCGCGACGATGATGAGCGCCGAGTAAGCGGGATCGTCCTCGCCAAGCTCGGCGCCGATGAGCAACAGGGTGACGTAAATGCGGGTTTCGGTCTCGCCCAAAGCCGGAATCCGAAACGGTATCTGGATCAGCTTTTCGAGATAGTTGCGCGCATAGTCGCGGGGGCCAGTCGTGTCCGGCAGCTCGGGGAAATGCTTGCGCACAGAATATTCGATCATCGCCTCGTCGGCCGCGACGATGAACGCGGTGCGGGCGGTGAATACGAACAGGCGGACGGCTTCGAGGGTTTCAATCGCCGTGTCCGGCAGGCAGCGGTCGAGATCGTCGATGAGGACGATCAGTTGCTTGACGCCCGCCTGCTTGAGCAGGTCGTCAAAGGCTTTCCGAAACGCCTCGATCTCTTCGGGGACATTCTTCGACTCTCCCGGTTTCAGGAGCCCCTGCACACCGTCGATGGCCTTGTCATAATTCTCCTGCGTGGCGAGTTTCGAGGGATCGGAGAAGATGCCCTTTAAGGTGCCGACAACCGCGCCGATCTGATCGGCTGTGGGGATGCCGGTGAACGCGGTGAAAGCGAGACCGCCCCCATGCCGCGCGATCTTGAGCCAATCGATTCGCCGAAAGATGTCTTTCACGGCCACGCCGGCCTGGGTGAGCAATGGACGTTTTTCGACAAGCCCGGTGACGATGCCCTCGATCAGCGCGATCTTGGCGTCTTCGAATCCTTGGAAGCGCCAGCCGTTGAACTTGATGCAGAGCACGTCCTCATCAGAACTGAGGCCGTTCTCGATCATCTCCAGGATGCTGGACTTTCCCGCACCCCAATCACCATGAACCCCGATCGTTACGGCGCGTTCAGGCTTTTCGCGCAGCAGCTCGATGATGGTCTTGGCGATCGCCTCGTTGTTGAGGAGATCGACCTTTGTCTCATTGTCAGTGAGAATCATCCCGCCCCCGTTTCCGCCCCGCGACTCGCAGCGGTTGTAATAGTGAAGCCCCGCACGCAACACTGCCGGAAGAAAATAGGTTTCGCCATATGTTGTACCGGACCTTGGGCAAGTCCAACGAGGAGAACCCGGGCAGATTCTTCTTCTATCGGACTGATTCACCGGGATGTGATGCCAAGAATGGTGTGATGCCAGCGAAAGGCCCCACCTTGACAAAGTAATGCGATTTCCTTACATTCTGCGGGTGAAGGAGATTAGCCATGCCCGCGTTGCTCGAAGAAATCAGCACCATCACCGCCAAGGGTCAGACCACCATTCCGAAGTCGGTCCGCCAGGCACTCGGCGTCGATTACGGCGGCAAAATCGCCTTTCGCGTCGATGAGCATGGGGTGTCGGTGCATCGCGCCGATGCCGAGCATGACGATCCGGCGATCGATAGCTTTCTGACGTTTCTGGCCGAGGACATCAAACGCCGGCCCGAGGCGCTGACCGGGCTGTCACCCGCGCTCGCCAAGCGTATCGCGGCGCTGACCGAGGGCGTTAAGGTCGATCTCGATGCGCCGATCGACGGCGATGTCGATCTCTGATGATGGTCGTCAACGGGTGGCTGCTTATTGCCCACCCTTTGTTTCTCGATCAGTTCGAGAAGCTGGGGGCGGCCGTTGCGCGTCTGCGGGAGAAAGACCCGCGTGGCTGGCGCAAGTCGGCCAATGCGAAGCTGCTGGAAGCGCTGCGTCAGCTCGTATTCGAGACAATTCCCCAAGACCCCACGCGCCCGGACTATCGGCAGGGCGGCACGTTGGGCGACGACCGCAAGCACTGGTTCCGGGCGAAGTTCGGCGGCGGCCGGTTCCGGCTGTTCTTCCGCTACAGCACCAGCGCCAAGGTTATCGTGTTCGCCTGGGTGAACGACGAGAACACGCTGCGCACCTATGGGTCGAAGTCGGACGCCTATGCGGTGTTCCGCAAGATGCTCGACAAGGGCAATCCGCCCGACAATTGGGCGGCGTTGTTGGCGGCTGCGAGCGAGTCGGAAACACGGGAGCGCTTGGCGGCGGCCTCGCCAGAGCCGCCATGAGCCCCTATCTGCGCTACGCCCAGCCGAACCATTTGCACCCGGCGCAGCCGGGCATCAGCGTCGGCGCATGGCCCTGTCTCGCAAACGTCGTCGTCGCGTGCCGCGCGGCTGGTCGGACGGTCTCGACGACCTGCACGACTATATGCAGGCGCCAGCGAAGCGGGCGCCGTCCCGCGCACGCGGCATTAAAGAAAACGGGCCGATCATTGTCACGGACGATTGGCCCGAACGGGTTCCGATCGGCGACGCCGAGTTGCGCGTCATCGAAGGCCATTTGCGCAAGGAGCTGGACGACCTGTTCGGACCCTTGCCGTGAGATGAGGAGGTTCATGCCATGACAGACGCAGCCCTTCGCGTCGAGGACACCCCGCCGGTCATGGCGATGGCCCGCGCCGCGCTCTATCTGCGCGTCTCCACCGGCCGCCAGGCCGAGAGCGACCTGTCGATCCCCGACCAGCGCCGGCAGATCGAAGGCTATTGCCTGTCGCGCGGCTGGGAGGTCGCGGCCGAGTTCGTCGAGCCCGGCAATACCGCGACGGATGACCGACGCCCCGCTTTCCAGGCGATGATCGACGCGGCGATGCAGAAGCCGTCGCCGTTCAACGTAATCCTCGTCCACAGCTTCTCGCGCTTCTTCCGCGACCAGTTCCAGTTCGAGTTCTACGTCCGCAAGCTGGCGAAAAACGGCGTGCGGCTGATCTCGATCACGCAGGATTTAGGCGACGACCCGATGAGCGTGATGATGCGCCAGATCATGACCCTGTTCGACGAATATCAGTCGAAGGAGAATGGCAAGCATACGCTGCGGTCCATGAAAGAGAACGCGCGCCAGGGCTTCTGGAACGGAGCGCGTCCGCCGATCGGCTATCGGATCATCGAGGCCGGGCACCGCGGAGCGAAGGTCAAGAAGAAGCTGGAGATCGACCCGATCCAGGCCGAGACGGTGCGACGCATCTACCGGATGGCCCTGAACGGCGTCGATGACAATGGACCGATGGGCCTCAAGGCCATCGCGACCTGGCTCAACGACAACAATATCCGCACCCGCGACGGCGGTCGTTGGGGCCTTGGGGCCGTGCATCAGGTGCTCACCCGCACGACCTATATCGGACAGCACAAGTTCAACTACCGCGACTATCGCACCAAGGCGCCCAAGCCCGAGAGCGAGCACGCCATCATGGAAGTGCCCGCCATCGTCTCGGAAGCGGAGTTCGAGGCCGTGCAGCGGTCGCTTAAGGCTCGCAGCCCGAAGATGATGCCGCCGATGGCCGTGGGCGGCCCAACGCTGCTCACGGGCATCTGCTTCTGCGCGTGCTGTGGCGGGGCCATGACGCTGCGCACCGGCACCAGCAGCGTCGGCCGCGAATATCGCTATTACACCTGCTCCACGAAGGCGCGGCAGGGCGCGAAGGGTTGCCCCGGCATAACGGTTCCGATGGATCGGCTGAACGAAGCCGTGGTCGGGCATCTGGAATGGCGGCTGCTCGATCCGAAGCGGCTTGAGGAGATGATGGATCAGATCCTCGAACGCCGCGACGAATGGGTGGAGCAGCGACGGCTCCATGTTGCCGATCTGGAGCGCCGCGCGACCGAGGCCGAAGCGAAGCTCAAGCGGCTTTATGACGCGATCGAGAATGGCGTGATCGATGTGAGCGATCTGTCGCTCAAAGATCGAATCGCGGAGCTGACGGCCACGCGCGACCAGGCCAGGGGCGACGCCGAGCGGGCGGTGACGCATATCGAGAAGATCGGCCCGGCCATCACGCCCGAAAGCCTGCGGGCCTTTGCAATGGCGGCGCGCAGGAAGCTGCGCCAGGGCGACGGCTCATTCGCCCGCGATCATGTCCGGGCCGTCGCCCAGCGGGTCGAAGTGGTCAGCAAGACGGAGGTTCGCATTCGCGGCCTACGCAGCGAACTGCTTCGCACCCTCACCGCCGCCTCTGGCGTAGAGGCGGCGGTGCTAGGCGTTCGTGGTTTTGAACTGAAATGGCGCGCCCGGAACGATTCGAACGTCCGACCCTCAGATTCGTAGTCTGATGCTCTATCCAGCTGAGCTACGGGCGCGCTGTGAGGGGCCATCTAGTCGGGGAGCGCGGCGGGCGCAACCCCGTTGCGCAGATTTTGTCGCCAGCCTAGACGCTGGGGCATGAGGAACCATCTTCTTCCGCCCTTCTTGCTGCTGTGCGCCGGCCTGGCCGGATGTGCGGAGACCACCGGCTTTCCCTCGCTTGCGCCGCGCCCGATCGAGCGTGAGGTGCTGCGCGCCGAGGCGGTTCCGCCGGTGCCGGCGCCGGCCGAGGCGGCGCCGATCCCTGCCTCGGCCGAGATCGCCGAGATCGTTGCGCGGGCCCTGGCCGCCGACGCGGCCTTCAAGGCCGAGCTGGAGAGGGCCCGACCCCTGATCGAGGCCGGCCGCAATGCGCCCGAGGGGAGCGAGGCCTGGGTTGCCGGCCAGCAGGCCTATAGCGCGGCAGATGCCTCGTCGGCGCCGGTCGCCGAGGCGCTGGGCGAACTCGACCGGCGGCGCGAAGCAGCGGCCGATGCGGGGGACGGCGCGACGGAGGCCGCCATCACCGATGCGCTGGTCCAGCTCCAGGCGCTTTACGAAGCCCAGCGCGCCCAGCTCGCGGCGCTGATGCCGGCCTGATCCAGATGACCAACGACCAGCCGAAGCCGCCGGTCGCGGCGCAACGCCCGCACCGCTACAGCCGCCATGGCTACACGATCGACGATCCCTGGTCCTGGCTGAAGGACCAGAAATATCCCACCGTCGATGACGAGGATATCCTTGGCTATCTGCGCGCCGAGAACGCCTGGTTCGAGGCGGCGATGAAGCCGCACGAGGCGCTGGTCGAGACGCTGTTCGCCGAGATGAAGGCGCGCCTGAAGGAGGACGATGCCAGCGTCCCGCAGAAGGACGGCCACTGGCTCTACTGGTGGGCGTTCAAGCCCGGCGGCCAATATCGGCTATGGTATCGCAGGCCGGTCGGCGGCGGCGCTGACGAGGTCATCCTCGACGAACCGGCCGAGGCCGAGGCCGAGGGCCATGACTATTTCCGCCTGCAGGTGCTGAGCGTCAGCCCCGATGGCCGGCTGGCCGCCTGGTCGGCCGACCGCAACGGTGCCGAGCGGTTCGAACTGCGCATCCGCGATCTGACGACGGGCAGGGATATCGAGACGGTCAGCGCGATCACCAACGGTGCCGTCGCCTGGGGGGCGGATTCGAGGAGCCTGGTCTATACCGAGGTCAACGACAATTGGCGGACCTTCCGCGCCCGGCTCCATGTCCTCGGCACCGATCCGGCGAACGATCCGACCGTCTATGAGG
Source organism: Rhizorhabdus dicambivorans (assembly GCF_002355275.1). Lineage (NCBI taxonomy): Bacteria > Pseudomonadati > Pseudomonadota > Alphaproteobacteria > Sphingomonadales > Rhizorhabdaceae > Rhizorhabdus > Rhizorhabdus dicambivorans. The sequence goes on along the minus strand of NZ_CP023449.1, from coordinate 4,061,986 downwards.
AGGTGGACGACATCGGCTTCAACGTCCGGGTCGGCAAGACCCAGGACGAACGCTGGATCGTCGTCCAGACCGGCGATCACCAGACCACCGAAATCCGCCTCGTCCCCGCCGCCGATCCTGCCGCCCCGCCGATGCTGGTCAGCCGACGCCAGGAGAAGCGCGAATATTCGGTCGACAGCGCACATGGCGCGCTGTGGATCCTCACCAATGACGAGCATGTGAACTTCCGGATCGCGAAGGCCGATCCAGCGGTACCCGGGGAATGGGAAACCGTGGTTGCCGGTTCGGACAGCGTCTATATCCGGGGGATCACCAGCTTCGCGAAGCATCTGGCCCTCACCGAGCGGGTCGACGGGCTCGATCAGGTCCGCCTGCGCGGCTATGACGGAACCGAGCACCGCATCGCCTTTCCCGAGGCGAGCTACACCGCAGGGCTCGGCAGCAATCCCGAATATGACCCGCCGGCTTACCGACTGCATTATGCGTCGATGGTCACGCCGCAGACGGTGTTCGACTATGATCCGGCCGCACGTCGCCTGACGACGTTGAAGGTGCAGGAAATACCGTCGGGCTATGATCCCTCGCTCTACGCGACCGAGCGGCTGATGGTGCCCGCGCGCGACGGGAGGATGATCCCGGTGTCGGTGCTGTATCGCAGGGGCTTTCCGAAGGACGGATCGGGCAAGCTGTTCCTCTATGGCTATGGGGCCTATGGCCATGCGATCCCGCCGGGCTTTTCGACGGTGCGGCTGTCGCTGGTCGATCGCGGCTGGGCTTATGCGATCGCGCATATCCGGGGCGGCGACGACCTCGGTTACGACTGGTATCTGAAGGGCAAGGCCGAGCACCGCTGGAACACTTTCCGCGACTTCTCGGACGCGGCGCGCGGACTGATCGCGGCCGGCCTTACCAGCGCCGGCAGCATCGCCATCAACGGCGGCTCGGCCGGCGGCGAGCTGATGGGGGTGGTCGCCAACACCGATCCCGATCTGTGGGGCGCGGTGGTGGCCGATGTGCCGTTCGTTGACGTGCTGAACACGATGCAGGACGAAAGCCTGCCGCTGACGCCCGGCGAATGGCCCGAATGGGGCAACCCGATCACCGACAAGGCGGCGTTCGAGCTGATCCTGAGCTACAGCCCCTATGAGAATGTGACCGCGCAGGCCTATCCGCCGATGTTGATCACCGGCGGGCTCAACGATCCGCGCGTCACCTATTGGGAGCCCGCGAAATGGGCCGCCCGGCTGCGCGCCACCAAGACCGACGACAATGCGCTGCTGCTCAAGATCAACATGGGGGCGGGCCATGGCGGCAAATCGGGCCGCTTCGAATCGCTGCGCGAGGATGCCGAGGCCTATGCCTTCGTGCTGACCCAGATGGAAAAATAATCCCCCCTCCTGGGGAGGGAGGGGATTGCGCCATCGCGGACGATATCGCCCGGGGCCACCCGCCCCTTCGCCGTTCAGTTGCCGGCGATACTCCTCTCCTGCTCCGCGGAGATCATTGCCGCGAGTTTGCGCCGTACCCTTATGGCGCCTTCATCGCCGTCATAGACAGGGGGAAATCCGGCCCGAGTCAGCACCCGGCTCATAGCATTACTGTTATGATCCCTCCTGTTGTACTTGTTGTCTATCACGCAACAGTCAAAGCAAAAATCCTTGAAAATCTGGGATCCTCCAAAGGTGAAGTAAAGGACTTGTTATGGCACGATGAACGGTTTCTGCTGCTTGTGAACCAGCGGAGCCCCCCATGTCGCCCCTTCATCCTGCCAATACGTCCAGCCTCGACAGTTACTGGATGCCTTTCACCGCCAATCGCCAGTTCAAGGCCGCGCCGCGTCTGCTTTCGGCCGCGAAGGGCATATATTATACGAGCATCGACGAACGCGAGATACTGGACGGCACGTCCGGCCTGTGGTGCGTCAATGCGGGCCATGGCCGGGCGGCGATCGCCGATGCGGTATCGCGCCAGCTTCAGGTCATGGATTATGCCCCGAGCTTCCAGATGGGGCATCCGATTGCCTTCGACTTCGCGGCGCGGCTGGCGGCGATGTCGCCGGGCGGGCCTGAAGCGGGCCTGGATCGCATTTTCTTTGCCGGCTCCGGATCGGAGGCCGTCGACAGCGCCCTGAAGATCGCTGTCGCCTATCAGCGCGCGATAGGCCAGGGTACCCGCACCCGCCTGATCGGCCGCGAGCGGGGCTATCATGGCGTCGGCTTCGGCGGGATTTCGGTCGGCGGGCTCGTCAACAACCGCCGCGTCTTCCCGCAACTGCCCGGAACCGATCATCTTCGTCACACCCATGATCTGGCCAGGAATGCGTTCAGCAAAGGCCTGCCTGAGCATGGCGCGGAACTGGCCGACGATCTCGAGCGGCTGGTCGGCCTGCATGGCGCCGAGACGATCGCGGCGGTGATCGTCGAGCCGGTCGCCGGATCGACCGGGGTGCTGCCGCCGCCCAGGGGCTATCTGGAGCGGCTGCGCGACATCTGTACACGGCACGGCATCCTCCTGATCTTCGACGAGGTCATCACGGGGTTCGGGCGATTGGGTTCCCCCTTTGCCGTCGACCATTTCGGGGTGGTGCCCGATATGGTGACCACGGCGAAGGGCCTCACCAATGGCTGCGTTCCGATGGGGGCGGTGTTCGCAAGCCGGAAGATCCACGATGCGCTGATGCAGGGGCCCGAAGCGCAGATCGAACTGTTCCACGGCTATACCTATTCGGGCCATCCGGTGGCCTGCGCCGCCGGGCTGGCGACGCTCGATATCTATCGGCAGGAGGGGCTGCTGACCCGTGGCGCCGATATCGCCCCTAAATGGCGCGATGCGATGCACAGCCTGGCCGGGCTGCCGCATGTCATCGATATCCGGACTATCGGCCTTGTCGCCGGGATCGAACTGGCATCGCGCGACGGGGCGATCGGCGCGCGGGCACATGATCTGTTCGTGGACTGTTTCGAGCGGGGCCTGCTGATCCGCGTGACCGGGGACATCATCGCGCTTTCGCCGCCTCTGATCATCGAGCCCGATCAGATCGATCAGATCGTCACCACGCTTGCCGATGGGCTGAAGCGGCTGGCCTGACGCGGGGGCCGACGGACAGGGGGCGGGCCGGACGTCCGATCAAGCCGGGGCAGGCGCGTCGATGATACGGCGCGCCTGCCATTCATCGGCCCTCGCTTGTTCGTGGCCTAGAACCCCATGCAGATATATTTCATCTCGACATAGTCCTCGATGCCATATCGGGATCCTTCCCGGCCCAGGCCGGATTGCTTGACCCCACCGAACGGCGCGAGTTCGGTCGAGATGATGCCGGTGTTCACGCCGACGATGCCGGTTTCCAGAGCTTCGGCCACGCGCCAGACGCGACCCAGATCTCGGGCAAAGAAATAGGCCGCCAGGCCAAAGGGCGTCGCGTTGGCCTGCGCGATGACATCCTGCTCGCTGGAAAAGCGGATCACGCCCGCAAGCGGCCCGAAGGTTTCCTCATTGGCCACGAGCATGGACGAGTCCACGTCTCGCATGATGGTCGGGCGATAGAAGCGGCCGCCTCTGTCGCTCGGTCCGCCGCAAACCAGCTTCGCGCCTTTGGCGCTTGCGTCGGCGACATGCTCGCGAACCTTCTCCACGGCGGCCTGGTCGATCAGCGGGCCGACCTGGGTAGCCTTGTCGGCGCCGTCGCCGATCACCAACGCTTCGGCGGCGGCGGCAAATCGCTCTATGAAGGCGTCGTAAACCCCATCCTGCACGTAGAAGCGGTTCGCGCAGACGCAGGTCTGTCCCGCGTTGCGGAACTTGGACATGATCGCCCCCTGGACGGCGGCATCCAGATCGGCGTCGTCGAAGACGATGAAGGGGGCATTGCCGCCCAGTTCAAGGCTGAGCTTCTTGATGGTGGGCGCTGACTGGGCGAAGAGTTTCGCGCCGACCTCGGTCGACCCGGTGAAGCTGATCTTCCGGACTTTCGGATTTTCGGTGAGCTCGCGTCCGATCTCGGTCGCTCGCCCGGTCACGATATTGAACAGCCCGGCGGGCAGCCCGGCCTCTTCCCCCAGACGCGCGAGCGCGAGGGCGCTGAACGGCGTCTGCAGCGCGGGTTTCAATACCACGCCGCACCCGGCGGCCAGGGCGGGGCCGATTTTGCGGGTGATCATCGCGCTCGGGAAATTCCACGGCGTGATGCACCCGACCACGCCGATCGGCTGCTTCACGACGATAAGCCGCTTGTCGGACGCGTAGGAGGGGACAACATCGCCATAGAGGCGCTTGGCCTCCTCGCCGAACCATTCGAGAAAGGACGCCGCATACGCGATTTCGCCCCGCGCCTCGGCAAGGGGCTTGCCCTGTTCCTCGGTCAGGAGGCATGCGAGTTCCTCCTGGTGGGCCATCATCAGGTCAAAGAAATTGCGGAGGATCGCGGCGCGATGCTTGCCGGTCTGGGCCGCCCAATCCACCATCGCGGCCTCCGCCGCATCGATCGCGAGCCGGGTTTCCGCGGCGCCCAGGGCCGGCACGCGGCCGATTGTCTCTCCCGTCGCCGGATTGTCGACATCGATCCACTGGTCGCCCGCTATCCACCGCCCTGCGACGGGGCATGCTTCAATCTTCCATTGTCCGGACTGCATACCCTTACCTCCAATGAGACCGGACAAAAGAGCCTCTGAAAGGCATTCTGGAAAGCGCGGTCTCGAAATGTCTCAGTTTCCAATGGGAAACGCTGCCCCGGCGAGTACCTCCCGCTGCAGGCGTCTGATAGCAAAAAAATGGTCGGGCGGTGTCCGCCGGATCGCGCTCGACGCCCGGACAGGTGCCACTTTATTGGGAATCCACTCAGGCGAAGGTACTGGAAAGCATGGCGTCCACCGCAATCGGCACGATTCGTCGCGGTTGAGAAGGCCGGGGATCGCGCCTATCGCCAGAGCACCCGTTCGCCTACCTTGCGCGGCCAGTAGGCGGTAAAATCGTCCGAGACATGCTGGACATGGTCGCGCATCAGTTTGCCGGCCTTCTTCGCGTTGCCGTCGATGATCGCACGGGCGAGATCGGCATGCTCGTCGATGATGAAGGGTTCCAGCGCGGTGCGGTCCTTGTGGACCAGCATGTGGTCCGACACGATGAAGCCGATCGCGCGATAGGTAATCGACAGCGCCTTGTTGTCGGCCAGTTCGGCCACCGCGTCATGGAAGCTCAGCCCCGACGAGATGGCGATCGTCTCGCCTTCCCTGGTCGAGCCGAGATAGGGCGACATCAGTTCCGTACGCCGCGCCTTGTCCGGATTCTGGGCGGCGAGCTCGGCAAGCAACGGCTCGGTCAGCACCCAGGTGCGCAGCAGCTCGTCATAGCTGACATTGGCGAGGTGGAAGTAGAGCGTCATCGTCCGGCCGAGATTGCGGGGCGACGGCTCGGCGACGATCGTTCCCGCGCCGGGGCCGGGGCGGATCTTGATCAGTCCCTGGGTCTCCAGCAGGCGCAGTGCCTCGCGCAGCGACGAGCGGCTGACGCCATATTGCACCAGCAGCTCCGCTTCGAGCGGCAGCCGGTCGCCGGGTTTGAGCTGCCGGCCGACGATGTCGCGCACGATGTCGAGCGCGACGATCTCGGCCGTCTTCATCGTACGGCGCGGGCCGCCCGGATCACTATGTCCATTGTCTTGCGCCATGCATCCCCGCCTATCTGTCCCCCGACAGCGCCTGCGATCCAGTGTCGCTACGACAAGTCACGCCCTCAGTCCAAGCCTCGACGTGGTCTTCGGTGAAAAAGTTGACCGGCTGTTCGACCACGCCGGCGGTAAAATCCCGCCGGGCCCCGGCGATGAACCAGCTGCTGTCGAGGGTTGCCTCGGCATAGCCATGGCATACGCCGGCCATCACGGCGTTGAGGCGCAGGGTGCGGCCGGTGAATGCCTCGCTGAGATAGGGCCCGCCCTGCGCGATCAGGCAGGTGCGCTCCAGCACGATCGCAGCTTCCAGCGCATCGCCCTCGAAAGTCTCCGCCGCCCAGCGGGTGAAGCCACGGAGCAGCGGCCGCCCGGCCAGCGCCTCGGGCTCGACGATGTGGTGGTCGCGGACGAGCCAGCGGTGGATCACCTGGCCGTCGCATTCGACGATAACGGTGACGGGCGCATCGGTCTCGTCGGGCACGGCCGCATCATAGACCCGGCCCGCCTCGTGCGGCCGCGCCGCCTGGGCAATCGCAAGGGCGGCGAGGTCGAACATATGGGTGCAGTTCCGCCGGACGCGTGCCTTTTCGTAGAGCTCCTCGCGTGGCATCGCCAGCGGCAGGCCGATCAGTTCGCGCAGCACAACGGCCGCGCCGGGGCAGGCGGTGGTCGGGATGCGGAATGCGCGCGCGTCGATATCGGTTATGATCCCGCCGGCATGCCACAGGGTGCAGTGCATCTCGTGGAATTCATCGGAGAGATGCGCCTCAACCCGTCCCGCGTGATTGATCAGCCGGAAACGGCGCCGCACCACGCGGTTCCCATAGGCGGGATCGCGCGGAAAGGGCAGGGCATAGGGGGCGCTCAAACAGTCTCTCTCCCGGATATCGATTGAGGCTATCATGCCGGAAAATCTCGGCTTTTGGCCACCTATCCAATGTGCAGGGTGCGGCCTTGCCCCGGCCGGTCCAAAAGACGCCGTCATGATGGCCCGACGAGTCTCGCTGGCACCCCTGTCGCTGCCCGATCTCGGGCCGGCGGCTTTCGTTCGCGCCGCCGGGCAGGCCGGCTATCGCCATGTCGCGCTGCGCCTGATCGGCGGTGATCCCGTCAACCCGCCTGTCGACATGGCTTGTCTCGTGCGGAGCCTGGCCGAACTGCCCGAATTACGCCGAATCCTCGACGGGGAAGGCCTGTCTGTCGCGGAGCTGGAAGTGCTGTTGATCGCGGCGGACACCGATATTGCCGCGAGCCGGCCGATGCTGGAAATGGGAGCGGTGCTGGGTGCACGACATCTGGTCGTCGGCATTGCCGATCCGGACAGCCTGCGTGCCGCCGACCGGCTGGCCGATGCGGCCGCCCTTGCCCGCGATCATGGAATGGTCATCGAGCTGGAGTTCGTCCCCTATACGGAGTTGAAAACGATCGGGGCTGCGCTCGCGCTCATCGAGGCGTCGGGGGCGACCGATGCCGCGATCCTGGTCGATGCGCTTCACCTGGCACGGTCGGGTGGCGATGCTGCCGCGGTCGCCGCTGTCCCCCGTGAGCGGTTGCGCTGCCTGCAGCTCTGCGACGCGACGCGCGCCGCCCCCGCCAATCTGATCAAGGAATCCCGCACCCATCGGCTGGCGCCGGGCGCTGGGGAACTGGATCTTAGGGGGATGCTCCGCGCGATGCCCGCCGATGCGGCGTTGAGCGTCGAGATACCGGATATCGCGCGGCTGTCGGCGATCGGCCCGGTCACCTATGCCACCGAACTGAGACAGGCCGTGGAATGCCTGCTCGAAACCATCGAAGAGGAAGCCGCATGATCAACCGCCAATGGCGTATCGCCGCCCGCCCGCTGGGCCGTGCCATCGAGACGAGCGATTTCGACTGGGGCGAAGGCGAGGTGCGGTCGCCCGGCGACGGCGAACTGCTCGTCCGCGTCGATCATCTCGGCTTCGATCCGGCGCAGAAGGGCTGGATGGAGAATGTCGCCGACTATCTCGGGCCCACCGAGATCGGCGACGTGATGCGCGCCTTTGCGGTCGGTGAGGTGGTCGAGTCGCGCGATCCGGGTTTCGCGGCGGGGGACAAGGTCACCGGCATGTTCGGCTGGCAGGACTATGCCACGGTTGCCGCCAGGGACGCGACCAAGGTGCCCGACGAGATGCTGACCGCCAATCTCGGCATCCTCGGCGTCACCGGCTACACCGCATTCTTCGGCATGAACAAGATCGCCAAGCCTTTTCCGGGCGATACCGTGGTGATAACCGGGGCGGCCGGGGCGACCGGATCGACCGTGGGGCAGATCGCCAAGATGGCGGGCTGCCGCGTGATCGGGATCGCCGGCGGCGAGCGGAAGTGCCGCTGGCTGGTCGAGGAGCTCGGGTTCGACCATGCGCTCGACTATCGCGCCGCGAATGTCCGGCGCGAGATCAAGCCGCTGGTGCCGAACGGTATCGATATCATCTGGGACAATGTCGGCGGCTCGATCTTTGACGGGCTGCTGCCGCGCATCGCGATGCACGCGCGGGTCGTCGTCTGCGGGGCGATCTCGATCTATTCCGAGGCGACGCTGCCGCCGGGCCCTTCCAACTATATGCAGCTCGTCTTCCGCCGCGCGAAGATGGAAGGGCTGATCGTGCTCGACCATGAAGCAGAGTTTCCCTGGGCGCGTGAGCGTCTCGCAGGCTGGATCCGCGAAGGCCGGATGAAGCATGCCGAGGATGTCGTCCATGGGTTGGAAAACGCCCCCGAGACGCTCCTCCGCCTGTTCAAGGGCGAGAATTTCGGCAAGCAGGTCCTGACGCTGCGCTGACCTTCGATATGAAGCAGACCGCCGTTCCGGCATGGCCGGGGCGACGGTCAGGGTTGCTGACGACCCATGTGCCGGGAGGCGCGATAGAAGGCCGCCGAGGCGATCGCGGAGAAGACCAGCATCAGGCAGATGGCGTGGCGAAGGGCGCTGCCGTCGTCCTGTCCCATCTGCTGGAGCAGATCGCTGACCCAGCCGGTCAGCAGCGGTCCGCACACCGATCCGACGAGACCCGCCAGCATGACCAGCACGCCCGACGTCAGCGCCCGCACGCGGGGCGGCACCAGGCCCTGGCTGGTCGCGAACACCGCCGGGATGTGCATGTTGGCCAGAAACACCGCCGCGACGCCCGCCGCCACGGAGGGAGCGAAACCCGGGAGCAGGAACTGGAGCGCGGTCGCGGGCACCGTCAGCCCGGCGGTGATAGCGGGAAGCCGCATCGGCCAGCGACGGTCGCGCAGGCCGAGACGGTCGGTCAGGAAGCCCCCGCTCAGCGTGCCCAGCCCGCCCGCGAGCCCGCCGAGGATGCCCACCACCAGCGCCGCCTCGCCCAGCGTCGTCTCATGCGCGCGGGTGTAGAAAGAGGCGCTCCAGGTCAGCGATGCGGTGATGATGAAGGTCTGGCAGCTGTTGCCGATGGCGATGCAGCGGAAGCTGGGCATGCGCCAGAGCAGCGCCACCGCCTCGCCGAAGGGAGGAGGGGTGTTGGATTCCCCGCTGTCTCCATCGCGTGCGGGTTCGCGCAGCGCCATCGCGATGATCGGAGCAAGCAGCAGTCCCAGGCTGCCAACGACGAAAAAGGCTGTCTGCCAGCCCCAGCGCGCGGCGATCATGCCCGCCCCGGTCAGGCCGATCAGGCTGCCGACCGGCAGGCCGAGGCCGAAGAATGCCATCGCGCGTGCGCGCTGGGCGGGCCGGAAATAGTCGGCGATCAGCGAATAACAGCTCGGCAGGCAAGTCGACTCGCCGATCGCCACGCCCATCCGCAGCACGAACAGGGCCGCGAAGCTTGCCGCCCAGCCCATCGCCGCCGTCATGCCACTCCACAGCAGCAGCGCCGCGACGAGCAGATATTTGCGGTTCCAGCGATCCGCCAGCCGGGCCATGGGGATCGACAGCAGCGTGTGCGGCACGAAGAAGGCGAGCCCGGTCAGCGCGCCGATCTCCGCATCGCTGAGGCCGAGATCGGCCTTGATAGGGACCTGCAGCACGCCCATCGTGAAGCGGTCGGCATAGCTGACCACCGCGATCGCGAAGAGCAGCGCAAGTGCCTTCAGCGAGGAAGGCTGCCAGGTCCTTTCCATGGCCTTCAGCGGGGCGTGCATGGCCTAGAGATCGAAGGCCGGGGGCTCGGCCGGGACCGTCCAGAGCTTGCTCGTCTCGATCTCGCGCACCGCCAGCGTCTCATAGATGCCGTTGGCCACGAACGGTTCCTTTGCCAGCCATTCGCGGACCTGATCGACACTGTCGGCCTGGAAGAGATAGAGCGATCCGCATTGCGACCGATCGTCGTCGAGCATCGCCCCCGCGCAGAGCAGCGATTCCAGATTGCCGCTTACATAGGCGCGATGATCGGCCCGATGGGTCTCGCGCAGCTGCGCATCCTTGGGGCGCCGGTCGAAGCCGATGACGGCGAAGGTGGGCATGATGTTCTCTCCTCTCAGGCCTTGTTTCTGTCAGCCAACATGACGATGCGGCGGCTTGCGAAGCGCCACACTCCGTCGGCATCGCGCGCATAGCTGTCGATATTCTCGGCAATGACCGAGGGATCGGTCGGCCAGGGTGCGTCGCCGTCGGCGGCGAAGACGATCTGGCTGATATGGCCTTCCGCGCGATCCGGGCCCAAGGCGCTGAAGCGCAGATTGGTCAGCAGATGGCGGGTTCGGACGGTCCATCGCGCCCGCGCCTTCCACGCCACGTCCAGTTCGGCCTGGCCGCGCATCGTCCCCCAGGGCCCGATCCAGACACCCTCCGCAGTGAACAGATCGGGGATGTGCGCGGCGTGGCCATTGTCGACGCGCCAGACATATTCGGTGCACAAAGCGGTCAGTTCGGCGCGCAGCACCGGCGATACGCCGAGATAGTCGAGACTCGTGTCGGCCATCGGCTTCCTCTTCCCCGGGCTTGATCGGTGCGCATTACCTGCGACCATATCGCCCTGGTTCGGCCAAAGCGTCGCTCAGGCGAACTGTCGTTTTTGTCAGGCGGGGATTCCGGTGGGGTGGCGGACATTCCTGTCCAATGTGCCAGCTTCGCCCGGCGGCGTCTTGAGGCAGGCGCAGGACGGCGCAAGATGCGGACGTAAACAATAGGAATGGCGGTACGATGATTTTCGAATTCTCGGAGAACGCGAAGCAGTGGCACGGCCGCGTCCAGCGCTTCATCGACGAGCATATCGCGCCCAATGACGAGCGGTTCGAGCATGAGTTGCGCCAGGGGGATCCCTGGGCGCTATCGCCGGTCGTCGAGGAACTGAAGGTGAAGGCCAGGGAACAGGGTCTGTGGAACATGTTCATGCCGCCCAGCGCCGGCACGGACCATGTCGATCACAGCTTCGAGTTCGAGACCCCGCATCTGAAGAATGTCGAGTTCGCGCCGATCGCGGAAATGACCGGCCGTTATGTCTGGGCTCCCGAGGTGTTCAACTGCGCGGCCCCCGACACCGGCAATATGGAGGTGCTGGAGCGCTACGGCACGCTGGAACAGAAGGAACGCTGGCTGCGTCCGCTGATGGACGGCAAGATCCGCTCGACCTTCTGCATGACCGAGCCTGCGGTCGCCTCGTCCGACGCGACCAACATCGAGACCTCGATCGTTCGCGACGGCGACGATTATGTCATCAACGGCCGCAAATGGTGGTCGTCGGGCATCGGGCACCCCAATTGCGAGCTGTTGATCGTGATGGGCAAGACCGACCCGTCGGCGTCCAGCTATCGTCAGCAGTCGATGATCCTGGTGCCCCGCGACACGCCCGGCGTCGTGGTTGAGCGGATGGTCCCGGTGTTCGGCTATGACCATGCCCAGCATGGCGGCCATGGCCAGGTGCTGTTCGACAATGTGCGCGTGCCCGTTTCGAACCTGCTGCTGGGCGAGGGGCGCGGCTTCGAGATCGCCCAGGGCCGCCTCGGGCCGGGCCGCATCCACCATGCGATGCGGGTGATCGGCGCGGCCGAGTTCGCGCTGGAGAAGATGTGCAAGCGCCTGCTGTCGCGCACCGCCTTCAAGAAGCCGATTGCCGAGCATTCGATCTGGGAGCAGCGCGTCGCCGAGGCACGCACCGATATCGAGATGGCGCGCCTGCTGTGCCTGAAGGCCGCCTATATGATGGACACGGTCGGCAACAAGGTGGCCCAGGCCGAGATCGCGATGATCAAGGTGGCCGCGCCGCGCATGGCGATCAAGGTGATCGACGATGCCATCCAGGCGTTCGGCGCCTCGGGCGTGTCGCCCGATTTCGGCCTGGCCGAGGCCTATGCGAACAACCGTATCCATCGCCTCACCGACGGCCCGGACGAGGTGCATAACCGCGCCATCGCGCGGATCGAGTTCAACAAATATCGCAACACCGACCTGTCTTCGGTTGCGCCGCGTATCCTGAAGGACTGAGCCGATGGCCGATTATTTCGATCTGAGCGGCAAGGTCGCGCTCGTCACCGGCGGTAGCCGGGGGCTCGGCCGAGCGATGGTGAAGGCGCTCGCCGAATGCGGCGCCGACGTGATCGTCACCAGCCGCGATGCCGCCAGCTGCGCGGAAGCGGTGGCCGAGGTCGAGGCGCTCGGTCGGCGCGGCTGGGCGATCCCGGCGCATGTCGGCCGCTGGGAGGCGATCGACGAACTGGTGGAAGCGGCCTATGCAGCCGCCGGGCGGATCGACATATTGATCAACAACGCCGGCAACGCGCCCGCGGTCGCCAAGTCGACCGACATGACCGAGACGCTGTTCGACAAGACCGTCGGCCTCAACTTCAAGGGACCGTTCCGGCTCGCTTCGCTGGTCGGCGAGCGGATGGTGGCGCAGGGCAGCGGATCGATCATCAACGTCAGCAGCACCGGTGCGGTCCACCCCGAGCCCGAGTTCGCGGTCTATGCCGCGGCCAAGGGCGCGCTCAACATCATCACCAAGGGCCATGCGCTCGAATATGGGCCGAATGTCCGGGTCAACTGCATCATGGCCGGGCCCTTCTGGACCGACATCTCCAAGAGCTGGCGCGAGGAGGCCGACAAGACGATCAACTCTGCGGCGCGCCGCATCGGTCGGCCCGAGGAAGTGGTCACCGCCGCGCTCTACTTCGCCAGCGACCATTCGAGCTACACCACCGGCACTGTGCTGACCGTCGATGGGGGCCAGCGGTGAGCGAGCCCGCGCCCAAGAAATATTTCGGTGACATCGTCGAGGTGAAGTCGGCGCACCGCTTCGATCTCGGACGCCTGGAAGCCTTCCTCAAGGAACGGGTGGCGGGCTTCACCACGCCGATGAGCGTGCGCCAGTTCGAAGGCGGGCAGTCCAATCCCACCTACATCCTCGACACACCCGACCGGACCTATGTGCTGCGCCGCAAGCCGCCGGGCGTGACACTGGCCTCCGCCCATGCGGTCGATCGCGAGCATCGCATCCTTTCCGCGCTGTTCGCGCAGGGCTTCCCGGTGCCAGAGCCGCTGGTCTATGAAGAGGACCCCGAGGTCATCGGTTCCCCCTTCTACCTGATGGCGCATGTGCCGGGGCGCATCTTCTTCGATTGCCGCATGCCGGACCTGAACCCCGACGAGCGGGCGGCGGTGTGCGACTCGATCAACGAGACGCTGGCCCGGCTGCACAGCTTCGATCCGGACGCCATTGGACTTGAGGGCTATGGCAGGCCCGGCAATTATTTCGCCCGGCAGGTCGCGCGCTGGTCGCGCCAGTATCGCGATACCGAGAGCCATCGCATACCGGCGATGGACCGGCTGATCGAGTGGCTGCCGGGTGCCGTCCCGGTGGATGTCGAGCGCGCCACGAGGATCGTCCATGGCGACTACAGCTTCCACAATATCCTGATCCACCCGACCGAGCCCAAGGTGGCGGCGGTGATCGACTGGGAACTGTCCACCACCGGCGATGCGATGGGCGACCTGATGTATCATGCCATGGAGTGGTACCGCCCGGCCGGCATCGATCCGCGCGGGACGCTGAAGGGCGAGGATCTCGCCGCGCTGGGCATCCCGTCTCTGGACGCCTATCTGGTCCGCTATTTCGAACGGCGGGGTCTACCGATGCCCGGCAATCTGGGCTTCTATCGCGCCTATAACCTCTTCCGCGTCGCCGCGATCTGGCAGGGCGTCGCCGCCCGCGCGGCGGCGGGCAACGCCTCTTCCTCCAACGCCGGGGAGATGGCCGCGAAGGTGGAACCGCTGGCCGAAGCCGCCTGGATCGAAGCGCTCGACGCCGGCGCCTGAGATCGAACCGGAGATTGACATGACGACGCGCCCCATCGCCCAGGATCTGTTTGCCGAAACACCCCGGCCGCATCTGATCGCGGGCCGAAGCCGAACCACGGGGCGGATCGTCTTTCCCTTCCCCGAGGGTCTGGAGGGGCAGGATTGCGATCCGGTCGATCTGGCGTCGGAAGGGACGCTGTGGTCTTGGACGGTGCAGCGTTTCCGTCCGAAGTCGCCGCCCTATGCCGGGCCCGAGGCGTTCACGCCCTATGCGGTCGGCTATGTCGAATTTCCCGGCCAGGTGATCGTCGAAGGGCGGCTGACCGAGGCGGATTTTGCCGCGCTGCGGATCGGCGAACGCTATCGCACGGTGATCGTGCCCTTCGCCGAGGATGCGGATGGCACCTCCATCCTCACCTATGCCTTCGAACGAGTGGAAGGAACGGCGGCATGAGCGCCTATATCGTCGGAATCGGTATCCACCCCTTCGGCCGCGCCGAGGGCATGACCGGGCTGGACATGGGCGTCGCGGCGGTCCGCAGCGCAATCGCCGATGCTGGTGTGGAATGGAACGACGTGCAGTTCGCCTATGGCGGCTCCGATGCGTCGGGCAATGCCGATACGATGGTGAGCCGACTGGGCCTGACAGGCGTGCAGTTCATCAACGTCAAGAATGGCTGCGCCACCGGCGGATCCGCACTGTTCGCCGCCGCCAGCTCGATCCAGTCGGGCGAATATGACCTTGGCGTCGCGGTAGGCTTCGACAAGCACCCGCGCGGCGCCTTCGATCCCAAGCCTGCCGAGTGGGGCCTGCCGGACTGGTATGGCGATATCGGCCTGATGCTGACCACGCAGTTCTTCGCGATGAAGATCCAGCGCTACATGGAATTGCACGGCATCAGCCCCCGGACGCTGGGGCTGGTTGCCGAGAAGAGCTTCCACAATGGAGCGCGCGCCGAACATGCGTGGCGGCGTGAGGAGGTCGACCTCGACACTATCCTCAACTCCCAGATGGTCAGCGATCCGCTGACCAAGTTCATGTTCTGCTCCCCCGCCGAGGGTGCGGTGTCGCTGGTGCTCGCGAGCGAGAAGAAGGCCCGTGAACTGGGCGGGCCGATGATCAGGCTGGCGGCCGCGGCGATGCGCACCCGTCCGGCGGGATCGTTCGAGGTGTTCGCGCCCGCGCTCGACGTCGAGCGCGGCGGCACGGCAACCGAGATCGCCAGCAAGGCGGCGTTCGAGAAGGCCGGGGTCGGCCCCGGGGACATCGACGTCGCCCAACTGCAGGATACCGAGGCCGGTGCCGAGATCATGCATATGGCGGAAAACGGCTTCTGCAAGGATGGCGAGCAGGAACAGTGGCTGGCCGAGGGCCGCACACGGCTCGACGGCTCCCTGCCGGTCAACACCGATGGCGGCTGCATTGCCTGCGGCGAACCGATCGGCGCGTCGGGATTGCGCCAGGTCTATGAGAATGTCGTCCAGCTGCGCGGGGCCGGAGGCGCGCGCCAGGTCGCCGGCGATCCGAAGACCGCCTACAGCCATGTCTATGGCGCGCCCGGCGTCTCGGCGGTGACGATCCTCACCCGGTAAAGTGTCGGCGCGGTGGAGGCCGGGGCCGTCAGGGGCTCCTTAGGCAAGCTGACGGCGAGCCTGTCGCGGTCCGGGCCTCCGCAGGGCCGACAGTTTTCCAGACAGAAGAAGGCCGGACCGGCGTTGGACACCGGACCGGCCTCAGTAGGGAAAAAGGGACGGATCAGCGCATCGCGGCGGCGTACCGTTTGATCTCCGTGTCGGGATCGCCAAACAGGCTGGCGAGCAGCAGCATCCGCTTATAGGCATGGCCGACGATCAGTTCGTCGGTGATGCCCATGCCGCCGTGGAGCTGGATTGCTTCCTCCGCCAGCCGCACACCGGCTTCGGCGATATAGGCCTTGGCACCGATCCTGGCGGCCTCGGCACCTTCACCCTCGGCCAGTGCGGCGCGGTAGAGCAGCGAGCGCGATTGTTCGACCGCCATATACTGATCGGCCATGCGATGCTGGATCGCCTGGAAGCTGCCGATCGACGCGCCGAACTGCTTGCGGACGCGGATATAGTCGAGGGTAGTGTCGAACAGCGCCGACATCAGCCCCAGCATTTCCGCCGCGATCGGCACGCGAAGCTCGTCGATCAGCGCGGCCAATATCGAGATGTCGCCGGCCATTGGCTCGGCGGGTGTTCCGGCAAAACCGATCTGTGCGGCAGTCGCGCCGTCGATCAGGCGGTAATCCTGCCGGGTGATACCCGCCGCACCGGCCTCGACCAGATAGAGGCCGATCGTGCCGTCCTCGCCGCGCGCGGTGACGATGAAGGCATCGGTCGCGGCGCCGGCCACGATGAAGGTCTTGGTCCCGTCGATCCGGCCATCGGTGAAGCGCGTCTCGACGTCGTCGAGCGCGAAGCGCGACGCGGGCTCGGCATGAGCGACGGCGATATGGACCGCGCCCGCCGCCACATTGGCAAGAAACCGCTCCTTCTGCGCGGGCGTTCCCGCGCGGGCCAGCAATTGCCCGGCAAACAGGATCTCGGTGAGATAGGGTTCGGCGACAACGCCTCGGCCGAGTGCCTCGGCGACAACCATCAGTTCGACCGGACCGCCCGCCAGTCCGCCATCCTCTTCGGCGAGGGGCAGGGCGAGCAGGCCCAACTCGGCGAGCAGCACCCAATTGCCGCCATCGAAGCCGGCGGCGGGAATGCGGTGGTGCGGACGCACGGCGGGATCGAAGCGCTCCTGGACGAAGCGCTCCACCATGTCGCGCAGCATCTGCTGCTCTTCGTTCAGTCGGAAATCCAAGGTCGGAACTCGCCCCAATGCAGGCGCCTTCCGCGCCCTTCGCCTCGGGATGTAACCGAGCCGTTCCGGCGCTGCGCCTCCGCTTTCAGCTAGTTCGATGTCGGCTAGCCTTTTGCACAGACGCCACGGCCGGTTTCCTGCGCGATAGGAGGGGAATTGGAAGGGGCCCTTGTCCCCGGAGGAACGGAATGGATTTCGAGTATAGCGAGGGGGAGCAGCGCTTTCGGGAGGAGGTGATCGCATTCCTCGACACCCATCTTACGCCCGATCTGCGCGCCGGCGCTCGCGCGACCCCGGTGGTGTTCGCCGAGCCCGACATTGGCCTCGTCTGGCAGCGGATTCTCCATGAGAAGGGCTGGCTCGGCTATAACTGGCCGGTCGAGCATGGCGGTACCGGCTGGACGCCGGTGCAGCGCTATATCTTCGAGAAGGAACTGGCGCTCGCCGACGCGCCCAATCTTCCCGTCCTCAGCCTCAAGCTGCTGGCGCCCGTTCTCTGGACCTTCGGGACGGAGGCGCAGAAGAGCAGCCTGCTGCCGCGCATATTGTCGGGAGAGGATTATTGGTGCCAGGGCTTTTCCGAGCCCTCCTCGGGTTCGGATCTCGCCAGCCTGAAGACGCGCGCGGTGCGGGACGGCGATCATTATATCGTCAACGGCAGCAAGCTGTGGACCACCCACGCCCAGTTCGCCGACCATATCTTCTGCCTGGTGCGTACCGACGCTGAGGTGAAGCCGCAGCGCGGGATGAGCTTCCTGTTGATCGACATGCGGCAGCAGGGAGTCGAGGTGAAGCCGATCATCGGCATGGCTGGGGACCATGAGGTCAATGCGGTCTTCTTCGACGATGTGAAGGTGCCGGTGGCCGATCGGGTGGGCGATGAAGGGCAGGGCTGGACGATCGCCAAGTTCCTGCTGGAAAACGAGCGCGGCGGTTCCTGCCATGCGCCGCGCCTGCTGGCGGAGCTTGGAGCTTTGCGGCGGATCGCGGCGGAGGAGCGCGATGGCGCGGGTGGCGCGCTGCTCGATGATCCGCTGTTCGCGGCCCGGCTGGCACGGACCGAGCTGGAGGCGTTGGCCCTGGAAATGACGGAGCTGCGCATTCTCGCCGAGATCGCCGAGGGCAAGGCGCCGGGGCCGCAGACGTCGCTGGTCAAGATGTGTGCTTCGACGCTGCATCAGCAGATCGACTCGCTGACCATGTCGGCATTCGGCTATGCCGGGCTGCAGCTGTCGACGGCGCGGCCGCTCTATGCGCCCGGCGGCGAGGCGCCGATCCGCAGCAAGGAGGCGCAGGTTGCCCCGGCCCGCGCGCTCAATGGCCGGGCCTGGACGATCTTCGGGGGCAGCAACGAAGTGCAGCGGACGATCATCGCCAAGACGGTGCTTGGGCTCTGATCGTCCGCATTGGAACGTCCCGGCTATGTCGCGATCAGCTGTTCAGCCCGATATAGCCAAGCTGGGCGGCCTTGAAGACGGTCTGGCTGCGGTTCACGGCATCGAGCTTGGTCGCCGCATTGTGGATGTGAAAGCGCACCGTCGCGCGGCTGCGCGCCATGATCAGGCTGATCTCATAATCGGTCTTGCCGATCGCCGCCCAGCGCAGGCATTCGACCTCGCGCTTGCTCAGCATCGTGCCGCCGACCGGCAGCCGCTCGGGCGCGACCATCACCCGCTGGTAGGAGGTGATGAAGGCGCGCGAATAGAGGCCCAGCGTCTCGCCATGGGCGGCGAACTCCTCGGACAAGTCGGTACGCGACGGATCGGTCGAAGTGAAGCTGACCGCGCCGATCTGGCCGAAGGGCATGTGGATCGGCACCACGATCGCCGTGCGGGCGAAGCTGCGGCGCTCGAAATTGGTGAGGTCGATGCCGTCGAGCCAGCGATTGGGACGCATCGTGTAGAAGCCGTCGCCATTGCACCAGAAGGGATCGCTCTCATAGCGGCAGGCGGTGGTGAGCGGGGAGGCGAGCGCGAGCTGCGGGGTCCGCCACCACCGGTCGTCCTCGTCATCGGTCCAGCCGAACACGTCGGTCGCCAGGATATTGCCCTCGGCATCGCGCATCAGCTGCTTGACGGCGATGTTGTGGCAGGTCGCGACGCGACAGTCGAAGCGGTCGCGCGCCAGCGCGTAAAAGGCCTCGGCCGCGGGGCGCACATCGGCCGGCGTGGCGATGCGAAGCGAGTCGATATCATGCGGATTCATGGCAACCACTCCCGATCTGTGCTGGCTGTTTGCCTGTCGGGGACAACCATATCCCAGTCCCGGTGAGGCGGCAAGAAAAACTGCCAATCATCATCATGAATTAAGATGTTTGGACGATCGGATAAAGTTCCCAGGCAGCCGTCAATCTGGTTGGAAATGGCAGTTTTCTGGAAAAATTGGTCGATTTACCAAATGGAGATTCCAGCGTGCGGTGGCGGCTTTCGTCACAGCCTTTTCCATCCATCCGAGGCGCTCTCCGAGGCCGCCTCCCTCGAATCGGTCTTCCCAATGGCGGGCCGACCTGTCCTTTTGATCGGTAGGCGGGATCAGGGCCGGAACGGCATGCTCCCTCGCGACAATCATGATGGAAGAGGCCATGCAGGACGAGCAGCTCACATTCGATCTAATCGTGATCGGAGCCGGCATGGCCGGCCTCAGCGCCGCCGCGCGCGCGGCCGAAGCGGGGTTGCGGGTCGTGGTGATAGAGGCGGCGGCCGAGGTCGGCGGATCGGCGGCCATGTCGGGCGGCATCCTCTGGACGCTCGAGTCCACCGCCAAGATGGCCTATCATGGCGGCGGCGATCCGGCTTTCTCGGCGCTGGTGGCGCAGGGCTACCGCGATGGCGTCGCCTGGCTGCGCGGCCGTGACGTGCATATGTCCAACGTCGTCAATCCACTCAACGGGCGGGGCTACCAGGCCGATCTGCTCGGCCATTTCGCCCAGGCGGTGGTGACGGTGGAAGGCGCCGGCGGCATCGTCGTGCGCGATACAAGGGTCGAGCGGCTGCTGACTGACGCGGAAGGCCGCGTGGTCGGCGCGCACACCGTGCATGCCGACGGCGAGATGGATATCTTTGCGCCATGGACGCTGCTGTCCACGGGCGGTTTCCAGGGATCGGCCGAGCTGCGCGAAGCCTATCTGGGGCCCAACGGGCGGAGCGTGCTGCTGCGATCCAATCCCACCAGCGATGGTGCCGGACTGCGGCTGGGTACGGCGGCGGGCGGCGACGCGCCCAAGGGCAATCTCGGCTTCTACGGCCATCTGGTCAGCGGCTCCCCCGCCTGGGGCGACCCGCGGCTGTTCACCCGGCTGTCGCAATATCACAGCGATTATACGGTGCTGCTCAACGAGGCCGGTCATCGCTTCTGCGACGAGAGCGAGGGCGATCACGCCAACACCCACCAGACTCTCCAGCAGCCGGGCGGTCGGGCGCTGATGGTGTCGGACGATGCGATCCACCAGGCCCATGGCGTCACCGCCGTCGTCGAGGTCGCACCGCCCGAGGACCGGATGCAGGTCGCCCTGGAGCATGGCGGCGAAGGAATCGTGGCGGACACGCTCGACGAAATCGCCTCCTTCGCCGGAGCGCATGGCTTCGACCGCGGTCAATGTCTCGCGACGCTGAGCGACTATAATCGCTGCGCCCGCGAGGATTGGGAGAATCTCTCGCCGCCCCGCGTGCATCAGCCGCACAAGCCGCTCGCGCGGGCGCCCTATTATGGGCTGATCGTCTATCCGGCGATCACCTTCACTTTCGCCGGCCTGCGCTGCGACGATCGGATGCGTGTGCTGAGGGCGGATGGTGCTCCTGTCGGCGGCCTGCTCGCGGCGGGCGCCGATGTCGGCGACGTCTATCGTGGCGGATATGGCGGTGGTCTGGCGGCGGCGTTGACCACCGGATTGCGCGCGGCAGGAACGGTGATGGGCGGTTAGAGCGCCGCCCCGGCGGAGGCCGGGGCCATCGAAGGTCCCTGCCCGGTGTGGCTCGCAAGAACCGCTCACGGCCACGCCCTCCGCCGGGGCGATGGACAAAGAAAAAGGGCCCGGCGCCACCCGGCACCGGGCCCTTTTCCCATCTCAGAGGATGCCTAGAAGCGGACCTCCGCTTGCAGGACCACCGCGCGGGGCTCGCCGGCCACGGCGAACACCTCGCCGGTGCCGCCCGGCTTGTCGACGCCGATCGTCGCGTAGCGCTTGTTGGTCAGGTTGCGGCCGATCACCGCCAGCGACCAGTTGTCGCTGCCGGGGCTGAAGCGGGCACCCGCGTTCAGCACCAGATAGCGCTTCTGATAGCCCGCCGGATTTTCCTGGAGCGAGGCATAATAGCCCGAAGTCCAGCGATAGTCGGCGTTGAGCGACAGCTTATAGTCGTTCGACATCGGTATGTCGTAGACGCCGCCGCCCGTGATCGTCCAATGCGGCGCGCGATAGACGTCCCGGCCGCTGAGGTCCTGCGCGCGCGCGGTGGCTGAACCCGGCACCGGCAGGCAGCCCTGCGCCGCCGTCTGACCGGCGTAGCACTGCGCACCCGCGAAATCCTCATATTCCGCGCGGTTGTAGGAGACGCTGCCGCGGAGCGTGAGCCCATCCATCGGCGTCCGGTACGAACCTTCCAGCTCGATACCCTTGGTGATGGTGCTCGCCGCGTTCTGGGTCTGGAACACAGCGGTGACGGCGTTGAGCGCGGTCAGCTGCAGGCCCTTATATTTGTAGCGATAGGCCGTGAGCGAGCCGGACAGGGCACGATCGAACGCCTGGAACTTGGTGCCGAGCTCGAAGCCTTCCGCCTTCTCCGCACCGAAGGTCACATTGGCCAGGTTGTTGCTGGCGGCGAGCGTGCCGAGATTGGAGAAGCCGCCCGACAGATAGCCCGTTTTGTAGGCGCCGTAGATCATCAGGGTGCTCGACGGACGCCAGGTCAGGGTTGCTTCGGGCGAGGTGTTGGTCTGGGTCTGCTTGCCGATGATATGATCGCCTTCGGCCTTCAGGCCGAGCTGGTTCCGGTTCACGAAGGCATTGGACAGATCGGCCTTCTTGGTTTCCCGGGTATAGCGCGCGCCGCCCGCCAGTTCGAAGTTATCCAGGAACTTGTAGGTCAGCTGGCCGAAGACCGAGAAGGCGTGGCTCTTGTTGTCCTGGATATTGTCATGGCTGTGCAGCCTGCCGTTGCGCGGATCGGCTGCGATCGGGCCCAGGAAGCCGCCGACCGTGAAGGTGCGGTCGTTATTCTCGTAATGGCCGCCCGCGGCGAAGTTCAGCGGACCTTCGAAATCCGAGACAGCGCGGACTTCCTGGTAGAAGCTGGTGTTCTTCTCCGTGTTGTACGACCAGAAGAAGGTATAGGCGGTTGCATCCGCGTTGCCCGAGCTGCGGAAATCATAATGGTAGAGGCCGGTGACCGAGGTCAGCGTGATATCGCCGGCCTTGTAGTTCATCGACAGCGTCGGGACGATGGACTTGTTCCGGGCCGACGGACCGCCCGTGTTCCAGCTGCGGATTTCGGGCCAGGCCGCTACCACCGCCGGCGGCAGGTGGCCCTGCGAGGAGCGATCGTTCAGCTTGCAGTCGCCATAGGGATCGATCCGGCCCGACGAGGCGGGCTGGGTGCGTCCCGCAGGACAACCCATGACTTCGGAGAAGGACTGCAGGCCCTGGCCGGAATAATGCGAGCCGAGCAGCTTGAAGGTCGCATCAAAGCCGTTGCCATTGTCATAGGCGAGCGTCAGACGGCCGGAGAGCTTCTTTTCCGCGCCCAGTCGCTTGTAGCCGGCGGGTACGAAGGTGCCCCCTGCCTGGAGCGCGGGGGTCGTGCGGAACGGATCGGCGATGCCAGGGCTCTGGTTCCGGATATAGCCTTCGCTGTTGCTTCCGTAGATGGCGACGCGATAGCCCCAATTCTCGTTGATCGGCCCCGATATCGCGGCCTCGATCGACGACTGGTCGTTGGTGAACTCATAGCCGACGCGCGCATAGCCCTCGAAGCTGGAGGTCGGGCCGGCGCTCTTCAGCGCGACCACGCCGGCGGGGCTGTTCTTGCCGAAGAACAGCGACTGCGGGCCCTTCATCACGGTGACTTCCTGGATGTCGAACATCGCGTCGTTCAGCAGGCGGCCACGGCTAGTCGGCAGGCCGTCGACGTCCAGCAGCACCGATTGCTCGATGCCGGCGTCGAGGTTCGACGAACTCACGCCGCGCAGCGCGATCGACGCGCCCGATCCGGTGAAGCCGCGATCGAACGAAATCTGCGGTGCGACGATGCGGATATTGGCCAGGGTGGTCATGTCATATTGGCGGATCTGCGCGGCGTTGACGGCTGCCGCGGCGACCGGCACGTCCTGCAGGCGCTCTGCGCGGCGGCGGGCGGTAACGAGGATCTCGCTACCGTCGGCGATCGATGCCGCTTCCCCGGCAGCCTGCGGGGCGGTGGCAGCGGACTGGGCAAATGCCGGTGCCGCGAAAGCCGCTGACAGTGCGGCGGCGGTCAGCAAGGTGCTGCTCTTCAGGCTGGCGCGGTTGCGCGACGCCATTGCTCGGAAATCCTGCATGCAAATCCCCTTCCGTTGTGGGTCTTGTTGCCCCATCACTCTTGAGTTGCGCCGCGCATATCGTGTCGATGCGAAGACGCGATGATCGATATAATGGCTCTGCGCGTCCGACCGCATTGGCCAAAAGGCCAGTTGCCGTGAAGCGAGCATGAATGCGATTTCTCATGACCATCGCGGCCCTCGTCCCCGGCCGTCCGGAGGTTCCTCCGTCGCTGACCTAGCCTTTTTAACGGGCCGGCCCGGGCGGGGTCTTTCGATAGGGCTGGAAGCTGGGAGGGACCATGATCCAGCGTGCGGACTTTATCATCGTAGGGGCCGGCTCGGCGGGCTGCGTGCTCGCCAACCGGCTGAGCGCCGATCCGGACGTCACGGTGATCCTGCTGGAAGCCGGTGCCAGGCCGGGCCATTTCCTGGTCCGGATGCCGAAGGGCTTCGCGAAGGCGGCGCTGCGCCCCGATCTAGCCTGGAACTTCGCGACCGAGCCGCAGCCGCATCGTGGCCGCGCCGGGGAGATGTGGCCGCGCGGGCGGGTGCTGGGGGGCTCCAGCTCGATCAACGGCATGATCTACATTCGCGGCCAGCGTCAGGATTATGACGACTGGGCGGCGCGGGGCAATGCGGGCTGGGACGGCGCGGAGATGTGGCGCGTCTTCCGCGAGATGGAGGACCACAGCCTCGGTGCCAGCGAGACGCGCGGGGCGGGCGGGCCGTTGCCCGTCACCGCCGGCCACTACCGCTACCCCTTCGCCGAAAGGATCATCGCGGCCGGCGAGCAGATGGGGCTGCCCCGCAGCGAGGATTTCAACGCACTTTCGCAGGAAGGCATCGGCTATTTCGCGCACAGCATAGCCGATGGCCGCCGGATGAGCGCGGCGGCGGCCTTCCTCGATCCGATTCGCCATCGACCCAATCTCCATATCGTGCGCGATGCCCATGCCGAGCGGATTGTCTGGGACGGACGCCGCGCTATCGGCGTGCGAGCGTCGGTGGGGGGAAAGGTCGTCGAGTTCCGCTGCGACCGGGAGGTGATCCTGTCGGCGGGCGCGATCCAGTCCCCCAAACTGCTCCAGTTGTCGGGTGTCGGCCCGGCCGCGTTGCTCCAGCAACTCGGGTTGCCGGTTGTCCATGACAGCCCCGGCGTCGGCGCGCATATGCGCGACCATATCGGCCTCTCGATGAGCTACCGGCTTCGCGACGAGCCGGGACACAACCGGCGGCTGCGCGGCATGGGCCTCATGGCCAGCGTGGCGCGCTACCTGCTCCGGCGCGACGGGATACTCAGCACCGGCCCGTTCGAGGTCGGGGCGTTCGCCCGCACCGATCCCTCGCTCGACCGGCCCGACGTGCAGCTCTATTTTGCGCCGATCAGCATGGAGCCGATCGTGCCGGGCCAGGGCTATGTCGGTGGGCTGGAGGCGGAACCGGGCCTGACCGCCGGCGCCTATCTGCTGCGGCCCACCAGCGAAGGCCATGTCGCCATCCGCTCACCTGACCCGGGCGAGCAGATCGCCATCCATCCCAACTGGCTTGCGACCCCCGAAGACCGCACCGGCATCATCCGCATGGTGCGCTATGCGCGGACAATGCTCGCACAGCCGGCGCTGGCCCCGTTTATAGCGCACGAGACGGTACCCGGCCCGCAGGCCGCCAGCGACGAAGAGATCGCGCGCGAAATGGACCTGACCGCGCGCACCGGCAACCACACCACCGGCACCTGCTCGATGGGGCCGGGTGGGGACGCGGTGGTCGATCCGCGGCTGAGGGTTCATGGCGTCGACGGCGTGCGTGTGGCCGACTGCTCGATCATGCCGACCCTGATTTCAGGCAACACCAATGCGCCCGCCATGGCGGTGGGCTGGCGCGCCGCCGAACTGATCGCGGAGGACATGCGTCGGCCGGGTTAGCGCGACCGAAGGAGAGGAAGAATGAAGCCCATGAAGGCACTCGACGATTATGACCTGATGTCGAAGGAGTTCCAGGAGGAGTCGTTCGAGTTCTACGAGCGCCTCCAGAAGGAGGCGCCGGTGTATAATATGCCGGGCACCGACGTGTATCTCGTCTCGCGCTTCGACGACATCAAGGCGATCAGCCTCGATCCGGCCACCTTCTCGAACAACCTGTCCTACGGCATGATCCAGGGCGAACGGTGGAAGCTGTACCAGGACATTCTCGAGAGCCGGGGATGGGGGATCAAGCGGGTGCTCAACGGCGCCGACCTGCCCGAGCACCGGCGCGTCCGCAAATATCTGGATTCGGTCCTGAACGCGCGCAACGTCGAGGCGCTGAAGCCGCGCATCCAGGAAGTGACTGACATGCTGATCGATCGCTTCATCGATCGGGGCGAATGCGACTTCATGCGCGAGTTTGCCTTCCAGCTCCCCTCGCTGATCATCGCCGAGCATCTCGGCTTCGATCCGGACAACATCGAAAATTTCTTGCGATGGGCGACGACCACATCGCGGATCACCAATCACGTCCTCTCCGAGGAGGAACTGCGCGAGTGTGCCGAAGCCGAGCTGGAGATGCAGCATTATCTCCATGAGGTGATGGAGCAGCGCAAGCGTTCGCCCGGAAGCGATCTGCTCAGCCGGATCGTGATCGAGAACAGCGGCGAGAATGTCGACAATCAGCCGTTGACGGAGCAGGAACTGCAGAATGTCCTGCGCGACGTGATCACCGGCGGCTTCGGCACCGTCATCAACATGCTCGGCAATTCGCTCTATCTGCTGCTCACCCATCCGGAACAGATGGCGAAGCTGCGTGCGAACCCCGATCTGATGAAGAATTTCGTCGAGGAATCCCTGCGCATGGACACCTCGATCGCGGTGTTTCCGCGCATCACCACCCGCGAGGTCGAGATGCACGGCGTGACCATCCCGAAAGGTGCGCTGATCGGCCTGTGCCTGTCGGGCGCCAATCACGATCCCAGCAAGTTCGCCTGCCCACATGCCTTCGACATCGAGCGGCAGGGGGCGGGATCGCACATCACCTTCAACTTCGGGCCGCACACCTGCCCCGGCCGGCTGCTGGCGAAGATGGAGCTGCAGATCGCGTTCTCGACCATCCTGCGCCGGATCGAGGATATCGAGCTGGCCGAGGACCTGCCCAATCCGCACATGGCCAACTGGCGCCATCGCAATATCGAGCGGCTACCGATCCGTTTTCGCCGCGCGAGGTGAATGAAAAGCCTTCCGCTCGCCCTTGCGGGAAGAGTGGAAGGCTTATGGAAGAAGCCGGGGGCGGCTCTTACCAGGCCGTCCAGCCGCCATCGATCAGCAGATCCGCGCCGGTCATGTAGGTCGAGGCGTCGGAGGCGAGGAACACCGCCGGGCCGGTCAGCTCGCACGCCTCGCCGAGCCGCCGCATCGGTGACCCTTGCGAGATACGCTCCACGAAATCCGGCTCGTTGTTGGTGATGTCATCCCAGGGGAAGATGCCCGGGCTCAGCGAATTGACCCTGATCTTCTTGGGAGCGAGCTGCACTGCGAGATAGCGGGTCAGCTGGAGCAGGCCGCCCTTGGTCGCGGCATATTGCGGCGGGGTCAGGCGGCCGGTGCCCTCATAGAGGGACGGTGTGGGGCTGACATGGGCCCAGATCGAGGTGATGTTGATGATCGAGGCCGAGCCGGTCGCGGCGACTGCCGCCTCGAGCGCGGGCAGGGCGTTGGTGACATTGTCCTGGGAGGCGATCAGGCCGCTGTCGACCATCGCGCGGAAAGCCTCCAGCGACGAACTGGCCGACGGGCCGAGCCCGGTGATCGCGTTGTTTACGAGGACGTCCAGCCGGTCGAGCCCGCCGAGGAAGGCGTTGGCCGCGTCGCGGTCCATCACGTCGAAGGCGGCGATCGAGGCCGAATGGCCGGCGGCCGCCAGTTCGTCGGCGAATTCCTGCAGCTTGGAAGCGGTGCGCCCGTTGAGGATCACATGCGCGCCCGCCTGGGCAAAGCCGATCGCCATGGCCCGGCCGAGATGCCCAGCCGCGCCCGACAGGAACACCGTGCGCCCGTCGAGGCGGAAGCGGTCCTCATGGGTCGGAAAGGTTGCGACGTCGGTGGTGCGGGTGGTCATGCTCGGCTCCTCTGTGTCGGCGTGGAGATGCACCAGCGAGACGAGGGACTGAAGCTAGTCTTTTGCGTAGAGGCGTTCGATCGATATCGTTGCCCCCGGCCTTCGCCGGGCCGACGCTCGTTGCGGAGCTGTCGCCTCACGCAGCCTGGGCGGGAACCAGCTCCTGCTTGAGCACCCGGCGCAGCAGCTTGCCCGTGTCATTATACGGCAGCGCGTCGCGGAACAGGACGAGGCCCGGCACCTTGGTCGAGCGCAGGCGGGTCTTGACCCAGTCGCGCAGTTCCTCGGCCGGGGTCGGTTCGCGAACGACCAGCACGGCGGCGACCGCCTCGCCCCATTCGTCGTCGGGCACGCCGAGCACGGCCACGTCGGCAACCGCCGGATGCTCACGCAGCACATCCTCGATCTCGCCGGGGGAGATGTTCTCGCCGCCGCGCACGATCACGTCGTCCAGTCGGCCCTCGACGAACAGATAGCCGTCCTCGTCCATCCAGCCGGCATCGTTGGTGGGATACCAGCCCCCCTCGCGCAGCGCCGAGCGGCCCAGATATTCGCCCGACACCTGCTCTCCGCGCACCCAGATCTCGCCTGCGGTACCGCGCGGCACCGGCTGGCCTTCGGGATCGCGGATGTCGAGTTCGATCGATGGGATCGGGATGCCGACCGAGGACAGCCGCCGTTGCCATTTCGGATCATCGGAAGCAATCGCGGCGCGATGATCCTCGGGGCTCAGGAAGGCTATGGTCGAGCTGGTCTCGGTCAACCCATAGGCATTGACGAAGGAGACATTCGGCAGCTTCGCCATCGCGCGCCGGATCACCGGCTCGGGCATGCGGCCGCCCCCATAGGACAGGTGGCGCATCGCGGGCAGGTCCTTGCCTTCCTGATCGAGCGTGTCGAGGATGCGGCCCAGCATGGTCGGCACCACCATCGCCTGGGTCACGCCGTGCTCGGCCGCCGCTTCCACCCATCCCTCGGGCGTGAAGGCCGGAAGCTGGACCAGCGTGCGGCCCGCATAGATCGAGGTGAGCACCGCCGAGATGCCGGCGATATGATAGGGCGGCACGCTGACCAGCGCCGCCTCATCCTCGCCCGCGGCCATGAACTCGACGGTCGAGATGACATAGGAGGTGAGGTTCGCGTGGCGCAGCACGCCGGCCTTGGGTTCGCCGGTCGTGCCGCTGGTGAACAGCAGCACCGCGATCTCATGTTCGGCGGGGACGAAGCCGGCGGGTTGCGGCGCGGCGGCGAGCAGTTCGGAGACGGTGACGACTTCGACCCCGTCGATCCCAGCCACGCGCGGGGCCATGTCGTCGTCAGCCACCAGCGTCGCGGGGGCGGTGCGCGCGACCAGTCGACGCAATTCGGTGTCGGGCAGGCGATAGTTCAGCGGAGTGAACGGCTTGCCGGCCAGCGCGCTGCCGAACAGCGCGAGCGGGAAGGCGATCGAGTTGACGCCCACATAGGCGATCTTCTCGCCGGCCCTGGCCGCGAACAGTTCCGCGCTGATCAACGCGCGGCGCTGGAGTTCGTCATAGCTCAGCTTCTGGCCACCCGAGACGATCGCGGTGCGATCGCCCAGGCCTGATGCCGCCATTTCCATGAGCAGCGCGATGTTCATGATGGGGAGTCCTCAGTCCGAAGAGGGAAGCTTCTTGGCTTCCTTCAGGGCAAAGGCGCGGCCCTCGACGCCGAGCGTGCCCTGGCCCGCCTTGGTGCAAAGCGCCTCCATGCCGGTGGCCTCGTCATGATAGCGCTTGCCCATCTGAGATCCGCCGTCGAAGCCGGCGGCGATGGTGCCGCCGTCGGGCTTCGCCTCGGCCGCAGGGACCATCGCCACGCCGCCGCATTCGGGCACCGCGCCGCTGCTGGCCGGGCGCACGACGACCGCTTCGGTGTCGCATACCGCGCTCTTCCAGCGCGATCCGGGGGTGGGCTTGGTCATGCTGCTCGATCCCTTCTCATTCGGCCGCCGCGCGGTGGCCAAGCAGTTCGTGGTCATGTTCGCCGAGCTTCGGCGCGCGGGCACGCGGCACGCTGCCGAAGGCGGTGAAGCGGTAGCTGTCGCCGGGATATTCGACGACGCCGACATCCCCGCCCATGTCGACGGGCACGAAGAAATCGCGCGCGCGGAGATGTTCGTCCTCGAACAGGTCCTCGGGTGCGTTCATCAGCCCGACCGGTAAGCCCTGGGCCTGGCCCTCCAGATACATCTCACGGCTGTCGTGGCACAGGAAGAAACATTCGACGAGCGACTGGATCTCGTCGAACCGCTGCTGCCTGTAGGCGATGTCCTTGAACTCGGGCTCGGTCAGCATCGCCGCCATGCCTTTCTGGTCCATCCACGCGACCAGCATGTCCCATGCGCGGCTGTCGGACAGGATCAGCGTGTAATAGACGTAACGGCCGTCGGCGCACTGGAACAGCGCCGACTGGGTGGGCGAGGGCTGGGCGTGGCGACAGGTCTGCCGCTGGACGTTGACCCGGGGATAGAACCAGAAGGGATTGGCCAGTTCGACGTTCATCGTCGCGGCATTGTGCATCGCGACGTCGACGATCTGGCCGAGCCCGGTGCGCTGCCGGTCGAGCAGCGCCAGCAGGGTGCCGATATGCCCGAATGCCGTCGCGCTGTGATAGGCCTGGTCGCCGCCCGGATTGATCGGCGGGATCGAATGATCGTCATAGCCGCACATGTTCAGCGGGCCGCCCCCGGCGAGGCCGGTGAGGTTCGACGCCTTATAGTCCTTCCACGGGCCGGTAAGCCCATATGGCGTGACCGAGACGATAATGAGGCGCGGGAAGAGTGCCGACAGGGCGTCGAGATCGAGCCCGGCCGCCGCCAGCCGCGCGGGCTGGAGGGTGGAAATGAAGATATCGGCATCGTCGAGCAGCGGCGCGAGCGCCTCGATCCCGGTCTCGCCAAGATCGATCGTCACACTGCGTTTGTTGCTGTTGTACAGCCAGAAATGGAGGCTGCGGTCCGGCCCCGCCTCGCCCTTGGCGAAGGGGCCGATCCGCCGGGTCGGCGATCCCTCGGGCGGTTCGGCCTTGGTGACGTCGGCGCCCATCTCGGCCAGGGTGCGGCCAAGGAACTCACCGCCGGTATCTTCGGCCAGCTCGATCACCTTCAGGCCCGCATAGGGCGCGGGCAGGGTCCGCTCGGAAGTCGCCTGCATCAGATCACCCCTTCCGCGGCATAGGTTTCGTATTGCTCCTCGCTGAGACCCAATATCTCGCGGGTCACATAGCGGTTGTCCTCGCCGAGCAGTGGAGCCGAGCGCCAATTCTCCTGCTCAAGGCGCGAGAAGCGGATCGGCGTACCCTCGAAGCGGGCGGGGCCGATCACCGGATGGTCCATCTCGAAGAACAGGCCGCGCTCGGCGGTCTGCGGGTCATGCTCGTTGAGGTCCTCGGCATTCTGGACGACCGAGGCGGCCACGCCGCGCGCCTGGAGGCGGTGCATCAGATCATAGCGTTCACGCGTGCGGGTGAAGGCTGCCAGCGCTTCTTCCAGCGCATCCTGGTTGGCGTAGCGATCGGCCTGGGTCGCGAAGCGCGGCTCGAAGGCCCAGGCGGGCGAGCCCATCTCGGCGACGAGGCCCTGCCATTCATTCTGGTTGAAGACGCTGATCGCGATCCAGCGGTCATCGCCACGGGTCGGGAAGACGCCATGGGGCGCGGCCTCCTGAAACTCCAGCCGGTTGCCGGTGGGGTAGGCGCGGTCGCGCGTCTTGCGGCCGTTGACGGACACGTCCAGCAGCACCGGACCGACCAGGTTGATGCCCGCCTCGATCGCCGAGACGTCGATCTCGGTGCCTTCGCCGGTGTTGTTGCGGTGGTAGATCGCCATCAGCAGCGCCGCCGCATTATAATAGGCGGCCATGTTGTCCATGTAGGACATTCCCCAGCCCGACGGCTCCTGGCCGGGAAGCCCGCTGATATAGGAGAGGCCGCTCACCGCCTGGACGACGGGGCCGAAGCTCTTGAACTCGGCATGCGGGCCCGAATGGCCGAAGCCGCTCATCCGCGCCATGATGACGTTGGGGACGAGTTCCTTCACCGCGTCGTAGGTCAGGCCCCAGCGTTCCATCACGCCGGGCGCGAAATTCTCGGTGACGACCGAGGAGGTGCGGATCAGCCTTTCGCAAAGCTCGCGGCCGCGCTTGTCGCGCATGTTGATGGTGATGCCGAGCTTGTTGCGGTTGTAATTGTTGAACAGGCCGCCCTTGTTGGGATCGGGGTCGGCGTCTTCCTCGCCATAGGTGCGGGCATTGCCACCCTTGTAGATCGGCAGGCGACGCGGCATGTCGAGCCGGTTGCGGTCCTCGATGCGGATCACCTCCGCGCCGAAATCGGCGAGCAGGCGGGTAGCGACAGCGCCGACCCCCATCCAGCAGAAATCCGCGATCCTTATGCCTTCGAGCGGTGGGCGCGACGGCCGGGGGTGGCGGGCCGGATCAGCCGCCGCAGCCGCCGTCACCGCGGCCCGCTGTTCAGCAACACTCGTCATTCACCTTACTCCTGCCCGTCGCCGGGCCCTTTCGACCGGTTGGCGACACCCCAGGGGGGCCGGGGTGCCGCCGAGCGGAGCCTTATGGGAAACGCGGCGACCGGATCACTGTGACATTGGCCAGTCGCCCAATTCCCAGCGCGTGCATCAGTCGAGGTGGTAGATGCGCGCCGCGTTGTCGTGCAGGATCTTCTGAACCTGGTCCTGGGGCACGCCCTTGAAAACGTCCTCCAGATATTCGGGCGGACGCTGCGCCGAGGTCGCCGGCCCGGGGCTCATGCTGGTCGGATGCGGGAAATCGGTCTCGTACAGGATGTTATCCGGGCCGAGCTGGTCGATCGCGAACTTCACCAGCGGGTTCTGCTCGAACCAGAAGCTGCCGTAGATCTGGCGCTTGAAATATTCGCTCGGCAGCAGGTCATAGACGTCGCCATGCTCCTGGGGCACGCCGCAGTTGATCCACTGCCAGTCGAGTGAAGCGATCGCGAAGGGCAGCCAGCCCACGCCGCTTTCGACCGAGACGAAATTGAGGTTCGGGAAGCGCTGGCAGATGCCGCCGCAGATGATCTGGGTGATCGCGGCGGCGTTGCCCATGAAGAACAGCACGCCCATCGAGGCATAGTCGGCATGGACCGGGGTCGACGCGTCCATCACCTTGTTGACCTCATGGTCGCCCGATCCGATGTGGAAGTTGACCGGCATGCCCATTTCCTGGGCGGCGGCCCACAGCTTGTCCCAATGCTTGTTGGTCAGCTTGGGCTGGGCGAAGCAATGCGGTTCCGAGGTGAAGACGAGGCCGCGATGGCCCATCTTCTTGCAGCGCTCCAGCTCCTTCAGCGTCTCGTCGAGATCCCAGAAGGGCAGGATCGCCTGCGGCAGGAAGCGGTCGGGCGCGACGCTGGCATAGTCGGTCTGCCAGTCGTTATAGGCCTTGACGGAATCGAGCATCAGCTGCTGGCTCTCCAGCTTCACCAGCGTGCCGGCCTCGAAGAAGATGACGTTGGGGAACAGCACCTGCGCCTGGATGCCGTAGTCGTCCATGACCTTCAGGCGTTCGGTCTGGTCCCAGGTATAGCGGTGCGCTTCGCTCAGGGTACGCGGGTGAAAGGGAGGATGCTCATGCCAGCCGGCCATCGCGGGCGATCCGGCGCCACCGGCCCGCTTGTCGCCAAAGAACCAGTAATCGGTGCCATCGACGTTGCGGACATGGGGAACGGCATCGCCATATTTGCTCGAAACCCGGGACGTCCACAGGTCATAGGGTTCGACGACATGGGTATCGACGTCGATGATCCGATAATTGTTGGTCATCATGTTCATGGCGAAATCCTCATCCGCTCGCGTGGCTGGTCGCGGCGGTCGAATCGGCCGCGCCAGGTTGAGTGGTTTATGTAGATTATCATCAGGAATTACAATCGAGGCCGTGCCGCGCCTCACCTGACCTATTCAATAGGTCAGGGCGAAAAACGGCTCGGCGCATGGCCTTCTGTACACGGCAAGGAGGCTGGAATGCAGTTCGCGCTCGCGCCGGAAACGCTGACCGGAATCGGCCCCGCCGAATTCCTGCGGGTCGCGGCGCAGGTCGGATTCCGCCATGCCGGGCTACGGGTGATCGAGGGTCAGGGAGCGCTCGACGCACCGGCGCTGGTGCGATCGCCCACCACCATCGCCGACGTGCGACGCATCCTCGATGGCGAAGGGCTGGTGATCAGTGAGCTTGAATGGGTGGGGCTCGACGGTGCCACCGACATCGCGGCGCTCGGGGCCGGGCTGGAGATCGGCGCGGGCTTCGGCGCGCGCCATCTTTGCGCGGTCGTCACCGACTCCGATCCGGCCCGCGCGGTCGACAGGTTCGCCGCACTCTGCGAGTTCGCCGCTGAATTCGGCCTTATCGTCGACGTCGAGTTCGTGCCCTTCACCGCGATCCGGACGATCGATGAGGCGGCTGATCTGGTCGCCCGCAGCGGCGCCGGCAATGCTGGGATCATGTTCGACATCATCCACCACCTGCGCGGCGGCGGCGATCGGGCCGCGATGGTCCGCCATCGGGCGCTGGTCCGTCAGGTGCAGCTCTGCGACGCTCCCGCCCAAGCTCCCCAGGCCAAAGGTGATCGCATCCGCGAAACGCTGCAGCATCGCCTGCTGCCGGGCGAGGGCGGCGGCGACGTCATCGGCGCGCTGGCGGCACTACGGCCCGAGGTGCCGATCAGCATCGAGGCCCCGAACCACGCCCGGCTCGCGGCGGAGGGCGCGGTGGCCTATGCCCGCCGGGCGCGCGAGGCGGCGGAGAGGATTCTCGCCAGGGCGGCTCACCTCCAGAGCGACGCGTAGATCGCCTCGATCTCGGTGGCGTCGGCGATGCGCGGATTATTGGCGGGGGAGCCGGAGGCGATCGCCTGGCTTGCCATCAGCGGGATGCGTTCGTTCCAGCGTGCGGGATCGATGCCATAGGCCGCCGGGGTCGGCACATCGAGGTCGGCGTTGAGCGCGGCGAGTTCCTCGACCAGCTTCGCCACGGCCGACTGGTCGCCTTCCTCGGCATCGGCGAGGCCCATGGCGCGCGCGCAGTCGGTGTAGCGCGGCAGCGCGGCGGGCGCGGAGAAGGCGGTGACGGCGGGCAGCAGCATCGCGTTCGACAGTCCGTGGGGCACGTGGAAGAAGGCGCCGATCGGCCGGCTCATGCCATGGACCAGCCCCACCGAGGCGTTGGAGAAGGCGATGCCGGCGTGCAGCGCGCCCTCCATCATGGCGGCGCGCGCTTCACAATCGCCCGGATCGGCGCAGACGCGGCGGATATTCGGCGCGATCAGCCGCATTGCCGACAGCGCCATTGCGTCGGAAAAGGGGTTGGCGCGGCGCGAAACATAGGCCTCGATCGCATGGGTCAGCGAATCGATGCCGGTGTCGGCGGTCAGCCGGCGCGGTTTGCCATGGGTCAGTTCGTGGTCGACGATCGCGATGGTCGGCAGGAAGCCCAGGCCGATGCACAGCATCTTCTCGTCGCTTTCCTCATCGGTGACGATGGTGAAGCGGGTCGCTTCGGATCCCGTCCCCGCCGTGGTCGGGACGGCGACGATCGTCAGGCCTGGCCGGTCATTCTGGGTGGGGGCCTTCATCTCCGCATAGGGGATGGGATGGACCGCCCGCCAGGCGATCGCCTTGGCGGTGTCGATCGGGCTGCCGCCGCCGAAGCCGATAACGCAATCATGCTCGCCCTCGTGCAGCGCGGCGAGCGCGCGGTCGATCAGTGCGACGGTGGGGTCGGGCTCGGTCTCGGTGAAGCAGCGCGGTTCGATTCCCGCCTGCGCCAGGACGCCGAGCAACCGGTCGAGCATGCCGCTGTCGCGCATGAAGGGATCGGTGACGATGAAAGGCCGGGCGAGCTGGCACTGGTGCAGCGCTTCGGGCAATTCCGCCAGCGCGCCGCCGCCTACCCTGATGATGCGGGGCAGGTTTATCGCGGGCATATTCATTCCTTCCATGCGGTGGCGGGCGGACGATAGCCGCTAAAGCCGTGCCTCTGCAAAACCAGGATCGCCATACTAGCACATCCTCCAGTTCGTATCGGGCCGCCAAGGGTGGATCATGGCGCCATGCACGATATCAATCTGGACGCGATCCGCATTGGTTCCCCGGCGGATGTCCGGCCCGCTGCGCTGCGGGTGCAGGAAATGGTGCGCGATCTCGTCGATCTCAGGGTGGCGATGGCGCATAATATTGCGGTCAGACAACAGATGCTCGACGCCGACGGCCATGTGCTGGCGACCAGCGTTTTCGGCTGGACCGGGCATGAGCTCGATCGCTGGTGGCGCAATCCCCGTCACGCGCTCCATTCGCCGCTGGCGCTGGCCTGCCGTTATGAAAGCGAGCCCTTCTGGATCAATGCCGACGGCATCCGGACCCAGATACCCAATCCGCTGCTCGACTCGGTCGACCTGACCGATTTCCAGCGGCGGGGCCTCACCCCGTCAGCGATCGTCGTGCCGGTGCATCTGCCGTTCGGCCAGATCGGCGCGGCGAGCTTCCAGCCGCGCTCGATGGAACGGACCGACCTGTCCCGCGAATATGAAGCCTATGGCGATGTACTGGGCGTTATCGCGCGCACCTTCATTGCCGGCTATGTTCGCACCATGGGCCCGCCCAAGAGCCTGCCGGTCGATGCGACCTTGAGCGAACGCGAGGTGGAGTGCCTGCGGCTTGCGGCGATCGGCAAGACCGATCACGAGATCGGTGCCATGCTGTCGCGCAGCCGCGCAACGGTCCGCTTCCATATCCAGAACGCCGCGATCAAGCTCGATACGGTCAACCGCAGCCAGACCATCTTCAAGGCGGCGCGGCTCGGTTATATCGGCACAAACTTCACCGAAAACTGATGGCCGCCTCCGCCCTGTCACAAGGGACAGCTTTCGCGGTCCCGGCTAATTCCTGATTATGATCTTGCTGAACTGGGTATGGGCTCATAGCCTTCGTGCCAACAGGCGATGCATGTGGGAGACGGGGCGGATGCTGGATTTGACTCATCTCGATCGGGTAAGAATCCGCCGCGCCGCCGATATCGCGCCCGCCGCCGAGGCGTTGCGGGCGATCGCCGATGGGATGGCCGACTGGCGCGTCGCCGCGCTGCCGAGCATGACCCGTTGCGAGCCGATGCGCGATGCGGAGGGGCGGCCGCTGGCATCGGCAGTGTTCGGCTGGGAGGTGGGCGGCGACATCTGGAGCGGCGTGCTGCGGCGTACGCTCGATTCCCCGCTGCATGTCGCATGCCGTTATGAAAGCGAGCCCTTCTGGTGCAATTCCGAAGGATTCCGCACCATGGCGCCCAACCGGCTGCTCGACCGCATCGACCTTGGCAGTTTCGAGCGGCGCAGCCTGGTTCACGCCGCGCTGGTCGTGCCGGTCCATATGCCGTTCGGCGGGATCGGCGCGGTCGCCTTCATTCCGCGCGATCCGCGCCAGACCGACCTGGCCGCCGAGTTCGCCACGCATGCCGACACGCTGGCGGCGATCGTCCGGCCGTTCATCACCGGCTATAATCGCGTGACCGGCGACAGCCTCAGCCTCTCGACGACGGACTCGCTCAGCCGGCGTGAGGTCGAGTGCCTGAAATGGGCGGCACTGGGCAAGACCGACGTCGAGATCGGGATGATCATGTCGCGCAGCCGCGCGACCGTCCGCTTCCACATCCACAATGCGGCACTGAAGCTCAACGCGGCCAACCGGAACCACACGGTCTTCCGGGCGGCGCAGCTCGGCTACATAGCGATGAGCGCCTGACGCCGCTTCCCCGAAAGAATGAAGAAGGAAACGACATGAGCTGGGGCTTTTCGACCGATCCCATATTCCAGGCGAAGCTCGACTGGATCGAGCGCTTCGTCCGCGAGGAGGTCGAACCGCTCGACCATATCTGCGACTTCAGCCCCTACGACGTCCATAATGCGCGCCGCAACGCGATCGTGAAGCCGCTGCAGGCCAAGGTGCGCGAGCAGCAGCTGTGGGCCTGTCATCTCGAGCCCGACCATGGCGGCCAGGGCTATGGCCAGCTCAAGCTGGCGCTGATGAACGAGATACTCGGCCGATCGGCGTTTGGGCCGACCGTGTTCGGTATCCAGGCGCCAGATACCGGTAATGGCGAGATATTGGCCAAATTCGGGACCGAGGCGCAGAAGGCGAAATATCTGCAGCCGCTGCTCGACAACGATATCGTCTCCTGTTTCTCGATGACCGAGCCGCGTGGCGGATCGGACCCGACCCAGTTCACCTGCAAGGCCGAGCTGGTCGGCGACGAATGGGTGATCAACGGCGAGAAATGGTTCTCCAGCCATGCCCATGTCGCGAGCTTCCTGATCACCATGGCGGTGACCGATCCGGACGCCGCACGCCACAATCGGTTGTCGGCGTTCATCGTCCCCGCCGACACGCCGGGGCTGGAAATCGTCAAGAACATGCCGCACGGCAACAGCGCCTGGCCGAGCCACGCCTATCTCCGCTACACCGACGTGCGCGTGCCCAGGGACCATCTGCTCGGCGAGCGGGGCGGCGGCTTCACCGTCGCGCAGACGCGGCTCGGCGGCGGCCGCATCCACCATGCGATGCGGACCCTGGCGCAGTGCAAGAAGGCACTCGACATGATGTGCGAGCGGGCGCTGAGCCGCTTCACCCAGGGCGGCCTGCTGTCCGAGAAGCAGCTGGTGCAGGAGAAAATCGGCGACAGCTGGATGGAGATCGAGCAGTTCCGGCTGCTGCTCCTCCAGACCGCGTGGAAGATCGACGAGTATAACGACTATAAGAAGGTGCTGCGCGACATCGCGGCGGTGAAGGTGCTGATGCCCAAGGTGATGCACGACGTCGCCTCGCGCGCCTTGCAGATCCATGGTTCGCTGGGCCTGACGCCAGACATGCCGTTCATCGATCAGGTGATGGACAGCTACCATACCGGCCTGGCCGACGGCCCCACCGAGATACACAAGCTCACCGTCGCCAAGCTGACCCTGCGCGAGCACAAGGGCACCGACGATCTCTTCCCCACCGGCTATATTCCCTATCAGCGCGAAGCCGCGCTCAAGAAATATGCCGACTGGGTCGAGCAGGACATCGCCGCCTGAGGCCGACCGGAAGGATGATTGC
Source organism: Rhizorhabdus dicambivorans (assembly GCF_002355275.1). Taxonomy (NCBI): domain Bacteria; kingdom Pseudomonadati; phylum Pseudomonadota; class Alphaproteobacteria; order Sphingomonadales; family Rhizorhabdaceae; genus Rhizorhabdus; species Rhizorhabdus dicambivorans. The sequence continues at coordinate 4,023,540 of NZ_CP023449.1, read as the reverse complement.
AGGATGATGGAAGACCTCGCCCTGGCGGCGCGCGACAAATGCGCGATCGTTGGCATCGGCAAGACCGAATATTCCAAGGATTCGGGACGCAGCACATTGGCGCTCGCGACGGAGGCCGCGCGCGCGGCGATTGCTGATGCCGGGCTGAGCCCCGATGATATCGACGGCATCGTCCGCTGCGACATGGACCGGACGATGCCGGTGTCGGTCGCGGCCGGGCTCGGCCTCCGGCGGCTGCACTTCTGGGGCGAGACCGGCCCCGGCGGAACGGCGCCGTCGATGATGATCGGGCTCGCGGTTGCGGCCGTGCTGTCGGGCCAGGCGAAGGCGGTGGTCGTCTATCGCTCGCTCAACGGTCGGTCGGAGGACCGTTTCGGATCGCCCAGCGGCCCTCGGGCGCGGGCGGGTGGCTTCGGCAGCTATGACGAGCTGTACCAGCCTTACGGCCTGCTCACCCCCGGCCAGCATTTCGCGATGATGGCGCAGCGCCACATGCACGAATATGGCACGAAGCAGGAGCATCTCGGCGCGATCGCAATCGCCTGTCGCGAGGCCGCCAATCGCACGCCCCATGCGCAGATGCACGACAAGCCGCTGACGATGGAGGCCTATCTGGCGTCCCGTCCGATCTCGCTGCCCCTGCGCCTGTTCGACTTCTGCCTGGAGAGCGATGGTGCCTGCGCCGTCGTGGTGACGACCACCGAGCGCGCCCGCGATCTGGCCAAGCCGCCGGTTACGATCCGGGCGGTGGCCGGCGGCCAGCCGTCCGACACTAGGGCGGGCATGATGTTCCCGGCACTGTCGCGCGGCGACGTCACCGACATCGGCGGGCGGCAGGCGGCCGAGGAACTGTGGCGCCGCGCGGGTCTCGGCCCGCAGGATATGGATTTCGCCCAGCTCTACGACTGCTTCACGATCAGCGTTCTGCTTCAGCTCGAAGCCTTCGGCTTCTGCAGGGCGGGCGAAGGCGGCCCCTTCGCCGCCTCCGGCGCGATCGCGCGGGGCGGTTCGATACCCATCAACACCGCCGGGGGAAATATGTCCGAGGGCTATATGCACGGCCTGAACCATTTCTACGAAGCCGTTCGCCAGCTGCGCGGGGAGGCCGACAATCAGGTCGAGGGGGCCCAGGCCGGCCTCGTCACCAGCGGTCTCTATCCGTTCGGGTCGGCCGTGGTGCTGGGGAGGAACGCATGATCCTGCCATTTACCGAAGATCGCGATACCGGCCCCTTCTTCGCCGCGGCGCGCGAGAACCGGCTGGTCTATGCTGCGTGCGAGCATTGCGGGCGTGGCAGCCATCCGCCGGCGCCTTTCTGCAGCCATTGCCGCGAACCGCGCAGTGCCTGGCAGGAGGCATCGGGCAAGGGCAGACTGTACAGCTTCACCACCGTCACCCACCAGATCCATCCTGACTATCCGGCCCCCTATGTGCTGGTGGTGGTCACCCTGGACGACAATCAGGACGTGCGCCTGATCGGCCGGATCGATGGCGACGCCGCGCTGGAGATCGGCCAGCCGATGGAGGTCTGGTTCGAACAGGTCGCCGATGACGTCACGCTGCCGCAATGGCGGCCCGCGTCGGCCTGACAGCTTTAATTCCCGGGAGAGAGACATGGCCACGGCCAAGACCAAGTTCGGCATCCAGACCTACGACTATCCGCCTGACCAGTTGCTCGCGCTGGCGAAAGCGGCCGACCGCCTCGGCTTCGAAGGGCTGTGGATGGGCGAGCATTATGTGAACCCGTCATCGTTCCAGAGCGCCCATCCGGGGCATACCGAACGGAGCGAGGTGACCGAGGACGACATCCTCGGCCCGCACGTCACCCTTTATGATCCCATCGCCTTCCTGTGCGCTGTGGCGGGCGCCACCCAGCACCTCAAGATCGGCACCGCCATCGTCATCGTGCCGTTGATGCACCCGCTGCTGCTGGCACGCGCCACCGTCACCGCCTGGCATGTCTCGGGCGGCCGCTTCCGGCTGGGCACCGGCGCGGGCTGGCTGAAGGAGGAGTTTGATATCCTCGGCGTGCCCTTCAACGAGCGCGGCTCGCGCCTCGATGAGGCGATCGACATCATGCAGAAGGCTTGGGCCGGCGGCTATTTCGAACATAGCGGCAAGCATTTTCAGTTCGAATGCAGCCAGCAGGTGACGAAGGATCCGACCCCGATCCCGCTGGTGATCGGCGGGAATACCGGTCCGGCGCTGCGCCGCGTCGCCCGCGTGGCGGACATGTGGATGAACTCGGCGATGATCTCGCTGGAAGAGGCGCTGCGGCTGCGCGACACCATCGAGGCCGAACGGCGCGCGCTCGGCAAGAATGAGCCGCTCTCCTATATCCTCCGCCCCGAATCCCCGGACGTCGAGACGGTCGGCAGCTTCCTGGCCGAAGGGTTCGACCATATCGTGCTGTGGGGACCGCACCTCTGGCCGAAGGGAGGACCGCTGAGCATCGCCGAGAAGGAAGCGAAGCTGGCGGCCTTCGCGGCGGAGATGGGCATCACGCCGCGCTGATCGCGCATCGATCGAGTTAGAGGAGGGGCCGGGTCTGTCGATCCGGGCCCCTTTTTCTTTTGTGCCCGTTGCGACTGGGCTGCGAGGTGGCGGCAAGAGCCGGTTGCGGCCCGGGCCTCCGCCGGGGCGACGTCGGGCCTTGATCGTCTGGTGCGCTAAACGACGAGGCTCTAGCCCCGGTCGTTCAGCGCCATCTCCCGAGGCGCGTGGCGCGCCGAGATGAAGAAGAAGGCTGCGGCGATGAAGTCTATCGCCATCGGCAGGGTGATAGCGTAGCGAAGCCCCTCGTCACCCATCCGCGCCGCGAACATGTCGCTGAGCGCGCCGACCAGCACCGGCCCCACGGCCATGCCGAACAGGCCGGCGCTGAACACCGTGATCGAGGAGGCGAGCGCCCGCATCGCCGGCTGCATCAGGGATTGGGTGGTGGCGTTGATCGGCGCGACATAGGCGTTGACCATGACCGACGGGACGATCGCCAGCAGCCAGGACAGTTCGGTGTCGCCGGTCAGGAACTGCGCGATCGCGAAGGGCGGTGTCAGCAGGCAGGCGACCATCGGGGTCCACATGTACCAGCGCGGATCCCGCCGTCCGAACTGATCGGCGCAGAAGCCGCCCAGGAAGGTGCCGATCACGCCGCCGATGCCGGTGAGGAGCGCCAGCCGGAACGCGACGTCCCCCAGCGACATGCCGTGCAGCCGGACGTAGAAGGGCGCGGACCAGCTCATGAAGGCATAATAGACGATGGTGTGGAAGCCGATCGCGAACACCATGTAGCGATAGGTGCGCTTGTTCCACAATATCGCGGCCGAGGTCCTGAGGTCCGGTATGGTGAGATCGCTGTCCGGGCCGTCATGCTGGCCCCGGCGTGGCTCCCTGAGCGTGAGGAAGACGAAGGGGGAGGCGACGATCCCCGCCACGCCCAGGATCATGAAGGTGTGGCGCCAGCCGACCGTCTCGGCCAGCCAGCCGCCGACCGCCAGCCCCAGCATCGTGCCGATCGGGATCGACAGCGCCCAGATCGCCTCTGCGGTGGCACGACGGCGCGGAGTGAAATAGTCGGCGATCAGCGAATGGGTGGTCGGCGCGCAGCCGGCTTCGCCGATCGCGACGCCCATGCGGAGCGCGATCAGCGACATGAAATTCTGGGCGAAGCCGCTCAGCGCGGTCATCAGGCTCCAGACGAAGAGTGAGACGGTGAGGAGGTTGCGCCGGATCGTCCGGTCAGCCAGCCGCGCGAGCGGAAGCGCTCCGATCGTGTAGAGCAGCGCGAAGGACGCGCCGGTCAGAACACCCAGCTGCGTGTCGGAGAGCGCCAGGTCGCGTTTGAGATGGACCTGCAGGACGGTGATGATCGTCCGGTCGACATAGCTGAACACCGACACGAGGAAGAGCAGGACGAGCACATAGCCGGCATAGCGCTGCTCGCGCCGCTTCGCGGCGGAGTCCGGCTCGATCACGCTGGTGGACATCTGCTCTCCTGATCCTCGTACGGGCGCGGCCCGGCCTCCTTATGCACACTCGCAGGCAGGAAGGGCAGGTGGTGCTTTGGCTAGGTGACGAGTAGAACATTGAAAGAACGATCTTGGCACTTTGGATAAGTGAGCGATTCCGGCGTTGCTAGGCGGGCCGTGCCAGGGGCATAGTCAGGCCACACCCGATCGGACTGGCCAGCATCATGAGAAGCTGCCGCGCTTTACCGCGCGAGCAGACCGCGGTCGGCTGCGCCAATCGACCCATATCCCTGCAACATAACGATAATCTGAGAGATGAGGATCATGAAGAAGCTCTGCTGGAAGACAAGCCTGTGGCTGGGGGCTGCCACGATCGCCTTTGCAGCACCCGTGTCGGCACAGCCGGCGGCCGCGCCGGGCCAAGGGGCCGAGAATGGCGAAACCGGGCTGACCGACATCGTCGTCACCGCCACCCGCCGCGCGGAATCGCTGCAGCGTGTCCCGATCGCGGTCACGGCGCTGTCGGGCGAAGACGTGCAGCGCAACCGCATCCAGAATTTCGCGGACGTCGTCCAGGCAGTGCCTGGCCTGTCCTTCATCCCGTTCAAGGGCGCGAGCACCACCGCGATCCAGATTCGCGGACAGAGCCAGACCAACGACGCGCCGGGGCTCGACCTGCCGGTCGCGGTGTTCATCGATGACATTTATTACGGCACCACGGCCTCGTTCGATGCCGATTTCTACGATGTCGCCCAGATTGCCGTGCTGCGCGGGCCCCAGGGCACCACCTTCGGCCGCAACGTGGTCGGCGGCGCGCTCCAGATCACCACCCGCCGGCCCGAATTCGATGCCGCTTCCGGCGAGATCAATGCCAGCCTGCTCAGCCGTCCCGGATTCGAGGCCAACGGTTTCTTCAACCTGCCGCTGTCAGACAAGGTCGCGGCGCGCACCGCGTTCAGCTTCCACCATGTCGATGGCTATACGAAGAATGTCTTCACCGGGAACAAGCTCAACGACCTGAAAAGCTACAGCCTGCGCGGATCGCTGCGCTTCCAGCCGCGCGACGATCTGGAGATCAACCTCAAGGCATCCTATCTGCGCCAGAACAACGCCGGCAGCCATGGCCGCCTGTTCGGCCCCGGTTTCTTTGTGGCGCAGCAGAACCAGTTTGCGCCCGATGTCCACGATAGCTACGCCGATTATGACGGCTATGTGCGGCGTCACGTCTTCTCGATCGTCGGCCATCTCGACTGGACGACGGCTCTCGGCACCGTCACCGCGATCACATCCTACCGCTCGCTCAAGCAGCAATGGGGCGAGGATATCGACGCGACCCCGCTGCCGCTCCAGTTCCCGCGCAAGGACGTCAACGACGAATGGGCGTTCAGCCAGGAACTGCGGCTGACGTCGGAGAAGGGACGGACGCTCGAATATATCCTTGGCGCCTATTATTCGCGTGACAGCATCTACAAGCTGATCGAACTGAACCAGAACGGTACCTTCACCCAGTCCTATCTGTCGGTGATAACCGGCGGGGTGTTCCAGCGGGCGCTGGCGGCGGGCCTCGCCAAGACGACCAGCTTCGCGCCCTATGCCGAGATGAAGTTCAACCTGTCGGATCAGCTCGCGATCACGGCCGGCGCCCGCTATACCACCGACAGGAAGCGCGGCTATACCGATCATCAGGGTTTCAGCTTCGCCTATGGCGCCGCCTATTTCGTCAACTGGGGCAAGAATTTCAGCGGCTTCACGCCGCGCGCGATCGTCGAGTTCAAGCCCAATCGTGACGTGCTGCTCTATGGCAGCGTCTCGCGCGGCTACAAGGGCGGTGGCTTCTCGATCGCGGCCACCAATGTCCAGCGCGCGCTGACGCCGCTGAAGCCGGAACGCAGCACCAGCTATGAACTGGGCGCCAAGACCAGCTGGTTTGACCGCCGGCTGCGTGCCAATGTCGCGCTCTACCAGGCTGATACCAAGGATCTCCAGGTTCGCTCGCTCGTCGGCGGCGTGTTCCAGGACTCCAATGCCGGCAAGGCGCGGGTCAAGGGTGTCGAGCTGGAACTGCTCGGCAAGGTTTCGCCGCTTCTCTCGCTGGGCGCCAACTATGCCTACACCCATGCCCGCTACATCAGTTTCCCGAATTGCACTTCGGGGGGCGCGAACTGCACCGGCAACACATTGCCCAACGTTCCGACCCATGACGTGACCGTCTTCGCGGAACTCAACCTGCCGATCGGCGGGGGTGAGCTCGGCCTGCGCGTGTCGGATAAATATGCGACCAAATATCAGCTCGATGCCGTCAACGCGCAGCAGATCGTGGTGCCGCTGACCGCGCAGAAGCATTTCGTCAACGCGTCGGCGACCTATCAGCCCGATGGCCAGCCGTGGAAGGTCCAGCTGTTCGTGCGCAATCTGCTGAACAAATGGTCGGCCACGGCATCGGGCAATTATTTCTTCTATGCGCTGACCCCGGCCGACTATGCAGCCGGTGCCCGGGAGGTAGACCGTGTGTCGGTAACGCCACCCAGGATGTTCGGCGGCACTTTCAGCTACAAATTCTGACGCGTCCCGCCCGGCGTGACCATCGCCCCGGTCTTCGCACCGGGGCGATCTCTTTTTCGAGCGGTCAGTTCGTGGCTCGCATCCTCGCCGCGAAGAAGCCGGCCAGTTCGTCCAGCACATCGTCGGCACCCTGCAGAGGCTCGTCCTGCTCTTCCATCACGCGTTCGAGCGCACGGACCTGCGAGAGGATGTGGATGAACGCGCCGTGCAGGAAATAGAGGCCCATCAGCACGCGGCGGCGCGGCACCCCGGGGTTGGCGCGCAGGAAGATGTCGATGACATATTTGATCACGTCGTCGTAGAAGGGGCTGGTGAGGATGCTCACCCGGTCCCGCCGATCCAGATTCTGCAGTGACACGATCAGCCGGATATAGGCGGCCCAGTCCTTGCCGCGGCCGATCTTCTCCATCGGCGGACGGCCATAGGCCCTGACCAGCGCTTCATTGCTCGGCTGCCCCGGGGCGGCCTCGGCGATCACCTGTTCGAAAGCGGCGAGCATGTCGGCGCGATGTTCGGCCGCGCGGCGCTCGATCACCGCGACGAACAATTTGTCCTTCGTGCCGAAATGATAGCTGGCGAGGGCATTCTCGACCCGGGCATGAACGGTGATGTCGCGTAACGACACACCATAATATCCGCGCACCGAGAAAAGCTCCTCGGCGGCGTCGAGGATGCGCATGCGCGTCTGCTCGCCTTTGGCGGAGCCCCTGCGACCGCGCGAAACCGTGCTCCCCTGTTCGTTCCCCTCTTCCATGTGGGCCCTTTTGGCATGGTGTCTTCACCGATCGACCTATCAGAAGTGCCAATATCAAATTTTTCTTGGTGGATCGACCAAGACCTCTCCGCAAAATTGGCGGATCGACCAATATTCTACCGACGGGAGAGTGAGGCGTGGACCACATCAACGAGTTCGAACCGGCGGGTGCGTCGTTCGAGGAGGTCTACGGTTTTCTGGCCGAGGCGCGCGATAAGGCGCCCATCTTCTGGTCCGAGAAGCATCAGGGCTGGATCGTCACCCGCTATGACGATGTCGTGAAGATCGCGCGCAGCGGGGCCTTCACCGTCGAGAATGCACTCCAGGCCGCGCAGGGCGGTGCCTATTGCCCCGAGGCGGCGCGCATCCTCGGCACCGGCGTGGACTGGAACAAGACCCGGCACGTCCAGTCCGGCGACGGCCCCGACCATGCCCGTTTCCGCCGCGCGATCATGGGGGTGATCAACCCCAAGCGGCTGCGCGAGATGCAGCCCATCGTCGACGGCCTGGTGGAGCGGCTGATCGATGGATTCATCGCGCGCGGCTCGTGCGAATATGTCTCGGAGTTCGCCTATCCGCTGGCGATGCTGACCACGCTCAACCTGATCGGCTTCAACGAGGCCGAGGACGATATGAGCCATTTCCCGGTCTGGATCGACGACACCTTCCGGCTGCTGCTCGCCGCGCTGACCGAAGAGGAGCAGGTCTCCGCCGCCAAGAACGCCGTCGCTTTCCAGGACTATATCCGCGCCAAGATCGTCGCCCGCCGCGAAAATCCCAAGGACGACCTGCTGAGCGACATCCTCGCCGAACTGTCGAGCGGGCGGGCGAACCTGACCGAGGACGAGCTCGTGATCATGTTCACCCACAGCTTCGTCGGTGCCGGACATGAGACCACGAAGCTCGCCCTCACCAACACCATCTATCACCTGCTGGAGAAGCGCGAGCGCTGGAATGCGCTGCTCGCCAATCCGGATCGGGTGAGCGATTTCGTCGAGGAAAGCCTGCGCTTCGATGCGCCGCTGCTCGCCTGGTTCCGCTACTGCACCGAGGATAGCGAGATCGGCGGGCAGACGATCCGCAAGGGCGACAAGGTCGTCATGATGCTCGGTTCGGCCAATCACGATGCCGGCAAATATGGCGATTCCGAACAGTTCTGCCCGTTCCGGGGCGAGGCTGTGCCGCACATGACCTTCAACACCGGCAAGCATTTCTGCGCCGGCGCGCCGCTCGCGCGGATGGAACTCAACGCCGCGCTGGCGCACCTTTCGCGGCGCATTCCCAGCCTGCGGCTGAAACCCGACCAGGCGATCAGCTACGTGCCCAATTTCGGCAGCCGGGTAATCACGGCGCTACAGCTCGAATGGGATGTCGCGTGAGCTCTATCCGGAGGAACCGGCGATGACCGATCGATGGATCCGCGATCAGCTCGAGGTCCGCTGCTGCATAGAAAGCTATTCGGACGCGGTGATGCGGCGCGACAGCGGCGCGGTGATGGCGCTTTGGGCCGACGACTGCCGCTGGGGCGTTCCGGACATGCCGGGCCTGGAGGAAGTGCTGGGCAAGGATGCGATCCGCAAGGCGTTCGAGGACGCGCAGGCGCTGTTCCCCTTCGTCTTCCTGCTCTGCGTTCCGCAGCACGTCGCGATCGACGGCGATCAGGCCGTGGCTCGCACCTACACCACGGAGACGCTGAAAGATCACAGCGGAAGCATCCGCAAGGCGCTGGGCCGCTACGACGATCGGCTCGACCGCATCGACGGCCGCTGGCTGTTCACCGAGCGCATCTGGACGATGCTGTTCAGCGAATGACGAAACACAATCCGGCCGTTCGGGAAGGCGCGCCGTTTCAGGGAAAGGTAAAAGCATGAAGGTTTATCGGCAATTCGGCATCCGCGCGGCGCTGATGGTCGGCGCGGCGATGCTGGCGACGGCGGCAGCGGCCCAGGAGGCCCCCGCTCCGGCGGCGCACCCCGAAGCTGCGGCGGGCGAGGGCGAGGCGATCGGCGACATCGTCGTCACCGCGCAGCGCCGCTCGGAATCGGTCCGCAAGGTGCCGATCACCATCGTCGCCCAGACCGGCGCGGAACTCGCCAGGTCGGGCATCTCCAACATGCGCGACCTCAACCAGGTCGTGCCCGGGCTGAACTTCACCGCCCAGGGCCCGTTCGCCCAGCCCAACCTGCGCGGCGTCAGCACCACGCTGACAGCGGCGGGCGCGGATTCGCCGATCGCCATCTATCTGGATGGGCTCTATCAGCCCAACCAGCAGGGCAATATCTTCGACCTGCCCGACGTCGAGCGGATCGAGGTGCTGAAGGGTCCGCAGGGCACATTGTTCGGCCGTAACGCGACCGGGGGTGCCATCTCTGTCACCACCAAGTCGCCCAGCTTCAAGCCGGAGGGTGAGTTCACCGTCACCGAAGGGCTCTATGTCGGCAACAACGTCAAGACGTCGAACCACCTGACCGCCAAGGGCTATGTCAGCGGTCCGATCACGGACACGCTCGCCGCCAGCATTGCCGGCTTCTACGAGAACACCGCCGGCTATCTGACCAACGACCTGACCGGCAAGCGCGCCGGCAATGTCGATGCCTATATCGTGCGGGCCAAGCTCCGCTTCGAACCGAGCTCCGACATCCGTTTCCTGCTGTCAGCCTATGCCGGCCGCCGCAACGATCATGCCGGCAACACGATGCGCTCGCTGAACGGCGTCACCATCTCCAGCTTTTTCCCCGACGTCACCTACAGCCAGCATCCGTGGCACGTCGTCGGCGAGCTCAAGGACAGCGAAGGCATCTCCAAGACCAAGAGCCGTGGCGCCTCGCTCAAGAGCGAGTTCGACATCGGCGGCATCGGCACGCTGACGTCGTTGACCGGCTACAGCTATGTCAACGGCCTGGTCGTATCCGATATCGACGGCACCCATGCGCCGAGCTGCGTCGCGGCGTTCGCCTGCATCACCCCCTATGTCGTCTATTATGGGCCGAGCAGGACCTTCCAGCAGGAACTGAACTTCGCCTCCGAACAGATCGGTGACGTCCGCTTCGTCGGCGGCCTCTTCTACTATCGCGACAATTCTCACCTCGACAGCGAGGTGAACAATCCGCTGGTCGGCGGCAAGCCGCAGCCGGGAGCCCCCTTCTTCACGGCGTCGCAGGTCAAGACCAAGGCGCTGGCGGCGTTCGGTGAGCTGACCTGGGATGCGAGCGAAGCGCTGCATGTCACCGGCGGCCTGCGCTATTCGTGGGAGCGCAAGCGCGGCGTCGGATCGCTGCTCGGTTCGGCCCCGTTCGACTTCGGCGGCGGCCCGAGCTGGGACGCATGGACCCCGCGCATCTCGGTCCGCTACGACATCGACAGCCGCACCAACGTCTATGCGACCTACAGCAAGGGCTTCAAGAGCGGGGTGCTGGAGTCGGTCAACCTCAGCAACGACGTGGCCCAGCCCGAGACGCTCACCTCCTACGAAATCGGCGTCAAATATGGCTCGCCCAATGCCAGCCTGAGCGTGTCGGCCTTCTACTATGACTATAAGGACCTGCAGGTTCAGTTCTACCTGGGCCTGGGCACCGTGCTCGGCAATGCGTCGAAGGCGAAGATCTACGGCTTCGACATCGACGGGTCACTGCGGCTCAGCGACAGCCTGACGATCCGCGCGGCCGGCTCCTGGCTGCCGCATGCCAAATATGGTGCCTACCCGAACGGCGTCGCATTCGATTTCCCGCTGACGGCTGCCGGCCTCCAGCAGGTGCAATATGACGCGAGCGGAGACCGTCTGCTCAAGACGCCGAAGTTCAGCGGTAACCTGACGCTCAACTACAACCGCGAGATGCTGGGCGGAAAGGTCGACGGCAACGCGACGCTCTATTATTCCTCCTCCTATAAGTGGGAGCTGACCGGCCGGGTCAAGACCCACGGCTACGCGACCCTCAACAGCCAGATCGGCTACACGCCGGAGGACAGCCGCTGGCGGTTCGGCATCTATGGCCGCAACCTCACCAACAAGGCCTATGTCGTCGCCACCACCATCTCGAACGAGGGCGACGCGGGCGCCTATGCCCCGCCGCGCGAGATCGGCGTCAGCCTCGGTTACAAGTTCTGAAAGGAAGGACGATGACGGCAAGCGAAGGCGTACTGGCAGGCAAGGTGGCGATCGTCACCGGCGCGGCGCAGGGCATGGGCGCGGCCTTTGCCCGGGCGCTGGCCGGGGCGGGGGCGAAGGTGCTTGTCACCGACATCAACGCCGGTGGAGCCGAGGCGGTGGCCGCCGCGATCGGCGCCAACGCCCGGTCCCATGCCTTCGATGTCACCTCGGCCGAGCAATGGGCCGGGGCCATCACGGCGGCGGAAGAGGCCTTCGGTCCGGTCTCGGTGCTGGTGAACAACGCCGGCATCGCGATCTGGGGCGATCTGGAACATTGCCCGGAGGACGAGGCGCGGCGGATGATCGACGTCGATGTGCTGGGCGTGTTCCAGGGCATCAAGGCGATCATTCCGGCAATGCGCCGCGCGGGCGGCGGCAGCATCGTCAACATCGCAAGCTGCGCGGCGATGCGCGGGGTGCGCTCGCTGTCGCTCTACACCGCCTGCAAATGGGCGGTGCGCGGCATGACGAAATGCGTCGCGCTGGAGGTGGGCGACGACAATATCCGCGTCAACGCCGTCCATCCCGGCATGATCGATACGGCTATGACCGTCGGCATGGATGACCCGGTCGACCAGCCGATCAAGCGCAAGGGTTCGCCTGACGAGGTCGCCCAGACCGTGGTCTTCCTGGCCTCGGATGCCTCTTCCTACACCACGGGTTGCGACTTTGTGGTCGATGGCGGCCTGTCGATCTGCTCGGCCACCTGAACCGATCAATATCCCCCCTGCGCCGTCCCCGCCCCTGCGGGGGCGGCGATTTTTTATTGCGCCGAGAGGCCCCCGTCGATCACCAGCTCGGCGCCGGTCACGAACTTCGCCTCGTCGGAGCAGAGATAGACGGCCGCCCAGGCGACATCGTCGGTATCGCCGACCCGTCCCATTGGCACCTGCCGGGCGAGCTTGGCGATCATCGCGCCATGGTCGGCGCCCGCGCCAAGGCCATCGATCAGCGGCGTGTCGATGAAGGTCGGGTGGATCGAATTGCAGCGCACCGCATAGCCCTTGCGCGCGCAATGGAGCGCGACGGACTTGCTGAGGTGTCGTACCGCCGCCTTGGATGAATTATAGCTGGCGAAATTGCCGGCCGCGACCATCGCCGAAACCGATGAGATATTCAGGATGGCGCCACCATGGCCGTCCCTCTCCGTCGTCCGCGTCATAAGCGGCAGCAGCGTGCGGCAGCCGAGGAACACGCCGTCGAGATTGATCGCATGGGTCTTGCGCCAGCTGGCGAGATCGGTGTCCTCGACCGAACCCGGCTCGCATATACCGGCATTGTTGACGAGGATATGGAGCCCGCCCAGCACGGCTTCGGCCTGCTCGGCGGCGGCGGCCCAGCCCGCCTCGTCGGTAACGTCGAGGCGCATCGCATGGCCGCCGGCTGCGCTTGCGGCCTGCGCCGCCCTGTCGCCATCGATGTCGGTGAACAATATGGTGGCGCCCTGCGCGGCGAAGCGCGAGGCGATCGCCCGGCCGATGCCGGATCCTGCGCCGGTTACCAGCGCGGTCTTGCCGGCCAGGCGGCCCTGTTCAGCCATTGATTTCGAGAAGGCCGGCGGCGCCCATACCCGCTCCGATGCACATGGTGACGACCGCCCAGCGGATGCCACGGCGCCTGCCCTCGATCAAGGCGTGGCCCACGCAACGCGCGCCGGTCATGCCATAGGGGTGGCCGACGGCGATGGCGCCGCCATCGACATTGACCTTGTCGGGATCGAGGCCGAGCTTGTCGCGGCAATAGACCGCCTGCGATGCGAAGGCCTCGTTGAGCTCCCACAACCCGATATCGCCGACCGTCAGGCCATGGCGTTCGAGCAGGCGGGGAACGGCGAAGACGGGGCCGATGCCCATCTCCTCCGGCTCGCAGCCCGCGGTGGCGAAGCCGCGGAACCATCCGAGCGGGGATATTCCGCGTCGATCGGCTTCGGCCCCGCTCATCATCACGCAGGCGCTGGCGCCGTCGGACTGCTGGCTGGCATTGCCGGCGGTAACGAAGCGGCCATCCTTCACGATCGCTCCGTTCTTGTAGACCGGGGCGAGGGCCTGGAGCGATTCCAGGGTAGTATCCGCGCGGTTGCATTCGTCGGAAGTCACCGTCACTTCCACGTCGACGGTGGTGCCGCTGGCCTTGTCGGCCTTCTTCCAGATGGTGGTCAGCGGCACGATCTCGGCGTCGAAGCGGCCGGCGGCCTGAGCGGCGGCGGTGCGCTGCTGGCTCAGCAGGGCGAACGCGTCCTGAGCCTCGCGGCTGACGCCATAGCGGTCGGCGACGATCTCCGCAGTCTCGATCATCGGCATCCAGAGGGCGGGCTTGGTCTGGAGTAGGCCGGCCTCGGTGGCGTGTCCCAGGTTGAAGCTGCCGCCCCGTTCGACCAGCGAGATCGATTCGACGCCACCGGCGACCATAACCGGCACGCCTTCACCGCGGATGCGGCCAGCCGCCATGGCGATCGCCTGGAGGCCCGAAGCGCAGTAGCGGTTGACGGTGGCGCCGCTGGTCGACGCGGGGCAGCCCGCCGCGATCGCGGCGTTGCGGCCGATGTTGAAGCCGGTCGCCCCTTCGGGATGGCTGGTGCCGAGCAGCACGTCCTCGACCTCGGCGGGATCGAGCTTCGCGCGCTCGACAGCATGGCTGATCGCGTGGCCGGCGAGGCGGATGGGGTGGGTGGCGTTGAAACTGCCCCGCACCGATTTGGCCATGCCGGTGCGTGCGGTGGAGACAATGGCGACGTCGGTCATCATATGGTCCTTCTCAGCCCGTGGCGCCGCCGGCGACCGTGATTACCTGGCCGCTGATGAAGTTGGATTCGGGGGTGCAGAACAGATAGGCGGCATTGGCCGCCTCTTCCGGCGTGCCCCAGCGCCCGATCGGGATCTGCGCGCTGATGGCCTGGTGAAGCTTCTCCGGAATGCCCATCGCGATCTCGCGGTCGCCGATCTTCACCGCCGGCTTGTCGCCCGCCACCGGCTGGACGATCCGGGTCTGGATCACGCCATAGGCGATCGCGTTGACGTTGACCTTGTAGCGGCCCCATTCCTTGGCAAGCGTCCGGGTCATGCCGATGATCGCGGCCTTGCCGGCCGAATAGGACACCTGGCCGGGATTGCCTGCCAGCGCCACGATCGACGAGATGTTGACGACCTTGCGGAATATCTCCTGGCCGTTCTCGGCTTCGATGCGGGCCTGCTCGCGGAAGTGCGGGAAGGCGGCCTTGAGAATGCGGAACGGCGCCGCCGCGTGGACGTCGAGCATGGCTTCGAACTGGTCGCTGTCGGCCTTCTGCATAAGGTTGTCGAGCGCATAGCCGGCATTGTTGATGACGATATCGAGCCGGCCGAATTCGTTCAGTGCCGCGCCGACGAAGCGGTCGCCGAAGTCGGCGGCGGTGACGTCCCCCACCACCGTCGTCGCACGGCCGCCGATCGCCTCGATCGCGGCCTTCGCCTCGGCTGCGGGTGCCTCGTCGATATCGTTGATCACGACGGCGGCCCCTTCCGAGGCGAGCTTGAGCGCCATCGCCCGCCCGATCCCACGGCCGGAGCCGGAAACGATCGCGACCTTACCATCCAAGCTGGACAAAGATTCCTCCATCATCGGGCCGATGCCTATTGGAGCGGCTCTATGGTGGGGGAGAGCGGGGGCAAACTAGTCGCTTTGCTAGTGGATGACTGCTGACCGCCGCACGATGACGCTGGATCGAAAGGGAGGATCTGATGGACGTCGATGTGGTCAGGAACTGGACGGCTGGCCCGATCGTGGAAGACTATGATGCGTCGCGCACCATTCTCTATGCGCTCGGCCTCGGCATCCGGCCCGAGGGAAGCGATCTGGACTATGTCTATGAGAAGCGGTTGCAGGCCGTTCCCACCATGGCGGTGATGATCGCCAATGAAGGTTTCTGGTTGCAGGATCCTCGCACCGGGGTCGACTGGAGCAAGATCCTGCATGGCGCCCAGGGCCTCGAGCTCTATCGTCCGCTGCCGGCCACCGGCCGGCTCGTCGGTCATATGAAGGTCGATGCGGTGATCGACCGGGGCGAGGGCAAGGGCGCGACGATCATCTATTCGCGGACGCTGACCGATCCGGAGAATGGCGAGACGGTGGCCGTGGTGCGCGCTACCATCATCGCGCGCGGCGATGGCGGCTTTGGAGAATCGAGCGGAACCGCCGAACTGCCGCATCCGATGCCCGACGGGGCGCCCGATCTTTCGGCCGCGATCGAAACGCGGCCGGACCTAGCGGCGATCTATCGCCTGTCGGGAGACTTCAACCCGCTGCACATCGATCCCGATTTCGCGCGCAAGGCGGGTTTCGAGCGACCGATCCTGCATGGGCTGTGTAGCTATGGGATCGCCGCTCGCGCCGCGATCGGTGCGCTGTGCGATGGCGATCCCGGGCGGCTGCGCCGTTTCGACGCGCGCTTCTCGGCGCCGGTTTTCGCGGGCGACACGCTCGTCACCGAAATGTGGCGCGAAGGCGATGGTCAGGCGGCTTTCCGCGTCCGTGCCGCCGAACGCGATCAACTCGTGCTGAGCAACGGGCTGGTGCGCTGGAACTGATCCGCGCCGACCAGCACATAGGCCAGTTGTCCGCGTTCCCCCGCACTCCAAGCTGGCGCCGCAATGGCAGGGGAGCGGCGGTCGGATGACGGGCAAGACGGGGACGGAGGGTGTCGCCCGCAGCATGGTCGCTGCCACGGTGGCGATCGGGGCGGGGATCGGCTGCATCAACGCGCTGCAGCCTATCCTGCTCGGCTCGATGCTTGACGCGGGCCGGCTGTCGGTGACGCAGATCGGCCAGGGCGCGACCGCCGAGTTGACCGGCATGGCGCTAGCCACCACCGTGGCCGCCCTGCGGCTGGAGCCGGTGGCGCTGCGGCGCCGGGCCGCGGTGGCGCTGGTCGCGATGCTCGCGGCCAACCTGCTGACCCCGGCGATGCACGGGGGTGCGGTGCTGGCGTGCCGCTTCGTCAACGGGATGGGGACGGGATTCCTGTTCTGGATATTCGTCGGTCTGGTGAGCCGTTCGGCGACGCCCGGGCGGCTGTTCGCCATCTATATCAGCGTCCAGGCCACCGGCGCGCTGCTGTTGTCGATGCTGCTATCCTCGGTGCTGGTGCCCCGGCTGGGCCCGCTTGGCGGCTATGGCACGTTAGCGGCGATCGATCTGGGCCTGTTGCTGTTCGCCATGCCGCGCATCGCCACGGGCTATGGAGGGGAACAGGCGCAGCGGGGCGGCTTGCCTCCGGCGGCGGGGCTGCTTGCACTGGCTTCGGTGGGCTGTCTGCTCGGCGGGATCATGGCGCTGTGGGTCTATGCCTTGCCGCTGTTCCGGGCGCTCGGCCATGGCGATGCGGCATCGCACGTCGCGATTTCCGCCGCGATCGGTTGTCAGATAGCGGGGGGCGTGCTCTCGTCGATCCTGGCGGAACGGCTGCGGCCGCTGCCGGTCTGCATCGGCGCGGCGTTGGTGTGCATCGGCTGCGTCCTGACGATCTTCCTGCTGCGTGCCGATATGGTGCTGAACGTGGCGATGGGCATTTATGCCTTGTGCTGGATGGGCGTGCCTGCCTTCCAGCTGCCGCTGCTGATCCGGCTCGATCCTTCGTTGCGCGCGGTGCTGCTGATCGGCAGCGCACAGATGCTGGGGCTGTCGCTCACTCCCGTGATCGCCTCGGCGTTCATCAGCCATCATGGCGTGACGGCCGTCGCCTGGGTTGCGGTCGCATTCATGGCGATCTCGATCCTCGTCCTGTTGCTGGCCATGGCGACGGCGCGGGCCGCTTCGGCCCGATCGGAGGTCGCGCCTGCCCCTCCGGGCTGTTAACCTCGCCGCCAGATAAAGGAGGAGAGTGAGGATGGGAGGCAATCTGGGTCGGATCGGAATCTGGACGATCGAGCTGCGCCTGGGCGACCCGGGCGAGACGGCTGAGGCCGCGGCCGAGCTGGACGCGCTCGGCTATGGCGCGATCTGGATGCCGGGCGGCATAGACGATGGCGTGCTGCACGATGTCGGCCGGCTGCTCAATGCCACCAGCCGGGCGGTGATCGCCACGGGTATCATCAATATCTGGAAACAGCCGGCGGCAGATGTCGCTGCCTGGTGGGCGGGGCAATCGGCCGAGCGGCAGGCCCGCACGATGCTGGGCCTCGGGATCAGCCATGGCCCGCTGATAGAGGGCTATGCCAAGCCGGTGGCGACGATGGCCGCCTATCTCGACGGGCTCGACGCCGCCGGCATGGGGCCGGAACGCCGCTGCCTCGCGGCATTGGGCCCCAAGATGCTGGATCTTGCGCGCGACCGGGCGGCGGGCGCGCATCCCTATCTGACGACGCCTGCGCACAGCAGGATCGCCCGCGAGCGGCTGGGGCCCGGTGCGCTGCTGGCGCCCGAGCAGGGCGTCATCCTCGAAACCGACCCGGACAAGGCCCGCGCCATCGGTCGCGCCGCGCTGGAACGCTATCGGCGCCTGCCCAACTATGTGAACAGCTGGCTGCGGCTTGGCTATGACGAAGAGGATGTGAAGGGCAGCGACCGGCTGGTCGATGCGCTCTTCCTGTGGGGCGGGATGGAGCGGATCCGCGCGGGGGTGCAGGCGCATCTCGATGCGGGTGCCGATCATGTCTGCCTGCAGGTGATCCGGGGCGATGCCTTCGCATCCAAGGATCTGCCGCGCGAGGAGTGGCGTCAGCTGGCGGCGGCGCTGCTATAGATCGCTCCCCCAGGCGACAGCGCCGTCGATCAGCGTCGCGCGCACGTCGCGCGCCTGTAGCCGCGTGCGCGCCAGCGACCAGGGGCGGTCGAGCAGGCAGAGATCGGCATCGGCGCCGGGCGCGATCCGGCGCTGGCGTGACAGGTCCGCAGGATCGGCGAGGAACAAGGCCAGCGCCTCCTCGGGACTAAGGGCTTCCTCCGCACCGACGATCCGACCCTTGTAGGTCCGGCGGGAGACGGCCGCGCGCATCGCCGCCCAGGGATCGGGCTCGCCGAACGGCGCGTCGCTGCCTCCGGCCAGCACCAGTCCCGTGCTCGCCAGCGACCGCAGCCTGTAGAGAACGGGGACAAGCTCGGGCTCGACATCCGCCAGATAGCGGTCGCCGCGCTCGGCGACGAAGTTCGGCTGGGTGACGACGCGCAGTTCCAGCCTGACCATCTCCGCTACCAGTGGATCGGGCGCGATCGAGGCATGTTCGATGCGGTCGCCTTGCCGCGATCCCGCGGCATCGAAGGCGGCAAGCGTATAGGCCAGCTCGGTCTCGGTGGTGCAATGGACTGCGACCGGCCATCCGTTGTCATGCGCGGTGGCGATGAAGGCGGTCGCCTCGTCGAGCGGCGGCAGATCATGTTCGTGCAGATGAAGCTTGGCGCAGCCGGGCCGCAGCATCGCCGTGAACCGAGCATCGGCCAATGCCAGCGTTCCGGAGAGCAGGCAGCGCTGGCGGAGCCTGCCTTCGGCCTGTTCCGTGGCGAACCAGGCGGCGGCCGTCGCGTCGTTGGCCGGCGACATCTCGGTGACGCCGGTAATACCGTAGGAGGCGAGCAAGGCGCTGGTGTCGGCGAGCGGCGGCGGGGTGCCGCCCAGCGCCTCGCGCAGCCAGCGGTCGGCATCGAACAGGCGGCCGGTATAGCGGCCGTCGACCTGTTCGAGGCCCGGCGGCGGGGTGGATGCGCCCAGCAGGATATCGAGCGCGGAGGAGTTGAGGAACCACATCCGGCCCGAGCGGTGCTGGATGCGCACCGGGCGATCGGGCAGCATGTCGTCGAGCGTGCGGGCGTCCAGCATTCCGGCGATCGACTCATGATAGCCGATGCCGCGCAGCCAGCCGGTGCCCGGCTGTCTCAGCCGCTCGCGCAGGGCCGGCTCATCCTCCACCTCCGGCGGGCCGCACAGGATCGAGGCGCGTTTCGCGGCCAGCGCGGGCAGGTGGATATGATGATCGTGCAGGCCGGGGATCAGCAGGCCGCCCTCCGCGTCCAGCAACGCTTCTTCCCCTGCACGGTCGAGCCTGCCGATCGCGGCGATGCGGCCATGGGCGATCCGCACATCGGCTGGGCTGCCATCCAGCAGGCTGGCGTTCCGGATCAACATGGCGCGCTTCCCAGCCAGGCGCCGGTGTCGGCGCCAAGCGGCTGTACCGGGCCAGTCGCCCGCATCCGCGGGACGGGGAAGGGGCGGCCCGCCGCCGCCGCCCATTGCCGCAGGTTCGCATCGAGCGCATCCGCGTCGCGCGCCCGTTCCGACCGCAGCGCCTCGGCCACGACGTCGCGCATCGACAGCGCTATCCGCGCACCCGTGCCCGAGGCCCAGCGTTCCCAGCCAATCCGGGCGGCAGCGATGCCGGTCAGCGGATCGGCGATGGCGTCCCCGACGAAGCCGATCCTGCCCGATGCGGCGAGGAGCGCGGCACTCAGCCCGCCCGCCACGCCGGCATCGTCGCCAAATCCGACCCAGTTGGCCGCGTCCCCGGCGACGCCGTGCGCGGTGATGGTGAGCCAGACGAGGCCCTGGCGCTGCCCCACGATCCGCTCCGCGTCGATGCCGAGCTGGGCCAGCGCGCGCGGGCGGGCTGCTTCGATGACGATGTCGGCGCGGTCGATCAGACCCAGCAGTGCCGCCCGGCCACCGCGGCCATGCAGGTCTATCGCCACATTCGCCTTGCCCTGGTTGAGGCGGGCGAACAGGCCGGGGTCGCCGTCGCGCATCGCATCGGGCCGACGCGGGCTCTCGACCTTCACGACGGTCGCCCCGGCCAGGCCGAGCAGATGGCCCGCGAGCGGACCCGCCCAGAGCGCGGACAAGTCTATCACCAGCGGCGAGGCTGGAAGCGGGGTTGCGCGCGGGCGACCATCGGTCATCACCAAGGCGGCAGGCCCGGGGCGGCTTTCGTCCAGCGCCGCCATGGCCAGCCCTAGCTCGCGCCCGAGGGGCAGCAACTCGGAGCGGCGTCGTTCTGCCACGGCGCGCTCGATGGCCCCGTCGTCGTTCGGATCGAGCGTCCCGTCGCCAAACAGCGCCGGGAGCAGTTCGCGGTCGTCGGGACGAGCGAGATTGAAAGCGATCCAGCCGTCGAGCGCGGTGACGAGCCGGCAGCCACCGCCCGCCGAGACCGTGCCGGGAATGCGCAATCCATTGAGTGCCGCGCGTTCGCCCAGCAGGGTCGCCCCATCGAGCGCTTCAATCGCGGCCGAGCCGGTTGCGCACGCCAACCGGCGCAACTCGGTTTCCGCCCAGTGATGCAGCGGCAAGGCGATATCGTCGCGCGCTTCCATCATCCCGGCTTATTGGCCTGCTGCCGCCGTGGAAAGCCGCTTTCGGGCATGGCCAGATTT
Organism: Rhizorhabdus dicambivorans; assembly: GCF_002355275.1. Lineage (NCBI taxonomy): Bacteria > Pseudomonadati > Pseudomonadota > Alphaproteobacteria > Sphingomonadales > Rhizorhabdaceae > Rhizorhabdus > Rhizorhabdus dicambivorans. The sequence continues at coordinate 4,002,776 of NZ_CP023449.1, read as the reverse complement.
ATGGGCCTATTTGGCCTTTTCCCATTTGCCGTCGACCCGGATCATCTTGACGCCGCAATGGCGGCAAACGCTCGTGACGGTCGTGGCGGATTCCTGAATCCGTCCGCGCGACCGCTTGTGATGGCCGAGCAGGCATTGCAGCCTTTGTATGAGCCCCGATCGCGTCGCCATTCCTCTGCCCTTGAGGATGTGACTCCAGTGATTCGAACTGTGGGGTAATTATGGTTAACGCGCAATCCCGCACGAACCGGGCGCTGGTTCAAATCGGGATTTATTCGGCCTCGTAGCCCGGTTCCGCCGGGTGGACGATTTGAGGCACGGCATTGTCCTACGTCCTATGTTTGGACAATCACATAAAAAGGGAGGCGGTCGCCACCAGGACGCCGCCCCCTTTGCCGTGTGGATGTCGAGCCTCGACCGCTTCTCCGTCGGCTGATCCGGCCCAAACCAGAACTCTAGCGCGAAAGGCCCCTGCGATCGGCGCTAAGCGCGACTTTTACGTCGTCCTTCTGGCGCATCACATAGTAGCGGGACGATTCGATCGCATCGCGGCGCTGTTCGAACCGGTCGAGACGGTTCATCATCGTGCTGACGCGGGCGTTGGTGGTTGTCGGCGTGGATGGCCACATGTCGACTGCGGCTGCGGGCTGAGCCAGCCCACCGAGAGCAATCGTCACGCCGATAGCGGTGGCGGTGGTTTTGAACGACACGGGTTGTCTGCTAAGCAACAAATATTCCCCGCTCGGGCAAAGGACGCCCGTCGATGCGAATCGTTCCCTGGGAGGGGCTGCCGGCGGGGAGGCCGGGACGGCTAGGAAGCAGAGGAGCCTGTAATCGGGGCATCCACCGCCAGGAGCCACGCGGCTAGGCAGGCCAGCTTCTGCTCCTTCCGCCATGGCTTCCCCGCGGTTGCGCCAAAGGCCTTCAACTGTGCGTCGATTTCGACCGGGGAGAGCGCGAGCGCCTGCGCGGCGCGATCGGCCAGCGACTTCTCGTCCAGCTCCACCGTGCCGATCCCGCATCGGGAGAGCCCGGATCGCAAGGCTTCCCGTACCGCCAGCGCTTCGGCCACGGGCACATGCTCCGGCCAGGACAGGCTATAGTCGAGGAGGTCGGTGACCCATCCCGCCCGGTTGACCAATAGGCCCGCCCGGACGAGAGTGCCTTCGGCTCGCTCCAGTGCGTGCAGGATATTTCGCAGTCCGGCCTCGGCCAGCATGTCCTGCCGTCTGCGCCCTTCGGCGACGGCAGTTGCGGGATCGGCGACCGCGCCAGGATGCGGGGCCTGCGCCGTCTCGTACGCGACCCGGTAGGGCTCGAGCGACAGACGGTCGCCTTCCCTGTGGGTCGGGAGCAGGGTGGAGAGGATGAGTTTGGGCGCCCCCGCACGCACTCCCATAGCAACTACTGCAGCACCACCCTTCTGCGCGCGCAGGCCCAGGCCGATCGCTGAAATCATGGTATTGTCGTCCTCCCTCGTCGGGCAGCGTCGCGGACAAGCTATAATGACGGGCCGATGACGTGAACATCATCCCGAACCTTGGCTGATAGGAAGCAGCGCATCGAGGAACGATCGAGGGGGTCTTCCGCGGCCGCCGCATAACGGGCTCCCACTGGAGGACTTGCCTGACCCTAAGGAGGAAGACGGTGGGCTTTTCCCTGCCAACGGCGTTTCTGCAGGGAAAACGAGTTTCCAACAGGGATGGGACGTGGAATTTTATTTATTAAAACTCTGAATTTATGTTGCTTTTTCTCTCATTTCCCTAGTTTCAGTAGCAGGGAAATTATTTGGCTTTGCAGGGAAAATCGCCATGGCGAACTCCCTTGAGCAGTGAATTCGCAAAAATCATTGTTGTCCGCCCAATCCAACAGCTTTAGGATGTTCGGGTCGAGAAGGTACTCATCGTGGTTGCGATGGGGCTGTTTCGACGTGCCTCATTGCAACTGCACCTCGTAGTCGGCCTTCGGGCCATCGGAGTGTGTTGTTATGAAGAGTATTCGACCGACGAACGAAGTATCGCAGAACAGCCCGGCTTCATGGGCCAACCTACGTCTCCAGATCGAATATCGATCGCCCGTTGACCTCAAGACATATCATCGTCGATTGAGAAAGGCGGACGAGCGACTGGTCGCTGATATAATGCGGTCACTGGGAACGTTCGGCTGCGTGAGCCCATTGCTCATCGACGCCAATGATGTCGTTGTCGATGGCGAGAAGGTGGCGGAAGCGGCCAAACGGCTTGGTATCGCCGAGATCCCTGTGGTGCGCCTGGAGCATTTGAGTCCTGAGGAAGTCAGGCTGCTGAGGCTCAACCTTAACCAGCTTCAAACGCAGGGGGAGTGGGATCTCGAACAGCTAAGTGTCGAGTTTGGCGAATTGCTCAAAGTCGAGTTGCCTGTCTCAGTAGCAGAATCGGGTTTCTCGCTAGCCCAAATCGATGGCATCGTTTTCGGGAAGGCGGCGGTGGGGAAGCAGGAGCCTGAAATTCCTGGAGGTCCCGACGTTGCTCGCCTCGGCGATTTGTGGCTGCTTGGTGGACAGCGGATTTTTTGTGGATCTTCCCTCGAACGGGAAAGCTTTGAAATCCTGATGGGCAATGAACGTGCCCAAATGGTGTTTACCGATAGCCCATATAATGTAAAAATTGCAGGAAATGTCAGCGGTTTAGGTAAGAAGACCCATCGCGATTTCGTTCAAGGCGTTGGTGAGTTCGATGAGGACGGCTTCATCGAGTTCCAGACCAGCTACATTCGGAATCTCGCTGATTTTTGCGAGGATGGGTCCTTGCTTTATCTATGCATGGACCATCGGCACATGTGGGAAATCCAGTCGGGGATCCGTGCCAATGGTCTGGCCCATGTGAATCTAGCGATCTGGAACAAGCTTTCGGGCGCGATGGGATCCTTCTTAAGGTCACAGCACGAACTGATCTTCATCGTGAAGAAGGGGAAGGCACCACACCGTAACAATGTGAGGCTGGGCGCTAACGGCCGCAACCGTTCCAACATATTTGACTTTCCCGGAATGAGCCGGTTCGGCAAGGGTCGCGACGATCAGTTGGCTCTGCATAGCACCTGCAAACCGGTACCGCTGGTTGCCGAATGTATCTTGGATGTCACCGACAAGGGCGAAATCGTACTCGATTGCTTCCTGGGGTCGGGCACGACTTTGATTGCTGCGGAGCGGACGGGCCGTCTGTGTCGCGGCATGGAGCTTGATCCGCTTTATGTCGATGTAGCGATTCGGCGGTGGCAAGCGATGACCGACCAAGATGCGGTGTTGGCGGCTACCGGTCAGACATTCAGGGAGCTAGAGCTCGGGCGCCTGCAACCCGCCTCTGCTGAGATATCGCCTAAGGCGATCATCAGTCCACGGCCGCGCTCGCGCGCGATCTGAATGGTAGCGGGCTTTGGCCCGCTGCCATTTTTCTTTCCTTGTGAGGTATCTCATGGGTTTTCGTCGTATCGCTAGGGTCGCCACGCCCGTCGTTCCATCCTCTCCGGTGCGGGAGTCTCTTCCACCAGCCTCTGATGATAAGCCGCAGCGGGCTGCTGAGCCGGTAGTCCATACAGAGCATGCCGATAGGTCGATCGCGGCTCAATATAAAGTCGGCCGTGGCAAACCACCCGTGCACACGCGCTGGAAGAAGGGGCAGTCCGGTAATCCAGCCGGTAGAAAATCTGGCACACGCAACAGCACTACAATTGCTCTCGAAATTTTCGGCGAAGTGTTAACCGTCCAAACACCTGCCGGGCCGAAGCGTATGAATACAGTGGCGCTCGCTTATTATAAATTGCGCGAGTTGGTCGCTAAAGGGGATCTCAAAGCTATCGCTGCGGTAGTCGCGATTTGGCAGAGGGTCGTCCCCGATCCTGCGCCAGATGTCGACGTTAGCGAGCCGCCGCTGTCGGCAAACGAGGAGGCGATGCTCTCGAGCCTACTCGCGCAGTTGGGAGAGGCCCCGAATATTAAAGGTCGGGCAATTCCAGGCGCCTCTGTTGCAGAGGGAGACGCAGCATGAAGATCCCCTCCCATATTCCTCCCGTCATATCGCCGAGGGTAGTTCGAGCCATAGCGGATGAGCTTAATCGGCGGTCGCTGCTTTACTATCATAAAAATTTGGGCTTTCCGGTCCTTCATGGAGGTCAGCCACCGGTGATGGCGCCCTATATCGAGGCGATCTGCTATGTGCTTCAAGAGTTGGCCGAAGGCCGCATCAAGCGCCTCATCATCACCGTGCCCCCGCGTCATGGTAAATCGGAGATAACGGCCGCTTCCTTCGGCAGCTGGATGTTCGGGCAGGACCCCAGTCTCAAGATTATGCTGGCGAGTTACGGCATCGAACTATCGGGGCCACAGGTCGCCAATGCCAAGGCCATCATCGCAAGCGATCGGTTTAGGCGGATTTTTCCCCGGACAAGGATAAAGCGCGGCATGAACCGCGCAGATGTGTTCGGGACAACAGCGGGAGGGGAGTTCAGAGCTGTTTCGCAGGGCGGCGCGGCAACTGGCTTCGGCGCAGATATTCTTATTGTCGACGATCTAAGTAAGGCGGACGAAGCGCTCACCTTTGCCGGGCGAGAAAAGGCTATTACTTTCTATCGCAACTCGCTGCCGTCGCGCTTCGATAATCCAGCCGATGGTCGGGTTATCGTCATCCAGCAGCGGCTTCATGAGGAGGACCTCGTTGGTTTCCTGCTGGATGTTGGTGGCTTTTACCACCTCAATCTACCCGCGATGGCCGAGTTCGATGAGGTCATACCGCTGAGCGGAGGTCGGGAATGGTATCGCCGTAAGGGCGATTTGCTAGATCCGATACGTTTTCCCCAATCCTATCTAGACCATCAGCGCCTGCTAATGGGCAATCGCTTTTATGCAGCCCAATATCAGCAGGATCCGATTGCGTCCGATGGCTCGCTCATCAAATGGGCGTGGTTCGGGCAATATTCCCGGGTCAAAAACCGCTCCTACTATTTGAAGATCGTCCAGAGTTGGGATCCGGCGATAACCGAGCGCATCCATTCCGATTATTCGGTGGGACAGACATGGGGTTATCGAGATGGAAAATGGTATCTGCTGGATCTCATTCGAGCCAAGCTCGAATATCCGCGACTTCGCGAACGGGTGTTGGAGTGGCATAGACAGTGGAGGGCTGATGCTCTCCTGATCGAAGGGGTATCAATCGGCCTCTCGCTCGCGCAGGATATGAGGCGAGAGATGCTTCCGGGCAAGATTGTCTCCGAAACGCCTAGGGGGTCTAAACAGGATCGCTTAGCGAGCAGGTCGGCGCAGCTGGAGACGGGTGATTATCTTCTACCGGAAGCGGCGCCTTGGCTCGCCGATTTTCGACGCGAGCTGCTGGCCTTTCCTGATGGCCGCCATGACGATCAGGTTGATGCAATGGTCCAGTTTCTCGAGTTCGTCTACGACCGTCCTAGCTGGGTACGAGCCACCTACGGGCCTGATGGCCGGAGGACCGACCCTATTATCCGCTCGTCACTGCGAAGGCGGAGTTATTGACCGAAGGTAAAGCCTAACCCCTTTCGACATGCGGGCGCCGAGAGGCGGTGCGCCGAAATTGCCTGGGATCGACGTGGTTGCCCCATCTCGGCGCTCAACCAAATTCAAAGCAACGGTCGAGGTGGCGTTAAATGCCTATAGAGTCGTCTCCCTCTTGCGTAGCGGACGGCATATTGTAAAGCGCTGGGCACCGGGCAGTTAGCTCAGCGGTAGAGCGTCTCGTTTACACCGAGAGGGTCGGGGGTTCGATCCCCTCACTGCCCACCAGCTATAGTGAGGAAACCGTGGCGGCGGGGATTCGAGCCGATCAGATGCTGGTCGACCGAGGGCTGGTCGAGAGCCGCAGCAAGGCGCAGGCTCTGATTCTTGCCGGCCTGATCTTTTCAGGTCAGCGCAAGATCGACAAAGCGGGCCAGACTCTGAAGATCGATGCACCCCTGGAGGTACGCGGGCGGGATCATCCCTGGGTGTCGCGTGGTGGAATTAAGCTGGCGCATGGGCTCGAGCATTTCGGTTGGAATATCGCTGACGCGGTTGCAGTCGACGTAGGCTCCTCGACCGGCGGATTTACCGACGTGATGCTGACCAATGGTGCTAAGCGGGTTTACGCGGTGGACTCGGGTACCAACCAGCTGGCGTGGAAGCTGCGCAGCGATCCGCGGGTCGTCGTGCTGGAACAGACCAATGCGCGTCATCTCACGTCGGCCGAGATTCCTGAGTCTGTCGATTTGATCGTTTGCGATGCCAGCTTCATCTCGTTGGCCAAGGTGCTCGTTGCAGCCCTCCGTCTCGCAAAGCCTGATGCTAAACTCCTCGCCTTGATAAAGCCGCAGTTCGAGGCGGGGCGGGACGAGGTAGGGAAGGGGGGCGTAGTCCGTGACTCTTCCGTCCATGCGCGCGTCTGCGCTGAGGCGGAAAGCTGGATCGAAACCCAGGGCTGGGAAAGTCAAGGTATCACACAGAGTCCAATCACCGGGCCTGAAGGTAATGTCGAGTTCCTGATCGGCGCCATCAAGCGGCGGAGTGGAGCCAGGGATGCGTGATGAGGTGTTCCGCTTGAGGATGAAGGGGAGCTATATCCGTTGGGCTTCGATTACGATCCCGATCATCCTCGTTCTCGGTATCGCGTCGGGTCGGCTGTCCAACTCGGGCTATGGCAATCAATGGTTCGACCTGCTGGCAAAGCCGGCCATCACGCCGCCGGGCTGGGTGTTTGGCATGGCCTGGTCAGTCCTATATGTATTGATGGGCGCTGCGCTGGCGTTTGTTCTTGATGCACGGGAAGCGAAGGGACGCGGCGTAGCGATCACGCTGTTCATGGTTCAGCTGGTTATGAATCTGGCTTGGTCGCCGGTATTCTTCGGGATGCATCGAATCATGCTGGCTTTCGGCCTGATCCTAGCGGTACTTGCTTGGGCTGCCGTGACCGCGGCAGTGTTCTGGAAGATACGCCCGATCGCAGGCGCACTCATGCTACCCTATCTCGCCTGGCTTATCTTCGCGTCGGTGCTCAACTGGCAGATCCATGAACTCAATCCTAACGGCATTTTTGTCCTGGAGCAGCAAGGCGGAACGCGTCTCGTGGTTCAGTGAGATAGGGCTGGCCGCCGTTCGAAGGATCATCTCATAAAGGAACTCCATGCTCCACAGCCGATAATTTTCCATAAGATTACGGCCCTCGCGGACGTCGATCTTCCGTGATCGACCGAACCGGCTGGCGGGAAATAGATAAAGATGCTCACGTTGCCCGTTGCGCTGAAGCGAGGCTAGCACCATGTCGACATCATCGGCTGGTGGAAGCTTCACCCTCCAGTAACGATGGTCTTTTCCATCCCGCAAATTGGCCACGCGCGGAGCGACGATGATGCCGTAGTCCACTCTCAACAATTTGCCCTCGGGAGACAGCGATGCGCGACCGCCGATGGATGTTACGGCTTCGATAGCTTCTTTAGCGAAGGCCACCGCTGAATGGCTGACCGGATCGGCTCGATCTCGGACATCATAGTCGATTCGTGAATAGGCATTTTTGAGGCTGCCAAATCGATTGGTGAAGGTTTTGGAGGCGGGCGGTGCTGCGGCGTCGAGCAGCGCACTGGACAGGCGTCCGTGCTCGGCTAGAACCCGTCGAAGATGCGCGAGAAGCTGCTCATCGCTATATTCGTTTCGTGCCGATCGCTTTATTCGCTGGGCGGCATTGAAGATGCGAGCCGAAACGATGGGTTCGAACGCCTCTTCGCGACGTATCCATTCCTTGCGCGGGTTGTAGACCTTTGTGGTACCAAGCTTGGTCGAACTGCGATTATACACGTTGGTCCCGACGTAGCGCTCGGCGATGAGAACCTGACGAACCATATGTTTTGACCAGGGCCGCCCTCCCGGGCCGGCTATCCTATTGTCGTTGAGCGTTTTGGCGATTTCCGGATTTGTGGCGCCCTTGGCCGCGAGACGGAAAATGCGTCTTACCGTCGCCACCTCCTTGGCCTTGCCTGGCACCAAGATCACTCGATCGGTCGCGATACTTTTATGCTCTCCAGGGGCGAGAATCTGTTTCGGCGTGCCGTGCTGATCGACAAGCAGGCGATCGAGGCCGAAGGCCGCTTTCCCGCCCATCTTATAGCCAAGCATCACCAAGCGACATTGAGCAGCCCATACTTTGGCCGACAGATCGCGGCTGAACTCACCGGCCATGGCGCGCCGAACATTCTTCATGACGGTGCTGGTCAAGCTCCCGTCATTAGCAAACATCTCGGCGCAATAATGGACTCTCACACCTGCGCTACGACACAGGAACTCATAATGGGCGCTTTCATCGGTGTCCTGGAAGCGGCCCCACCTGCTCACGTCGAACACCAATATGGCCTGAAAGCCGGCTTCCCCCGAAAGCACGTCCCGGAGCATTTCCTGGAGGGCTATTCGTCCTTTCAGTCGGAGGCCGCTGCGGCCTTCATCGGCATAGGTTTTGACGATCTCAAAATTATGTGCCGCCGCATAGGCAGCGATGGCCGCCTTCTGATTGACTGGCGAATAGACCTGCTTCTCTCGGGACATCCGCACATATTGTGCGGCCCTGATCGGCTCGCTGACTGATTTCATCAACACCTTTTATCAGCGCGGGGCGGAGTCGTCATATGGCGAGGGCAGAGATAGGGCGCGTCGATATCGGGCCGCCGCGCTCCGGGTCCGGCGTGTCTGTCGGCTGGAAGCCGACATCCTCGATCTGCACCGCCGCATACAGCCGGCTAGCAATACCGCGATAGTCAGGTCGCGGCGCGCAGATATGGTCAGCCGGTGATAGATCACGCTGGCGTCCCGGTTTTACGCCAACCCCGGCGCTGCGGTTGGACGCAGCCCGTCCGGATCTCGAAAGCCGGCATCTTGATCGCGTCCTCGTCGACCGGAAACACCCGGCTCGATCCCAGCATCGGAATCCACTCGGCCCGCACCTCGCGTTCATGCGCCGGATAGGAAGCGCCGATCGCCGCGCGCTGCTCGCGGGTATAGTGCTCGGCATCGTCGATTGTCATGCGGGTGCCGTGACGGGTCATCGATAGTCCTCACTGGTCCGGGAAGCGGCAATCCGGCGGGAGCAATTTCTTGGTAGATGGAACGATCTGCCGGCTCGGAAATCGCGGTAGAACAATGGCTTGGGGGCGGTAAGCCGATGCAACCGGATCACGGGTTCTAAGGGGTACCGATGCAGGTGCTTTCGGGGGGGGGCAGGCCAAGGGGCCACCTTTCAATCCCGAGAGACCGGAATAGGGAGCGTACCCTGGCTGAGGGTCTCTCGCGGAGAAAGGGGCAAGGGCTCTCCATCGCGCCTGATTTTCAGCATCCGCGCCCATTCCCGAAACGGGAATATGTGCGCCTCCCAGAGCGAATGGACAGGAGTCTCGCCATCGACGCCGGTAGGCGGGAATTCTCCGGGCCGGGGATGATGATAGGTGCCGAATAACAGATCCCAGATCGGCGTAAGCGCGGCGAGTCGCTCTCAGCAAAGCCGTGACGATGGCAAGCATAGTTAATGCCGCTTAGAGCTGTACCTCGGGAAGGATGATCGTGCCTTCAATCGCGGAGTACCGCTCACCCAGATACCAGCTGCCTGCGTACTGACAGCCTCAAAGGCAAGCTGCGCAGAACTTGGAGATAAGGCCGCGAGTTACGCCGCCTTGCGCGCCTCGTTTGCCGTCGCGCGCACCACCACGGGGCGGAAGGCGATGCACAGCTTGTAATCCCCTTCGCCCAGCGAAGGCAGCGCCGGCACCAGCAATGCAGCGCCCTCACTGCAGCGGAACAGGTCGCCCGCGATCGGCTCCATGCCCTCCTGCACATAGGGCGCGTCGATATCGGGCCGCTCGCTCGGCCCGCCGCGCTCGGCGCTCGGCGCGTCCATCGGCTGGAAGCTGATGTCCTCGATCTGCACCGCCTCATACAGCCCACCCAGCAGCACGGCGATGGTCAGGTCGCGGCGCGCCGGTATGGTCAGCCGGTGATAGCCGTCATGGGTGGGATAGGCGTCCATCTCCACCATGCAATCCTCGCGCGCATTGGCCAGGATAACGGGCAGCTTGGTTCCACCCGCCTGGAAATCGCTCTCGCGCACGTCCAGCGCGCCGCGCACGATCCCGAACAGCGCCAGGTTCAGGGCCAGCCCCTGGTCCTGCAATTCGCCGGGCAGGAACATCCGCGCCGTGCTCTGCACATAATGCAGCCCCCGCCGCCTCAGCCCGCGGGTGGAGCTCGATCCGTCCAGCAGCTTCAAATGGCTGGACGATCCCAGATTGGCATCATGGGTGAAGTCGCCAATCACCGCCACTTCCTCCGAAGATGGCAGGTACATGAAGCGCGCCATCGCCGCCGCCGCCGCCCGGCGCCGGCAATCGGCGTCGTCGGATATCGCCGTCCGCCCCAGCGCCGTCGCCGCCACGCCATAGGCGATCGCGCCGGCCTGGATGCGGTCCCGCGTCGCGCTCTGCGATCCCTTCTCGCCCGGCTTCTCGTGGATCGGCTTGCCGTTCGGGTGATAATCCACCACCGAACCCTTGGCCTGGGTGCAGATCTGCTCGATCACCGCGATCGAGGAGCCGAGGGCGGTCAGCGCCTCGCGTCCATAATGGCGCTTGTCGAACCAGCCCTTCTTGTCCAGCCCCGTCGGCGCATTCTCGCGCAGCAGCAGATAGCGGCCGGCCACCTCGACATCCATACGCGCCTTCAGCAGCGGCACGATCCGGTCCTGCACCGTTCCGTGATAGCCCAGGTCCACCACCGTCACCATGTCGCCATCGTTCACGCCCGCGCGCCGCACATGCGCGATCAGCCGCTCGGCATAACGCGCGGATCGGCGGATCACCTTCTGCGCCGCCTCGCCGTCGCATACGATCTTCTCCAGTTCGGCGACGTCGCCCGTCGGCGCACCCAGCTTGCGCGCCTCGTGCGGCTCCAGCAGCAGCATGCCGGCCAGCACGTCGAAACGCTGCTTGCCCGCCTCGCGCTCCACCAGCTGGCCGATCGCGGCCTCGTCGATCAGGCTCGCCCGCCCTGCGGTCAGCCGGCTGATCGCCACCTCGCCCGCCGGGATCGCATTGCCCAGCGTCTCGAACAGCTTCATCGGCAGATAGCCGTCGCGCATCAGAAACAATGTCTTCACCGGCCGGCCACAGCGCGCCGCCAGCGCCTCCACCTCGGCCTTCACCCATTCGGCGAAGCCGTGGAAAATCGGCCCGATCACGTCATGGCCCAGCACGAAGGCCGGGTCCTGCTCGTCGCGTAGCGACAGCAGCGGCCGGTGCGGCTGCGTCGCCGGCACGGTCTGGCGGGTCGCGGAGTCCAGCACCACCGCCGCCATCGCCTCATGCCGCAACCGGGTTTCGGCTTCGCTGTCGAACTGCTCGAAATGCACGCCATGGATGCCCAGGGCCGCCGGCGCCTCCTGGTCCGCCACCTGGTTGTCGCCCAGGTGCATTACCTTGCTGGGCGCTACGCCCAGCGCGGCCAGCACGGGGCCGAACAGCCCCTCGCTCTTGCTCATGCCATGCTCGGATGATGTGAACACCCGGTCGATCATCGCCGCCACCGGTTCGCCCGCTGCGCGCGCGATCAGGGTACGGAGCTGGTCGGCGTTCAGATAGCTGTCGCTGACGATGATCACCGTCAGCCCCTTCGCCTTCGCCGCCTCGATCAGCGCAATCACCGGGCCGAAGCCGAAGCAGTGCCGCGCCTCCAGCTCCAGCTCGCGGCACACCGATGCCGCGATGGCCGCTTCGTCCGCGCCGGGCAGCAGCCGGGCATGGATCGCCTCGATACTCACCTCGCGCCGCCCGGACCGGAAGGCTTCGGCCTTGCGCGCGTCGCGCTCGGCAATGAAACGCGGCTCGATCGAACCGCCTTCGATCCCCAGTTCGGCGAACACGTCCGAAGGCGCCTGCGCGTTGCGCCACAACAATGTGTCAAAACAGTCGAGCGACAGCACCGCTACATCGGCGGGCGCCTGATCGAGCAGGTTTGGAATTTTCCGGGCCGTGACGCTGGTCTTCATCGGTCTTCCATCTCGCGGGTTTGCCCCGCTATCGCCGATGGGTCCTAAGATCGCGTTAACCATAGATTTGGCATGTCAACGGCGGAGCAATTTCCGGCCACCGGGCGGAGCAAAAGTCGGCCACCCTTGCGCCCGGCTGAGACCGCCGTGAGGGCGTAGCCCGAGCGGGGTCTCAGCCGGGCGCGGCGATTTTTTTGAAAGGTTTCAGCCAGCCTTTCGGGCGCGGCTTTGGGCGAGACGATAGCTGTCGCCGTTCATTTCGAGAATGTTGACGTGGTGGGTGATGCGATCGAGCAGTGCGCCGGTCAGTCGTTCTGATCCCAAGGTTTCGGTCCATTCATCGAAAGGCAGATTGCTGGTGATCAGGGTGGCACCGCGCTCGTAACGCTGGGAGATCAGCTCGAACAGCAATTCCGCACCGGTCTTGGAGAGCGGCACGAAGCCCAGTTCGTCGATGATCAGCAGCTTGTAGGCGGCCATCTGCTTCTGGAAGCGGAGCAGACGCCGCTCGTCTCGAGCCTCCATCATCTCGCTGACCAGGGCCGCCGCCGTGGTGAAGCCGACGGATAAGCCTTTCTGGCAGGCGACCAGGCCGAGGCCGAGCGCGACATGCGTCTTGCCCGTGCCGCTGGGACCGAGAGCGATGACGTTCTCGCGGCGCTCGATCCATTCACATCTGGCCAGTTCCAGCACCTGTATCTTGTTGAGCTTGGGGATGGCGGCAAAGTCGAAGCTGTCGAGGCTTTTGACGACCGGGAATTTGGCCGCCTTGATCCGCCGTTCGACCTTGCGGCGATCGCGCTCGATCATCTCCCGCTCGGCAAGCCGGAAGAGGTAGCCGACGTGATCGACGTCCTCGGTTGCGCAGAGTCGGGCCAGCTTTTGGTGCTCGCGCTGGAAGGTCGGCAGCTTGAGGGTCTTGAGATAGTGGGCGAGCAGGATGTCAGGTGCTTCGGTGCTCATGCCGCCTCTCCCGCATCAGACGACAGGAGGCGCATATACGCCTTCGCCGAGGTCTTCTCGACCGTCGCCCTCGGAAGGTACGGATAGATCGACAGGTCCAATCGCGGCGGTCGGCGTTCTACGCGGCACAGGATCAGATGCTTGACCGCATCGAAGCCGATCGCGCCGAGCTGAAGGGCCTGCCTTACCGCCGCATGCAGGTCGGCAAGCTCGAAGCTTTCCAGCAGACGGAGAACCTGGACGTATTCCCGCCGGCCATGCTTTGCCATGCGGCCTTCCATCAAACGGCGCAGCGTGGCGAACTCGTCCGGCAGATCCCAGCCCTGCAATGGAGCTGCCTGATCCAGCGCATTGATCTTCTGCTCGATCAGCGGCAGGTAATGGACGGGGTCGAAGACGATGTCTTCCCGTTCCCAGCTCCGGGGATGGCGGGCGATGATCTCACCACGGCAACCGATCACCACCTGATCGACATAGCCCCGGACCCAGACGTCTTGATGACCGTAGGCAACCGGCACGGAATAGTCGTTCGTTTTGTAGCGCACCAGCGATTGGGCTGTCACAACAGCGCTGGTCTGGTCGCAGGCATCAAACGGCGACGCCGGCAAGGGACGCATGGCGGCAAGATCGCGCTGCAGCCGTTCGCCGATCGTCTCGTTCTCGCCGCGTAGCTTATCGCGCTGGCGCTTTCGGCACTGCTCCTCCAGAAAATCGTTGAACGCATCCCATGTCGCAAACTGCGGGATCGGCACCATAAAGTTGCGCCGGGCATATCCGACAAGACCCTCCACATTCCCCTTGTCATTACCCTTTCCCGGACGGCCATAGCGATCGCGGATCAGGTAGTGGGACAAAAAACCGCTGAACAGCGCTGCCCGCTTGCGCGTGCCGTCGGGCAGGATCTTCGCCACAAGGCAACGGTCGTTGTCGTATACGATCGACTGCGGCACGCCTCCGAAGAAGGCAAACGCATGGATGTGGCCGTCGACCCAGGCCTCGGCCACCGCCGCCGGATAGGCCCGCACGTAGCAGCCGTCGCTATGCGGAAGATCGAGCACGAAGAAGCGCGCCTTCTGCTCGACGCCGCCGATCACCACAGTCGCCTCGCCAAAGTCGGCCTGCGCATGGCCGGGAGGATGCGACAGCGGCACGAACACCTCCCGGCGGCGCTGATCCCGCTCGCGCATGTAGTCCTTGATGATCGTGTAGCCGCCGGTGAACCCGCATTCGTCGCGCAGCCGGTCGAACACCCGCTTGGCAGTATGCCGCTGCTTGCGCGGCACCTTCATATCCTCGTCGAGCCAATGCTCGATCGTCGAAACGAACGCATCCAGCTTCGGCCGCCGGATCGGTGATCGCCGCTGATAGCCGGGCGGTATCGAATACGACACCATCTTGGCGACGCTGTCGCGAGATATGTTGAAATGCTTTGCTGCCTGGCGCTGCGTCATCCCTTCGGAGACAGCCAGGCGAACCTTCAGATATAGTTCCACGGTGTAGATCCCCTGTCCCTCCTGCCGTCATTGCAGAAAGGAAATAGGTGGCCGGATTTTACTCCGCCCGCGGCTGGTTTATTCCGCCGCTACCGTGGCCGACTTTTGCACCGCCGCTCTCAATGACCTGACCCGCTTCGTCCAGCTCCGTGCGGGTCTGCGTTACGACAAGAACAAGTATCTCGTCACGCCGCTGGCCGCGCCCGTGCCCCTCCCGATCTCGCGCGACGACGACATCGTCACGGCCAATCTGGGCGTAAGCTACTTGCTCAGCCGCCAAATCTCTTTCGGTGCCGCATGGGATTATTCGAAGCGCACCTCGAACGCGCCAACCGCAGACTACACGCGGAACAAGGCCGCTGCGTTCCTGAAGGTTACGCTTTAAGCGAGCGTCCTTAAGGAGAGTTGGGTGGATTCTGTTATCGCTAAGCCGACCGTCGTCACGCCAGTGGTAACTGGCGATGACGCAGGTCTGGACGTTCGTGCGTGGCTTGCGGTTCTTTACCGTAGATGGAAGGTTCTGGCGGCGTCGGTGATCACGGTCACGCTGCTGACAGCACTCGTCGTCTTCCAGTTGACGCCGCGTTTTTCCGCAACGTCGTCCGTCGCGATCAACACCCAGAAAACGCAGATCGTCGATGCCACACAGGTGATGAGCGATGTAACGGCAGATGTCTCCGCAATGGAGACCCAGGCCGCCATTCTGCGCTCGCCGACGTTGATGAGTAAGCTGATCGACAAGCTCAACCTGGACCGGGATCCCGAATTTTCGGGCCCGGCCAAGGCTGCGCAGGAAGCGGCCAGGCCTTCCTTTGATATCCTGCGACCTGCTAGCTGGTTCGCCTCACCCGGGAGCGAAGTTTCGCTGGTGATCAATCAGCCGAAGCGCTCGAAGCTTGAGGACGCCCGGGAAAGATCGCGGCTGATCAATGCGGTGAGCGGAGCGATGGAGATCAAGATTCGTCCGCGCTCCTATGTCTTGACGATAACGGCGACGTCGGTCGATCCTGCAAAAGCGGCGGTACTCGCGAATACCCTCGCCGAGCTGTTTATTTCAGATCAGATTGAAACCAAATATGACGCGACTCGTAGGGCAAGCTCCTGGCTTGAATCGCGCGTCGCGGAGCTGAAGAGCTCCGCTGTCGCCGCCGATCAAGCGGCCGCATCCTATCGCGCCGCCACCGGCCTGGTGGGCGGAAGTGGTGGATCGGTCGATAGCCAGCAACTGAGCGAAATAAATTCCGCCCTGATTCTGGCGCGTGTGGCGCGTGCGGAGAAAGCGGCCCAGCTGGGCCAGATCCGTAGGCTCACCGAAAGCGGCGCTGGTCTCGATGCGTCGTCCGGCACGCTCGAATCTCCGCTGATCCAGAACCTGCGCCAGCAGGAAGCCGAGGTCCTGCGCAAGCTTTCGGAACTCAAGACGACCTACGCGCCGCAGCATCCCAAGATCATCAACGCGAATGCCGAGCTTCGCGATCTTCGCGAAAAGATCGGTGTCGAGGTTCGCAAGATCGGCCAGTCGACCGCGAACGAGCTCGCGGTAGCTTCTGCTCGTGAATCGGCGCTCGCGGGCAGCCTTGCTTCCGCTCGCGGCCGTACCGGCGCGTCGAGCATGGCGGAAGTCAGGCTTCGCGAGCTCGAGCGGCAGGCCGACGCGGCGAAGACGCTCTACGAATCCTTCCTGAACCGCGCGAAGGAAACGCGCGAGCAGGTCGGTATCCAGACTCCGGACGCGCGCATCGTCTCGCAGGCCAATCTTCCGCTTTCGGCAGCCTATCCTAAGAAGATGTCGACAATCGCGGCGGGCATGCTCGTGTCGATTATCCTGGGTATCAGCCTTATTCTGCTTCTGGAGCGGCTCGAAAACGCTATTCGTAGCCCGGATGCGTTGGAAAAAATGTCCGACAATGTGGTGTTGTCGCTCGTTCCGACGGAAGAACATGTATCCGCCACGCCCGAGGATGTCGTCCTGGATCGCCCGCTGTCCCAGACGGCGGAAAGTTTGCGAACGCTTCGGAATGCCATCTCGCTGATCGATGTGGATAAGCCGCCGCGTGTCGTGATGATCACCTCGTCGCTTCCCAGCGAAGGAAAGACCTTCCTGTCCAGCACGCTCGCGCGATCAGCGCTCGACGGCTATGGTCGGGTATTGCTCGTCGACGCCGATCTGAGGCGCCCTCGCGTCCACAAGGTATTCGGCCTCGAGAACAGCGCTGGTCTTGCCGAAGTCGTAAGCGGTGCGGTGCGACTGGAAGATGTCGTGCAGCGCGATCCCCGGACGCGGGTGGAAATTCTTACTGCAGGGCGCCGTTCACCTAGTCCGATGGATCTTCTGCGCTCACGGAATATGGCTCAGTTCATTGAACGCCTGCGC
The DNA here is from genome assembly GCF_002355275.1 of Rhizorhabdus dicambivorans. Lineage (NCBI taxonomy): Bacteria > Pseudomonadati > Pseudomonadota > Alphaproteobacteria > Sphingomonadales > Rhizorhabdaceae > Rhizorhabdus > Rhizorhabdus dicambivorans. Next base: position 3,985,893 of record NZ_CP023449.1, on the reverse strand, counting down.
CAGACTTATGACCTGATCATTATCGATACGCCGCCGTTCGCGCCGCTTGCAGATGCGCAGATCGTCGCCAAGCTTGTCGACAAGATCGTGCTGGCGGTTCGTTGGGGAGAGACCCCGGTGCCGGTGATCCGCAACGTGCTGACCCAGTTCAAACGGCTTCAGGTGCCGCTGGCGGGAACCGTGCTCACGCAGGTCGATATGCAGCGCTATGCGACCTATGGTTATGGCGACTACGGTTATTATTATCATCGCTATGGTTCCTACAACTATGGCTCTGAAGGTTAAGCTTGCCGCCATTTCTTTGGGGCTTTGCGTTGCTCTGCTCTGTGGATGGATAGCTTTTGAGTCGGTGCGGGCGGCGTGGGTCGCCATGCCCGCGACATCGGTGATCGAGGCACTGCGGCGGGGCGAGACGGTATCGCAAGCGGATCGCTTTAGGGCAGCCGAGGTCTCTTTCCGCGCAGGCGAAATCTTCGAGCCCGGCCGGTATCTCAGTGATGCCGCGTTAGCGGCTACCGACCTGTCCCCTCGTGAACAGCGCCAGGCGCTGCATGGCGCATCCATGGCAGCAATGGTGGACCGGGCGCTGCTCAATACGCCGGCGTCGCCGTGGAATTGGGCGCGCCGCAGCGCGCTCCAGCTTGCGGCCGGGGACCTGCCGCGTGCCCGAGCTTCGTTGGAGACATCGTTGTTGCTCGGGCGTGTTGTGCCTCGACTGACGGTGCCCAGGCTTAGGATCATGCTGCAACTCAAGCAGCGCTACCCCCAATCCGATCTCGACGCCGTCATGGCCGAGCAGATCCGCATCGCTGCCCGAAGTGAGCCCGGGGCGTTGGCGCGGTTCGCCAATCGAGGCGCCGCTGAAGGAATAACGCAACGTGTGCTCGCAAATGATTTCGTGCTTTATCAGGCATATATGAAGGATCTTCTATATGTCCGTTCGATCGAGAAATCCGAGCAGAAGCCAGGCGCTCGATGAGTAGGGTTGCCCTATCCGCACACGACGGCGGCGATCGTCTCGCGCCCGTCTGGATTGGCCTGCTGCTGATGCTGGCGGTTCTCCCCGTTCCGTTCGGCAGCAACCGTCCCTTGGCGTGGAGCGTGATGGCGCTCTGCACCTCGCTGCTTCTCGCCGGCTGGACAGTCTCTCTGGGCTGCGGATACCGGCGGCTCGTCTGGCGCCCGGCGCTGGCGGTGCCCCTTCTCTGCGCGGTGGCGGTTATCGGCTGGGTTCTTCTATCGACGGTGCCGTCGGCCGGTTTCGCACATCCTGTGTGGGCGATGACCTCCGAGGCGTTTGGCCGTGCGGTAACGGACAGGATGGCGCTCTCGGCCGAGGCTGCGCTGGTAGGCCTGATGCGCCTGCTCGCCTATATGTCGATCTTCTGGTTGAGCCTGCAATATTGCCGGGATCGGGGCCGTGCGGACATGATGCTCAAATGGGTAAGCTGGTGTGGCCTGCTGCTCGCGGCTTATGGGCTGATCAACTATTTCGCCGGTAACGCCTATTCGCTCTGGTATGCGCGTTGGATCGGGCAGGCTGACGTGACATCGACCTTCGTCAACCGCAATCATTACGCGACCTATGCGGGCTTGGGGTTGTTGTGCGCAGCCGCACTCGGAATTGCGGCTTTCCGATCAGCTTGGCAAGTTTCCGATCGCAGCCAGCGGCCCTTTCCCCGTACCCTCGAATGTTTGATCGGTCGTCCGCTGGTCTATTTCGTCATCACGCTGATCATCGCCATGGCATGGCTCCAGTCCCATTCGCGCATGGGCGTCGCTGCGGTGCTTGTCGGTGTCGTGGTTATGATCGCGTTGATGATGGGAGTGAAGATCATCCGGAGACAACGCTTCGCCTGGGCGGTTGCGGTGCTCATGCTCCTATTCTTGTTCCAGGTTTCCGGAGGCGTGACCCTTGAACGTCTCGGTGCGACCACAGGTGAGGCCGAGCGCGGACCGCTCTATTCGATCGTCATCGACCAGATACTGGACGCGCCCTATGCCGGCAGCGGCTATGGGAGTTTCGCGCAGTCCTTTCTGATCTATCGGGATCTGCGCCTTCCTGGGACGACAATGTTCTACCAAGCCCATAACAGCTATCTCGAACTCGCGGCCGAACTCGGTGTGCCGATGACGCTGCTGCTGCTGCTGGCGATCGGCTGGTGCGCGGGATTATGCCTCAGCGGGGCTTTCCGTCGTGCGCGCTCGCAGATTTATCCGATTGTCGCGGTCGCCGCGACGGTCGTCGTCGGCGTCCATGCCCTTGTCGACTTCAGTGCCCAGATACCCGCGGTGGCCGCGCTCTACGCGGCGTTGCTCGGGATGGGCGTCGCGCAAAGCTGGTCGACCAATGACGCGTCTGGCCGCGCGCCCGAGGCGCGTCGGGCTTTGTGAGCGGGGAACGGGGCCTCCGCTCCTCTTTCCAAAGCCCGAATACAGGATGTCGGCCGGTTCGAGCGTCCGAGAGCGGCTGTCGGTGGGCGACAGGATGGCGATAGAAGGGCCTCTGCACAAAGCGGTGCTCAGCGCGCTTGACTTTGGCGTGGTCCGATCGCCGGGTTCGGACTTCGGCAATCTTCTTTTCCCGATCGCGCGAAGCCTCATCGGTCAGGCGACGATGGGCGGAACGCTGGTCTATCCGACGATGCGCCAGATCAAGATCGGAACCTATCTTCGGCGCGAACCCGACAAGCGCACCTATGGCGGCATAGTTCGCGGCCGCTCGATGGCGGACTGGCGGATATGGATCGAGAGCATGGCCCGGCGGCAGGTCGACGAGGATGCCGTCGCCGCGGATGATGTGACGATCACCTATACAGGATTGAAGAAATTCTTCCACGATCTGGTGGGCTACGAAGCCCTCATATCTAATTGGATCTCCACAAACAGGATCGACAAAGCCGGCGATCGGATGCCCATCGACATCGGCTTGCATATCCGCCGGGGCGATTTCACGGAGAACAAGACGGGCTCGGCCGGGCAGTCGATGCAGATACCCACTCATTGGTATCGGCAGGCCTTTCTCCATGCCCGCGATCTGTTGAAGATCGACAGGCCGAGGGTGGTTCTGTTCACCGACGGCGATCCCGCCAGGCTGGCGAGCGAATTGAATATCGAGAATGTCGAAGTCGATGCCGCCGACGATGCGCTGTCGTCGATCCTCAACCTGTCGCGTGCCAGGGTGATCGTTGGTTCGCGATCGACATTCTCGAAATGGGCCGTGTTCCTGGGCGGGAGCGTTGCGATCTGGGATGCGGCTTACGACATTTCGCCATATTGGCCTGTCCGTCCCGACAAAGATATTTTTCTATGATCTTCGAGGCCGCTCTTTACGGAGATGGTTGATGGAGCGTGGTGTGATCGATGCGAATGAAAATATTCGATAAGGGCGAACGAAATGCGAAAAAAGCTGGCAATAATCGTGTCGCATCCCATTCAGCATTTCGTGCCATTCTATCGGTGCCTGGCGTCTCAATCCGATCTGGACAGCTGTGTATTTTTCGCATCGAAAATAGGTCTGAGCAGCTATTTCGACAAGGATATGAAGCAGGACGTGAAATGGCAGATGGATCTGCTCAGCGATTATAGGAAGATATTTCTTCCGGGTGCAGATGGCATCAACGGCACCAGCTTCTTCGAGGTTAATAATCCGAACACATGGAAGGCGCTTCGGGAATTCGCGCCGGATGCCGTGCTGATCTATGGCTATAGCCAGGCGACGATGGTCAAGGCTCTGTTCTGGTGCCTCATGCATCGCGTGCCCGCGCTTTTGATCGCGGATAGTGAGCTCAAATCGGATCGGTCGGCATTGGCGCAAACCGTAAAGCGGCTGATATTGCCGATAATATTTAAGGCTTTTCGCGCATTCTTAACCGTCGGCGACTGCAACGAGGATTATTATTCCCACTATGGGGTATCCCGCCGCCGGCTCTTTCGAAGCCCCTTCACTATCGATGAGACGCTGTACCGGGACGTGCGCGCGAACAAGGCGGCGCATCGATCGGAAATCCGGCGCCGGCATAGCATAGGGGAAGAAGAGTTCGTCGCGCTGTGCGTGGGCAAGGTTTCGCAGCGGAAGCGTACGTCCGATCTGTCGGATGCGCTGAGGCGGATAAAGGCGGCACAAGGCGATGTGCCGTTGCGCGTGCTTTGTGCGGGCAACGGCGAAGAGTATGAGCGCCTGTCGAACGAGGCCCGCGACGAGAAGCTGCCGATGTCGTTCGCGGGGTTCGTGAATGTCGACGAGCTGCCATATTATTACGCCGCGGCCGATCTTCTGGTGCATCCTTCGGGTCGGGACCCCCACCCGCTGGCGCTCTCCGAAGCCGCTGCTGTGGGGCTTCCGTTGATCGTCAGCGACAAGGTGGGGGCGGTCGGCCCCACCGATATCGCGCGGGAGGGGGAGAGTGCGCTCGTCTACCCTTGTGGCGATATCGATGCCTTGTCGCAGTTGATGCTCGATCTGTCGGGCGACCGGCAGCGCGTCGAAGCGATGGCGGCGGCGTCGCTGCGTATATTCGACCAGAATGACATGCAGACCAGCCTGTCCGGCCTGCGGCGCGCACTGGATTATTGCTGGTCGGGGGCTCTGTCCGCAACGGACCGGAGCGAGCGCCCTTGATCGCCAGGTTCATCCGTCTGCGGGCCGTCCGCCATCTTGGGGTGGTGGCTGCGGGCAGGGTGTTCGCGGGGCTCGCCGGCGTCGTCGGCATTCGGCTTTTCACCGAACTGGCGCCTCCGGAGGTCTATGGCGAGGCGACGCTGGTTCTCGGCGTCATGCTGCTCGGCACGCATCTGTTCATCGCGCCGGTGACCGAGGCCCAGCTGCGACTCTATCCTGCCGAGCGGGACGCCGGCAGAGGCGCCGATTTCCTGCGTGTCGTGACGCAACTAGCGCTAGGCGGGGGGCTGGTGCTCGCCTTCTGTGCAGCCGGCGCGCAGCTGCTCGGAGCGGGGAAAGGGCTCGTCAGCGAAGGGGCCGGTCTCGCGCTCATCCTCGCCGGCTATGCGCTGTTCACGGCTTTGCGATCGGTCGGCCTGAACTATCTGAATACCGAGCGGAAGCAGTTTCAGCAGACCGCTTGGGAAACGTGCGAGTCCATCGCGCTGATCATCTGGGGGGGGCGCTGCTATGGATTTCGCCGCATCCTCTTTCGCTGATCGCGGCGAACATGCTCGCCACCGCCAGCACCGCGATCCTCTTTTCATTCTGGGGGCGCGATGCGCTGGTCAAGGTAGTGGCGCATGCCCGCCCGTCACGCGTCGAAGCGATGCTCGTTCTGCACAGCATAAGGCGTTATGCCTGGGCCTATATATTGTTCGCATTGCTCGGCTGGGTGATGACGCTGTTCGATCGCTATCTGCTCGCGGCCTATCTCGACGCCGCGGCCGTGGGCCAATATGCAGCGGTCGCCGCGATCGCGAGCAGGCTCGTGCTGATGCCCTCGGGGATGTTGTCGTCGGTCCTGCGGCCCGTTCTGTACGATGCGGCCACGGTCGGGGATCTGGCGAAGTGGCGGAAGCTCGTAAGGATCTGGCTTACGACGGTCATTCTGCTCGGGGTCGGAGCGCTCGGCTTCGTGTGGCTGTTCGCGGATTTCATCGCCGGGATATTGCTCGCCGCGGAATATCGCCATGGCGCCAGGGTGGTGATGGCGCTGGTCGGCCTCAGCTATTCCTTTCTGGCGCTCGCGCAGATGTTCGAGATGGCCTATCTGAGCCATGGCGTTCCCGCCAAGATGCTGTTTTCGCGCTTCCTGGGTGCGGGCCTGATGCTCTCCGTCGCCTTGTTTCTCGTACCGGCGCATGGCATCGTCGGCGCTTCGATCGCGAGCGTCGCGGGCCATGTGGGTCTTGCGTCCGGCGCCTTGTGGCTCCTGCTCCGCGCGTTGCCGTCAAAGGGCGTGGGAGAGGCCGGAGGTGTATGATCGAACATTCGATAAGCATGGGCGCGGCTGCGCGGACTCGATGCGATCAAACGCCCCGGCAAAAAGCATTTTCGGAAAAGCCCACGACATGCCCCTGATCATTCGAAGCCCGAAGAAAGCGACCCTCGTCGTCAGGCTGAGCGGGGGGCTGGGCAACCAGATGTTCATTTACGCCGTCGCCCGACGCCTGGCGGCGGTAAATGATGCGGAGCTGGTCGTCGACGATTGGAGCGGTTTTGCGCGCGATGTCGTCTATGGCTCGAAATATGCGCTGGCGCCTTTCAGCATCAGTGCGAGAATGGCTAACCGGTCAGAGCGATTATTTCCGTTCGAGCGTCTGAGGCGCTACATCAAGAAGCGCCTCGCCAGGAAAGCCGCGTTCGACAAGGCGAAATATATTCTCATCCAGAAGGCCGGTGCCTTCGAAAGCCAGCTCCTCGACCGCAGGCTGAAGGGCGTGACCTTCATCGAGGGCATCCGGGCCAGCGAGGATTATTTCAAGGACATCGAAGACCTTATTCGCCAGGAATATGCTTTCGCGACACCGCCCGAACCGGCGGACGAGCCGCTTCTGCAATTGATTGCCGGCGTCCCATCGGTGGCGGTGCATTTCAGATGGTTCAAGACCAGCGAAACCGACAATGCGACCAATCTCGACCTCGGCTATTATGAAAAGGCATTCGCTTATGTAGAATCCAGGATAGACGCTCCACATTATTTCATCTTTTCGGACCGGCCGGCGGAAGCGGCGCAAGCGCTCGCACTGCACGGCAGGAAGTTCACCGTCGTCGACCACGCCTCCTCTGCGTCATCGATGCATCGCGACCTCCGGCTAATGAGCCACTGCCGTCATGCGATCATTGCCAACAGCACCTTCAGCTGGTGGGGCGCCTGGCTCGGCGAGTCCGGAGATTCTGTCAGGCTGGTGGTCGCGCCTGATCCGCGTAATTATCCCGAAATGGGCTGGTCTTCGGAAAAGCTTATTCCCCATCGTTGGAAAAGGTTATAACCGTGCCGTGCGATTTCCGGAGCCGCCGTCCAAGCCTCTGCAAAAGCGATTCGGGACTTTCCGAATGACGCTTGATGCCGCCCATGAACACCGCCCGGCCGTCCCTTTTCTGTCGGGCGTTCGGAGGGCGTTGCGAAAGCTGGTCTGGCGCGTCTCGCGTATCCTGTACATGCATGCACGGGGCGAAGAGACGGAGGACGGTTTCCTCCACAACGGGGAAGCCCGCGTCATCGCGGATTTGATCCGGGCCTCTCGTGACGGTGAAGCGGTGGTTCTGCTGGATGTCGGCGCCAATCATGGCGCCTGGAGTCAGTCGGTCCTCGATCGGCTGCGCGATCGCCCTGCGTTGCGCCCGCATCTCTGCCTGACGGCGTTTGAGCCTGTCACGTCCAGTCGCCAAAGGCTCGAGGCCGCACTCGCTTCGGAAATAGCGCGCGGCGGCATCACGGTTTCGAGCTCGGCGCTTTCCTATCGGGTTGGACGCGCGCGCATGGCACGGATGTCCGAAAGCGGCGGCACCAATTCGCTGGAAATCGACAAGGCGATGGAAGACGCCGCGATCGGTTTTGAAGAGGTGGATTTCATGACGCTTTCTGCCTGGAATGAGGCGGCCGGAAAATCCCATATCCATATGGTGAAAATCGATGCGGAGGGGCATGACGCCCGAGTCATCGAAGGCGCGCTTCCGCTGCTCCAGGCGGGCATGATCGATGTGCTGCAGTTCGAATATAACCACCGTTGGCTCTTTGCCCGACGCTCGTTGCACGACGTGTTCGAGATGATAGCAGGCACACCCTATGTCCTGGGGCGCATCCGGCCTTCCTGTGTTGAGCTTCATGATGAATGGCACTTCGAACTGGATCGCTTTTTCCAGTGCAACTATCTGCTGATCCATGATCGGGCGCTGAGCTGGTTCCGCACGCGGCGGGGCGCGTTCGGCCCGTCGAACATATGGGAGCAGTTCTGAACGATGCCGGCTCCGTCGGTCAGGCGTATCCTTTATGTCGGGCAGCTGCGTTATGGCGGAACCTGCCGGGACAGGATGGAGGTCCTTTCGTCCTTCGGGTTCGATATCATCGCCTTCAATGTCGATCCGCTGGTCGCGGCGGCCAATCGGATCGTCCAATCACTGGCGGGAAGGCTGCAGCGCGGTCCGCTGATACGGGCGTTCAACGCCCGGCTGCTCGAACTGGCGCGCGCCAGCGACTATGATGCGGTCTGGATCGACAAGGGGGTGTGGGTGCTGCCTTCGACCCTGTCGGAGCTGCGCGAGCGGGCATCCGCGCGGATAGCGATACACTTCACCCCGGACGCCCAATTCTTTTCGCAGCGCTCGCGGTTCCTGTTTCAGGGAATACCGCTCTACGATATCTGCGCCACCACCAAGCCGTTCGAAGTGTCGAGCTATGCGGCGAGCGGCGCCCGGCAAACCATCCTGGTGCTTCAAGGCTATAGTCGCTTTTTCGATCCGGCTCTGGCCTCACGCCCGCAAGCGGCGAAATCGGCAGGGGAAGTGATTTTCGTCGGTCACACCCAGCCGCATTACATCCGCAGCCTGCATGCTCTGGCAAAGTCCGGAATCGACGTGGCGATCCATGGTGGGGGGTGGCAGCGTCATGCCCGTCGGCATCCCTGGCTCGGCGGCTATATCCGATCCGATGGTATCTGGGGGAGCGAATATGCCGCAGCCCTGGCCGCCTCCACCATCGGCATCGGCCTTCTGGGAAAGCATATTCCGGAAACGACCACGACGCGCAGTTTCGAGATACCGGCGAGCGGTACTTTCCTGCTGGCGGAACGTACCGACGATCATATGGCGCTGTTCGAGGAAGACAGCGAAGCTGTGTTCTGGTCCTCACAGGAGGAACTGGTCGACAAGGCCCGTTTCTATCTCGACCACAAGGATCTGCGCGACCGGATCGCGATGGCGGGGCGCCGGCGATGTGTTGAAGCAGGTTATGATTCCGCCACACAGATCGCCAGGATTCTGGCCGCTCTGGAAATCCGCCTGCCGTCGGCGCCGGCCGAGAGCCCTCCTGTCGCATGAGGGCGCCATGATGCACAGGCCCATTTTTTCTGATCACGGGCGAATCTCGAGGGTCCTGTCTTGCTTGAGATCGGCTTCGTCGCGGGCTATCGTCCCCTTCGGGGCGCGGGGATAACAATGCGCGCTGCAGGAAGCGTGGATTCCAATTTGACAGTCATTGCAGCGCGGGAGGTCGCCATTCAATTGGCCGTTCGATATTCATCATTGACGACATGTGAGGGGCAGGCTGCGATGCGCGATAGCCATATGCCGCTGCATCACGCACGTGGGTTTCCGCAATGAATCGCCTTGTGATCCCCGTCGCAAGCCGGATCGAGATAGCAAGTCTCGCCGTGATTGCCTTCATCGCCACGGCAGTCCATCTGACCACGCTGGATGAAGCGGGCATATTGAAGCCGTTCAATATCGTCATCTCGCTGGCGATCATGGCGGCCCTCGGTTGGCGTGCGTTCACGCTTGTTCGCGAAGATGCCGCCTATATCTTTACGCCAGCCCTATGGTTCAGAGCGGCAACCCTGGTCTATTTTGGGTTTGGCAATATCGTGCCTTATATCGTCGGCTGGGAAGTCGAGGCCTATCTTCGATATGTGTTCGATTTCACGGATCACGAGCTTCTCAAGCTCAACCTCATCATCCTTGTCGGCATTCTCTCGGTCCTCAGTCTGGAGGTCGCATTTGCGCGCAGTTTCCAGAGCATGTTCGAAAGAATGCCGTCGCTTCGTCCGCCTGCGCGCGGGCAGGGGCTATGGTCGACTTGCCTTGCCCTGCTGATATTGGGTGGATTGTTCCGTTATCTGGTGATCCTGCCCCAGCTCGTCGGCGCGCAGACCGCGATCGTTCCGGGCGTTTTCGGCTATCTCGGCTATCTCTTCTACGCGGGCCTGTTCCTGCTTCTGCTCTATTCGCTGCGCACCGGTGGTCGAAAAGCGGCACTGTCGATCTCCCTCGTCGCCTTTGAGATCGTGATTTGCCTCTGCTCCTTCGCGAAGACCCACTTGCTGCTCACCAGCATGATCGTGTGGCTTGCCTTCCTCCACGACCGTATGAGCCTGCGTCGGCTGGTCATCGGGTCGATATCGCTCGTCCTGGTCTATATCAGCATGATCCCGCTGGTAGATTATGGCCGCGTCCAGATGCTCACCATCTACGGTAGCCTCAACGGAGCCAATCTCGGGACGCGCCTGGGTTTCGTGACGGACTTCTTCACCAATCCGGCGCCGGCAGCTGCCGTGGACACCGCGCCGCGCATGGATCGCACGCTCAACCGGCTATCCTATGCCAATGTGTCGACCTATCTCATCAACGCCTATGATGGCGGCGTACCGGGGGAAACCTATGGCGCGGCAGTGACCGTTTTGGTCCCGCGGATCATCTGGCGCGATAAGCCCAACATCAGCAACCAGGGCATCGAGCTTACCCAACTGATCTACGGGTTCGATACGTCCTCCACCGGTTCGGGCGTATTCTCCGAGGCCTATTGGAATTACGGCTGGATGGGCCTCATGCTGGGAATGGCCTTCTATGGCATTCTGATTTCTTTCCTGACCCAGCTCTCCCTCGTTGTCATGCGTCGAGAAATTTGGATATTCGTGCCGGTCGTTTTTGCCGGCGTGCAGTTCGGCACGCGGGTGGATGGCCGCATGAGCGTCGACGTGGTCGGCTCGTTCGGCATTATCATCGTGTTATTCCTCAGCCTGATCGCGGCCAGCCGGCTTACATCCGATTCCTCGCGTCGAGCGGTGATGCCTGGAACCCCTGATCTTTCCCGATGACCGCAGCCCTGCCCCGTCTACATCTCTTTTTACGTCGGCCGGCGTCGGGGCTGTTCAGCATCGAGATGCTCTATCGCTCGCTGATCCCCTATTTCGAACGCGACTTCGAGGTGGAATGGATTGAAAACCGCCGGCCGTCGCGGGGGTTTCTGCCGCGTCTGGCGGATGCCTTTCGTGCCGCATTGCGCCAGGGCGACATCAATCATGTTACCGGCGATGTGCATTATCTCACCTATTTCCTTTCGCGTCGCCGGACCGTTCTGACGATCCATGATTTCGTCAGCATGGAAAGGCTGCGCGGCCTGAAGCGAGCGCTTCTGTGGTTCCTGTGGTACTGGCTGCCCGTGCGTCGCGCCGATGCGATCGTCGTCATCTCGCATTCGACCGAGGCGCAACTGCACCGGCAATTACGGATCCAGCCCGAGCGTGTTCATGTGATACCCAATCCCGTCCGGGCGGATTTTTGTCCGACCGAGCGGGCGTTTGACGTTCAATATCCCCGCATTCTGCAGGTGGGGACCAGTGCGAACAAGAATTTGGAGCGACATGCGGAGGCGTTGGCCGGGATTGCGTGCAAGTTCGTAATCCTCGGTCATCTTAGCGACGCCCAGCGCGCGTGCCTTTCGGCGCAGCGGATCGACTATGAGACGCATGCCGATATGGTGCCCGAGGACGTAGCATCGCTATACCGGGGCAGCGACATGCTCCTTTTTGCGTCGACCTATGAAGGCTTCGGAATGCCGATCCTTGAAGCGCAGGCGAGCGGAATTCCGGTGGTCACGTCGAACCGCTGGTCGATGCCGGAGATCGCCGGCGCGCACGCTCTGCTGGTCGATCCGGAAAATATCGATGATATCAGAACCGCCGTGCTCTCCATCATCGGAGACTCTCAGCAGAGGCAGCGCCTGCGCGCCGGAGGGCTGGAAAACGCGGCGCGCTTCGCGCCGGCGGAGATCGCCGCGCGCTATGCCTCGGTTTATCGTAATTTGTGTAGAGCCGAAGCATGAAGCTAACGCACATCGTTCCAGACACGACAAGCGAAGCCTCCGGATTGTCGGCGACGGTTCCTTCGATTTGCCGCTCCTTGGCGATGCGGGGCCACGACGTGACGATGAGTTGCCACTCCGGCGCGCGCGTCGAAGGTGTGAAGCTCGATCTGCATGCGAAGCTTCCCCTGCTGCAGCGGTTGGGCGTCGCACCCAGCCACTTCGAGGCATTGCGCCGGCAACGATTGACGGACGACATCGTCCACAGCCACAGCCTGTGGATGCTGATGAACATCGCGCCGGGCCTGATCGTGCCGGGCGCGCACGCGAAGCTGATCTGTTCACCGCACGGAACATTGTCCGCCTGGGCATTGTCGCATAGCCGCGGAAGGAAGCAGCTCGTCTGGCCGCTTCAGCGCCAGGTTCTTGCCCGGGCTGATCTTCTCCATGCTACCGCCGATCCCGAGCATGACGATATTCGCGCCAATGGCTTCGACGCGCCTGTGGCCGTGATCGCAAACGGTATCGATCTGCCGCAGCTGCCGCCGCGTCCCGATGGCCACGGGCGGCTTCTCCTGTTCCTGTCGCGCATTCATCCGGTCAAAGGGATCGAGGCGCTGCTGGAAGCCTGGTCGCGCGTCGCGCCGGACAATCCCAATTGGGAACTGATGATCGCGGGCCCCGGCGAGGCGAGCTATGTCGCTGCGCTTGCCGATCAGGCCAGCGGACTACCGCGTGCGAAGCTGATCGGCCCGGTCTACGGTGCAGAAAAATCGGCGCTCTATCGTCGCGCCGATCTTTTCGTACTGCCGTCGAAATCGGAAAATTTCGCGATGGTCGTGGCCGAAGCGCTAGGTCATGAATGTCCGGTGGTCGTCAGCAAGGCCGCTCCATGGGCCGACGTAGAGTCCGAGGGGTGCGGATGGTGGACCGATGCCGGGCCCGAGCCGCTCGCGGCGACGCTGGCGGCCGCGATGTCGCTTTCGGTGGCTGAGCGCAGTGTGATGGGCGTGCGTGGCCGGGCCTGGATCGAAAAGGACTTTTCCTGGGCATCCGTCGCGGAGCGGCTGGAGCGCGCCTATGACTGGATTCTCGGCCGGGGAGACAGGCCGGATTTCATCAAACTGCCCTGATGCGCTCGCTCGATCATTTCTAAGGACGCATCCATGAAACAACTCCTCCAGTCACTGCGGGACGGCACGACGACGATCGCTGACGTTCCGGCGCCGGGTGCCGGGGCGGGCCAGCTATTGATTCGATCGTCGCTCAGTCTGGTGTCGGCAGGCACCGAGCGCATGATGGTCGAATTTGGGCGCGGCAGCCTGTTGTCCAAGGTTCGCCAGCAGCCCGACAAGGTGCGCATGGTGCTCGAAAAGGCCAGGACCGACGGCATATCGGCGACTGTCGACGCCGTGCGGGCGAAGCTCGATCAGCCGCTGGCTCCCGGCTACTGCAATGTCGGGCGCGTGATCGAAAGCCAAGCCGAAGGTCTCGTCGCCGGTGATCGGGTCGTTTCCAATGGCGCGCATGCCGAAATCGTGGCGATACCGCGCAATCTCTGCGCACGCATCCCGGACGGCGTATCGGATGAGACCGCCGCATTCACCGTTCTGGGATCGATCGGGCTGCAAGCGATCCGTCTCGCCAATCCCACGCTGGGGGAATGCGTGGCGGTCACGGGGCTTGGGCTGATCGGCCTGCTGACTGTACAGATGCTGCGGGCACAGGGCTGTCGGGTTCTCGGTATCGATCCTGACGAGGAGCGGCGCGCACTAGCCCGCAGCTTTGGCGCCGAGACGGTCAGCCCGCTTTCCGAGCAGGAGGTGCTGGCGAAAGCCGCCGAATTCTCCCGGGGCCGGGGGATCGATGCGGTCATATTGGCTGCCGCGACGTCCAGTTCGGCGCCAGTTAGCCAAGCCGCCCGAATGAGCCGTGTGCGCGGCCGGATCATATTGGTGGGCGTCACCGGCCTCGAACTCAGCCGGGCTGATTTCTACGAGAAGGAACTGAGTTTCCAGGTGTCCTGCTCCTATGGGCCGGGCCGCTATGACGCGAACTACGAGCAGCGGGGGCAGGATTATCCGGTGGGCTTCGTTCGCTGGACCGAACAGCGCAACTTCGAGGCCGTACTGGATTTGATGGCGGCTGGAACGATCGATGTGTCATTGCTCGTCACGCACCGCTTCGCCATTGAGGACGGCGCCGCGGCGATGGATCTGCTCGCGTCGGACACGCCGCATATGGGGATACTGCTGGGCTATGCGGCTGACGAGGGCTCCTCGCTTCGTCGGGTGGCCCTGTCGTCGGCGCCGGTCGCGGCGCGCGGCACTGTTGGCGTGCTGGGCGCCGGCAATCATGCGACCCGGGCTCTGTTGCCCGCGTTCAAGGCTGCGGGCGCCGGGCTGCACACCGTCGTCAGCGCGGGCGGAGTCAGCGCGGCGCATGCGGCGCGGCGCTTTGGTGTTGTGAATGCCGCGACCAATCCCGCGATGATCATCGACGATCCCGCGATCGATACCGTGGTGGTCGCCACGCGCCATGATGCGCATGCGGGACAAGTGCTGGCGGCGCTCCGTGCGGGCAAGCATGTCTTCTGCGAAAAGCCGCTCTGCCTCACGTTGGCCGAACTGGACGAGATCGAGCGAGAGGCGGCTTCGCGGCCTCAGCAGCGGTTGATGGTTGGTTTCAACCGCCGCTTCGCGCCGCTGACCGTCAAGATCGAGGAATTGCTCGCAACGTTGTCCGGGCCCCGTCACATGACGATGACGGTCAACGCAGGGGCGGTTCCGCCGGGGCACTGGACACAGGATCGCGACGTGGGTGGCGGACGGATCCTGGGCGAAGCCTGCCATTTCATCGATCTGCTGCGCCATCTGGCCGGCGCGCCGATTTCCGGGATCGAGGCCCGCGCGATGCGTGGCGCCGACATTTCAGGCCCGGCCGACAGCGCGACGATCATGATCAGCTTCGCCGACGGCTCGCTGGGCGCCGTCCATTATCTGACAAACGGTCCTCGGGCGCTTCCCAAGGAACGACTGGAGATATTCGCTTCGGGCCGCGCGTTGCAGCTCGACAATTTCCGCGCTCTGGTTGGTCGTGGCTGGCCGGGCTTCGCGCGCCGCCGGCTATGGCGGCAGGACAAGGGCGGAGAGGCCTGCGCGCGCGCCTTCATCGATGCCGTGCGCAGCGAAGCGCCTGACCCTATCCCGCGCGACGAGATTTTCGAAGTCAGTCGTTCCGCGATTCTCGCCGCCGCTGCGCTGGACTGACCCGGCGATGTGGGCGGGCGTCTATTTTCGTACCCTTCGTCATCTCCGTCCGGTGCAGATCATCGGCCGGTTGGGGACATATCTGCCTGAAAGGCCGGTGCGCATTCGGCCGACACCGCCGCTTCGCGAAGGCCGGGGGAGTTGGACCGCGCCCGCAGCCCGCCGTCCCTCGCTGATCGGGCCCCGGGACTATATGCTGCTCAATGCACGAGGTTCGCTCGCCGAAGATGGCTGGGACAATCCCGATCGCCCGCTCCTCTGGCGCTATAATCTGCACTATTTCGATGACCTGACGGCAAGCGAGGCGCCGCGCAGGGCCGCTTGGCATCGTGCCCTCATCGCCGAATGGATCGCCGCCAATCGGCCGGACAGCGGCACCGGTTGGCAACCCTATCCGCTCTCGTTGCGAATCGTGAACTGGATAAAATGGGCGCTGGCAGGCAATGATCTGGGCAATGAGGCTCTTCACAGCCTCGCGCATCAGGCGCGCGCGCTCGAACGAAAGATCGAGTGGCACCTTCTCGGCAACCATCTTTTTTCCAACGGCAAGGCTCTTGTCTTCGCCGGCCTGTTCTTTGGAGGGAAGGAAGGGGAGCGCTGGCTCGATCGTGGCGCGCATATCCTGGAGAGGCAGCTTCCCGAGCAATTCCTGCCCGATGGCGCGCAATTCGAGCTGAGCCCGATGTACCATGCGCTCGCCGTCGAGGATTTGCTCGATCTGGCCAACATGCTGGCGGCATTCGGGTACCCGCGAATCGCTTGGCTCAACGACGCGATCCGGCGCCATATCCGGCCTGCGCTTGACTGGCTGGCGGCCCTTTCGCATCCGGACCAGGGCGTCGCCTTCTTCAACGATGCCGCGTTCGGCATCGCCCCGACGCTATCCGAGCTTGTCGCTTATGCCTCGCGGCTCGGCTTCGCCCCGCCTGCGGCGCCTCCTTCCCCATGGCTGGGCGAGAGCGGTTATGCGCGCCTCGCCAATGACCGGGCCACCCTGTTTCTCGATCTGGCGCGGGTGGGCCCGGATCATCTTCCCGGGCATGCGCATGCCGATACATTGTCACTCGAATTCTCGTTCGGCGCGTCTCGCATCATCGTCAATTCGGGCACGTCGATCTATGCCCTTGGTACCGAACGTCAGCGCCAGCGCGGCACGCGGGCGCACAGTACGGTAACGGTGGACGATGAAAATTCGTCGGAGACATGGGCGGCATTTCGGGTAGGCCGCCGCGCGGTGCCGTTCGACACCTATGCGCGCGCCGGCGGCGATAGGCTGGAAGCCGGTGGCGCGCATGACGGCTATCGGCATTTGGGAACGCGGGCGGTCCACCGCCGCCGGGTGACGCTCGGCGAGCATGGATTGACGGTCGAGGACAGCGTCACGCCGGACACACCCGCCGAGGCGCGCTTCCATCTTCACCCGGCGGTGAGGATTTCGATCGAGGGGCCCGGGAGGGGGCTGCTATTTCCACCTGAAGGCGGTCCGATCCGCTGGAATGCTCAGGCGGCGGCGGTGCGTGTGGAGGCATCCAGTTACCATCCCGAGTTCGGGGTGAGCCTGCCATCCTCCTGCCTGTCGCTGACGCTCGGCGGAGGATGCTCCACCCTTTCGCTCGAGTGGGACTGAGCCATGCATATCCTTTTCCTGTCCGATAATTTCCCGCCCGAGGTGAACGCTCCGGCGAGCCGTACCTTCGAGCATTGCCGATTGTGGGTGCTCGAGGGGCACCGCGTCACGGTCATTACCTGCACGCCCAATTTTCCGCGTGGAAAGGTGTTTGAAGGGTATCGCAACCGCCTCTGGCAAAGCGAGGAGATGGACGGCATCCGCGTCATACGCGTCTGGTCCTACATCACCCGGAACGAGGGCTTCGCCCGGCGTATCCTCGACTATCTAAGCTTCATGATGATGGCGACGCTCGCGTCCTTGTTCGTTCGCCGGGTGGATGTGATCATAGGCACGTCGCCGCAATTCTTCACGGCTGTCGCCGCATGGGTGACCTCGGCCTTCAAGCGCCGTCCCTGGGTATTCGAACTGCGCGATCTCTGGCCCGAATCCATTCGGGCGGTTTCGGCGATGCGGGCGTCGCGCCTTCTCGACTGGCTCGAGAAGTTCGAACTGTTTCTGTACCGACGGGCGGACGCGATCATCTGCGTGACCAGGGCTTTTCGGGAAAACCTCATCGCCCGCGGCATCGATCTGGCCAAGATCGAGGTCGTCACGAATGGCGCCGACCTCCGCCGCTTCGCGTCGCAGCCGAAGGATGGGGCGCTCGCGGTCGAACTCGGCCTCCAGGATCAGTTCGTGGTCGGCTATATCGGCACGCATGGCATGGCGCATGGGCTGGAAACGTTGGTCGACGCCGCATCGTTGCTCGCCGGCCGGGCCGATGGGAAGGATGTTTCCCTGTTGATGCTGGGAGATGGGGCGGAACGCGAGCGGCTGATCCACTATGCCGGAGATCTTCCCAATATACTCTTCGTGCCCACCGTCTCGAAGGAACAGGTCGTTCGCTACTGGTCGCTTCTCGATGCGACCATCATCCATCTGAAGCCCGATCCGCTCTTTGCGACCGTCATCCCTTCCAAACTGTTCGAATGCATGGCAATGGGCATTCCGGTGCTTCACGCAGTCCCCGGCGAATCCGCCCGGATCGTGGAGGAGGCGGAGGCCGGCGAGATATTGCCCGGTGGCGATCCGGACGCGCTCGCAGATGCGATAGTGCGCCTTCAGATGGACCCGGATCGCCGCGCCCGGCTATCCGCCAACGGCCAGAAAGGGGTCAGGAAATTCGATCGGGAAGAGCTGGGCCGGACGATGCTGGCGCACCTCTGCCTGCTCGCGGAACGCGATGTGCGACGATAGGGTGCGCCGATATTAGAGGACAGGCCCCTTGTGGGCCATTTCCCGGCAAAGTAGGTGCTTCAAGGCATTTCCGGTGCTAAACCAGAACGAAGTGGGCGGACATGAGCAAGACGGCGCTAATAACGGGCATCACCGGCCAGGACGGATCCTATCTTGCTGAATTTCTGCTTGAAAAGGGCTATGTCGTTCATGGTGAGAACACCGGGAATAAAAGGGGCCACGGATCGGCCAGTCTCACCGGATTAAAAAGGGGCCAGTCCTGCTAGACCTCCGTTTTTGGGCGGAGGTGGAGGATGAAGAGAGTGGAGCTTTATCAGAAGGTCCGCCGCGCCGTGCTGATTGACGGGATGAGCCGTCGCGCTGCCGCCCGGTATTTTGGGATCAATCGCAAGACCGTCGACAAGATGCTGTGCTTTCCAGAGCCAGCAGCGCACGGCCGGAGCGGGCAAACCTACAGCCGCAAGCTGTCCGGATTTACCGACATCATTGACCAAATCCTGGTGGATGACCGCAAGGTTCACATCAAACAGCGACACACTGCCGCGCGTATTTTCGAGCGTCTGCGCGATGAACATGGCTTCACCGGCGGCATCACCATTGTTCGCGACTATGTGGCGGGCGCCAAGTTGCGCAGCCGCGAGGTGTTCATACCATTGAGCCACAAGCCGGGGCATGCGCAGGTGGATTTTGGTGAGGCGGACGGGATCATCGACGGCAAGTTGGTGCGGTTCCACTATTTCTGCATGGACCTGCCGCACAGCGATGCGCCGTTCGTTAAAGCCTATCCTGCCGAGGTGGCTGAGGCATTTTGCGAAGGGCACGTGGCGGCCTTTGCCTTCTTCGGCGGCATCCCGCAGTCGATCCTGTATGACAACACCAAGCTGGCAGTGGCGCAGATCCTGGGCGACGGGAAGCGCGAGCGCAGCCGGATGTTCTCGACCCTCCAGAGCCATTACCTGTTCGAAGACAAATTCGGGCGCCCCGGCAAGGGTAACGACAAGGGCAAGGTCGAGGGGCTGGTCGGTTATTCCCGGCGCCACTTCATGGTGCCGAGGCCAGAGGCGCCCAGCTTTGATGCGCTGAACGCGCGCTTTGTCGAACAATGCATGGAGCGACGACAGGCCATCTTGCGCGGGCATGAGCGCAGCATCGGTGACAGGCTGGTGGCTGATCTGGCGGCCTTTATGCCGCTACCGGCGGTGCCGTTCGATCCCTGCCATATGGTGACGGGGCGGGCCTCGTCGATGTCGCTGGTGCGCTATCGTACCAATGATTATTCGGTGCCGACGGCCTATGCCCACCAGGAGGTCGTAATCAAAGGCTATGTCGATCGGGTTGCGATCATCTGTGGCGGGGAGCTGATCGCAGTGCATCCGCGCAGCTATGAGCGGGAGGACTTCATTGCCAACCCGCTGCACTATCTGGCGCTGTTAGAACAGAAACCCCGCGCGCTTGATCAGGCAGCGCCGCTCGATGGCTGGGTGCTGGCTGAACCGATGCATCGCATCCGACGACTGATGGAGGCGCGCAGCGGCAAAGAGGGACGGCGCGAGTTCATCCAGGTGCTGCGGCTATGCGAACGCTTCGAGCAGTCCCTGGTGGAATGGGCAGTGGCCCGCGCGCTGGAGATGGGGGCAATCAGCTTCGATGCGATCAAGATGATCGCGCTGGCCCGCCTCGAACAGCGTGTGCCGCGCCTCGATCTGCAATTTTACCCGCATTTGCCGCGCGCGAATGTCGGGCGTACCGATCCGCGCACCTACATGGGCCTGCTCTCGCAGGCAGGCACTCCAGCGACGGGAGTGGCAGCATGAGTGATCCCATGATGCCGCTGCCAGCCATCGAGGCCGAACCCACCAGCGTGCCGCCCGCTGTACTACTGGCCAACCATCTCAAAGCGCTCAAGCTGCCCACCTTTGTGCGCGAGTATGAGAAGGTCGCCTTCGAGGCCGCGCAGGATCGGGCCGATTACCCCCGCTATCTGCTGCGCCTGTGCGAACTTGAACGGATTGATCGCGAGCGCCGGATGGTGGAGCGCCGTATCCGCATGGCTCGCTTCCCGCACACCAAGAGCTTTGACACCTTCGACTTTGCAGCCCAGCCATCACTGAACAAGGCCTTGGTTCTGGAACTGGCGCGCGGTGAATGGATCGAGCGGCGGCGTAATGTCATTGCGCTGGGCCCCAGCGGCACCGGTAAGACCCACACCGCCCTCGCGCTAGGACTGGCTGCGTGCCAGAAAGGGCACAGCGTGGCCTTCACAACGGCCGCGGCGTTGGTCCATGACCTGATGGAGGCTCGCGACGAGCGTCGCTTGCGCAGCCTGCAAAAGCATCTGGCATCTGTAAAGCTGCTGATCCTCGACGAGTTGGGATATGTACCATTCACCGCCGTGGGCGGCGAGTTGCTGTTCGAGGTACTCAGCCAGCGCTATGAACGCGGCAGCACGCTGATCACCAGCAATCTGCCCTTCGATGAATGGACATCGGTGTTCGGCTCCGAACGCCTGACCGGCGCCCTGCTCGACCGGCTGACACACCACGTCCACATTCTCGAGATGAATGGTGACAGCTTCCGTCTCGCCAGCAGCCGCAAGCGCCAGAAGGACAAGGGGGAGGATAAATGACCTAAGAACGGGCGGCCATCGGCAGCGGGAAATCGGCTTCCGCTCCGCTCCAGCCGCTTCCCCGCTGCCGATGCTGCCCAGCCTCAACCTTGGGGCTTTTTGTTCAAACCAACTGGCCCCATTTTAAACCGGTGCCTGGCCCGTTTTTATCCCGGCGTTGACACATCGCCTTCCCGGTTGAGCGGGGCGAGCCGATCGGTGCACATCCGCCCGGCTTCCTCCAGCACCGCCAGCGCCAAGTCCGCATCGACCTCCTTACCCGTCTCGGCCATCGCCTGGTCGAACCCGAGCACCCGCGTGAGCAGGAAACGATAGTCGTCGATGGGCGGCGCGTAACTGGGCATCGGCTTCCTTTCCGAAAGTGCAGGCTCGTTATACCAAACGTATGTTACAGTCAAATTGTCGGAGGTGGCCACCTTCCATCCGATCCAATGGCGGGATCAGCCCTGCCGGAAGATCGCGACGATCTGCGCGGCCAGATCGGCGGGCTTCAGCCTGCCCGGGCGATACCAGTCGGCGGTGGAGTTTAGCTGCGTCAACAGCAGGTTCCGGTAAATGGACCTGTCGATCTCGGGCCGCAGCGGGAGGCTTTCGACCAGTACACGGAATAAGTCCTCGAATCTGTCGCGACGTGCGATCAACTGCTTCCGGACGGCATCGGGGACTTCCCGGAAATCGTTCATCATCGGCGTCGTCAACGAATCCGGCGCGAGTTGAATCTCCAGCAGCGTCGCGCATGCCGCCTGGAGCTTCGCCCATGGCCCATCCTGATCGCGAACCGCCTTGGCGATCCTCTCCTCGGCGGCGTCCAGCGCGGCGCCATGAAGCTCGACGAACAACGCGTCCTTGGATTTGATATGATGGTAGAGGGAACCGCCGAGCACTCCTGCCTGCAAGCCGATATCGCGCATGGACGTTCCCCGATATCCTTTCCGGGCAAATAGTTGCGCGGCGATTTCCAGGATCTGGCGTCGGCGCTCGGAGCCTTCCTCGGTCTGTCCGGACGGGGTGGGATTTGTCTTCATCCGCCCGGGGCTAGCACACAGGCGATCTTGCGCGAATAGCGGACGAGACCGGGCTCGCGTCGTTTCGGAAGGCTGCGCTCCAATGGCGGTCAGTGCTGCTGCGGTCCGTCTTCCTCGAATCCCAGAAAGCGCGCCGCATTGCCATGTCGCAGCAACCCCTCATCGGCTGGAAGCAGCTCAAGCCCCGCGATCCGCCCGAGCGGATCGCGCTCTGCCACCGCGAAGGGCAGGTCGGTACCGATACACAGCTGGGTCTTGCCGAGCGATCGCATCAGGAAGCGCAGCGTCTCCCCATCATAGACCAGCATGTCGTAGAAGAAGCGGCGCGCCTGCAGCGAGGGCAGGTCCGCGATCGCGGCACCCACCGCGGGGGTGGTTCGCCAGCCATGGTCCAGTCGGGGCAGCAGCAGCGACAGGGCGCCGCCGCCATGGCTGAACGCGATGCGCAGGCCGGGATGATCGATGGCGATATTGGAGGCGATGATCGATACCGCGGCGAGCGCTGTTTCGCAGGGGAAGCAGGCGAGGGCCTCCATTGCCCCAGGGCCTGGCAAGGGGTAACACGCCAGGGGTTTGAGCGGATGCACGAATATGGCCGCGCCCACCCGCTCGGCCGCCGCGAAGAAGGGCCGAAACCGCGCGTCGCCGAGCGGGATGCCGCCGATATTCGTGCCGATCTCGACACCGAGAAAGGACCGCTCCGCCATCAGCTTTTCGAGCATGCGGATCGCGCGGTCAGGATCCTGGAGCGGGACCATCCCCAGCGCGGCGAAGCGGCCGGGCGCGCGCTCTACCATCGCTGCCAGCTCGGCGTTGACATGCTCGGCGATCGCGGCGGCCTCGTCGGCCGGCCGCCAGAAACTCAGCAGCTCGGGCATTGGCGACAATATCTGCCGGCCAATGCCCATGCGATCCATCGTCTCCAGCCGCCGGCCTATGTCCCAGCATTCATCGGTAATCGAACGGAACTGCCGCCCGTCGACGAACACTTCGGCGTGGCCGCAATCGCAGCCTCGCCGGATCTCGATCGCCGACGGCGCCCCCGCTAGGCTGGCCGGGAAGTGCCCCGGCACCATATGGGTGTGGATGTCGATCGCCGGCAGGGACATGCTGGCGGCCATGCGCGTCAGTCTGCGGCGGGGGCAGGGGTGGCCGAACCCAGGGCGGGGACGGCGCCGTAGCAACGCGGCGCGCCCGCGACGATCGGCGCGGGGGCCGGAAGGCTGACTGGGCCGCCGGGCGTGTCGACCATGATGCGACGCAGGCTGGGATGGCGTGACAGCCCGGCCATGTCGTTGAGATGGGCGAAGGCCACATCGGCGGCCTGCAGCATCTCCACCGCCCGCGCCGACTCGATCGTGGCGAAGGCCTTCGCGGTCAGCGCATCGGTTTCGGCGCGATTGCGCACCCGTGCGACGTTGGTCGCGAAGCGCGGGTCGGTGGCGAGGGCCGGGTCGCGGAGAAAATGCTCCGCGAACAGCCGCCACTCCCGGTCGCTCTGGATCGATATCAGCAATTGCGCCCCATCCCCGCAGGCGAAGACGCCGTAAGGCGCGATCGACGGGTGGGCCAGGCCGACGCGTTTCGGCGGATGGCCGGCATCCTGATGCAGCAGCGGGACGCTGAGCCAGTCCGCCATCACATCGAACATCGAGATGCGGATATCGGCACCCCGGCCATGAATACTGCGCCCGATCAGCGCCTCCAGAATGGCGGCGTGGGCGGTGGCGCCGGTGGCGATGTCGACGATCGAGATGCCGACCCGCGACGGTGCGTCGGGTCCGCCGGTCACCGAAGCAAGGCCCGATTCCGCCTGGATCAGAAGGTCATAGGCCTTGCGGTCCGCAAGCGGGCCGGTGTCGCCATAGCCGCTGATCGAGCAAATTATCAGGCGCGGGTCGCGCGCGGCCAGCGCTTCGGGCGCGAAGCCGAGCCGAGCCAGCGCCCCGACCTTGAGATTCTGAACGAGAATATCGGCATCGGCGATCAACTCCTGGAGCGCCGCCTTGCCCTCGGGCGCCGCCAGGTCGAGAATTCGAGACTCCTTGCCTCGGTTGAGCCACACGAAATAGCTGCTCTGGCCCGCAGCGACGTCGTCATAGCCACGCGCGAAATCGCCTTCGGGACGTTCGACCTTGATTACCCGCGCGCCAGCATCGGCCAGTCGGGAGGTACAGAATGGAGCCGCCACCGCTTGCTCGATCGCGACGACCTTCAGCCCATTCAAGGGCAAGGCGGCGGTCATCGGCGGGATCTCGATGAATTTGAGGGCATGTCCGGCATCTTCTCCGTGACGTTCGGGCGGCTCAGGTGTGGTCGGCCAGCTATAGTCCGCCGTCCGGGATCAGGAAATCGCTCAGACCAGCGATTCCACGATGCCGATCTTGCCCAGTCTCTTGTCGGTGGGCGCCCCCCAATAATCGATCGATTCCGGTACAGCCGGAAGAACGCGATGATCGCGGGCGTTGCCCTCGGGAAACTCCTCCATCCCATAGCTGTATTCGATCGTGATTCCGTTGGGATCGAGCACATAGAGGAACACGCTACCGGAGGGCGGATGCCGTCCGGGACCGCGCACGATCGGAACGTCGTTCTTGCGGAAACGCCACAGCGCCCGCCCGATGTCATCGATCTCGCTGACCATGAAATTGACATGGTGAAGGCCGTTGCTTTCGGAATTGCTGAGGCCAATTGAGTGATGGAGGGGGTTGGGAAAGCATCGCATGAAGTTGACGACGTCACCGATCCTGTCCGAAGTCGGGAAATTCAGCACATTGTTGTAGAAATTCACGGCTTCGTGGAAGCGAGGTGTCTTGAGGACGAGGTGGCCGATGCGCTGGATATTGGCCAGCGTGGGTGACCAGGCATCCTTTTCCTGCTCGATTGACGCAAAATATTCGTGGGTGGCGCCGGTATAGGGATCGGCGAAGCGCACGCTGCGGCCCTGGCGCAGCAGCGCGGTTTCTGCGGGATCGACCTCGATGGTCGCATGGCCATGACGGCGCAGCCGATCCGCAATCCGGTCGATGTCGGCCTCGCTCTCCATTTGCCAGCCGATTCGCTTCAGCCCCGGCTCGCCCTTGGCCAGGATGAAGTCATGATGGTTCGCGCTGCATCGGAAGAAGCGAAGCTGATCGTCGATGCCACCATTCGGCTGCAGACCCCACAGCTGTTCGTAGAAGTCCGCCGAGCGATCGAGGTCGGAAACATTGATCGCCACATAGCCGAGCCGCGCATAGCGCGGTTCCTGGCCCTCGCGGCTGTCGTCTGGACGCATGACAAACTCTTTCAATCGATGATGTCGTTGATCGGGGGTAACTCGCCACGCGGGAAAGTGCAAGATGATTGAACGTATGTACAAAATAAAGTTCATCTAGAGTGGGATGATCGGCCTATTTTCCCGCCTATTTCAGATGGCTGCGACGGATCGGATTCGCAGCAGAGTGCGAAAGTGGCGGGTGATGCTCAGGCTGGCTGGACGTGGCGGAACAGGTTGCGCCGGAATTCGTCGTCGATCTCCAGCTTGAAGGCGTGGCGCTGCTTGAGTGCCAGCGCCCGGATGGCGGCGGGCCGGGCTTCGATCGTTGCGGCGAACCGCTGGAGGTGGGGAAAGTCCGCAGCCGCTCCATCGCCAAGCACCACGTTCACGTGGCGGCCCCAGGCCCAGGTGGCCATGTCGGCGACCGTATATTGGCTGCCCACCATCCATTCATGTTCGGCCAGGTGTCTGTCCAATATGCCGTAATGGCGGCGGGCTTCGAACAGGTAGCGATCAAGGGCGTAATTCTTGGGATCGGGCGCGAAGAGCCGGAAGTGAACGGCCTGGCCGCAATAGGGACCGACACCCGAGGCGATGAACATCATCCAGGACAGCAGCTTGCCGCGATCCGCCAGTGTGTCTCCGGGCAGGAAGCGGCCGGTCTTCTCAGCCAGGTAGAGGAGGATTGCGTTGCTGTCGAAGATCGTTGCGTCGCCGTCGACGATCGCCGGCAGCTTGTTGTTGGGGTTGATCGCCGTGAAGGCAGGGGTGAACTGCTCGCCCCTGACGGGATCGACGGGGATCAAATGATAATCCAGCCCCGCCTCTTCGAGGAAGAGTGCGACCTTCAGCGGATTTGGCCCGGGATTATAGTAGAATTCGATCATCCGACATTATCCTCATCCCTGTATCGCATCCGTCGGGCTTCTATTATATATTGTATGGCCGTTCAAATAATATATGGCGAACGGACTGGGCGGTGCGAAATTCGTGATGTTGCGGGGGGCGGGCGCGTCCCGCATGGAAGGGCATCCGTCGGCGCTGGGAGTTGCTACATGGATTCGTTATCGATCACGGTGGGCTATATCGGTCTCGGGACGATGGGGGAGCCGATGGCTCGCAACGTCCTGGCCGCCGGTTTCCTCACGCGCGTGTTCGATATCAGCGCGGCGGCGGTCGGCCGGCTGGTGGAGGCGGGTGCAGTCGCGGCGAACTCGCCACGCGAACTGGCGGCGCATTGCTCGGTCGTTCTGCTCAATGTCGTCAACGATGCCCAAGTCGAGCAGGTCGTCAGCGCGGCCGAGACGGGGCTGCTCGAAGGGCTGCGCGAAGGGGCGGTGATCGTCGTGCACAGCACGATCCACCCTGACACCTGCGTGCGTCTCGCCAAGCTCGCCGCGCAGCATGGTGTGGGCTTGATAGATGCGCCTTTCACCGGCGGCGCGGCGGCAGCGGCGGCGGGGACGCTCGCACTGCTGGTCGGTGGCGAGGATTGGGCGGTGGAGGCGGCAAGGCCCGTACTGGAAGCCGAGGGGGCAATCACCCATCTCGGCGGTGTTGGCGCGGGCGAACTCGCGAAGCTCGGCAATAATCTGGTGATCGGCATCACCGCGCATGCCGTCCACGAGGCGATCCGCCTGGCGACGAGCGCCGGGCTGGATGGCGACACGATGCTGCGCGTGCTGACAAGCGGCGCTGCCGATTGCTGGGCGGCCCGTAACTGGGAATCGATCGGCCAGATGGCGGCGGTCTATCCGGGCGGGACGCAGGGCCTTGCGGCCCTCACCAACAAGGACCTCAGCCTTGCGCTGCAGGTTGCCCAGGATCGCGGCATTCAGTTGCGCATCACCGAACAGGCCGCCCGGGACCTGCACGAGCCTTATGACCATGCCCTCGCCATGCTGTCGGCGAAAGGGTGAAGGTCCTTGTCACTCACGACCTGCGGGAAGGTCGTGACGAGGCTGCCTCAATGGCTTGCGAGAAAAGCCAGCACCGCCTCGTTCCATAGCTCCGGAACCTCGTAATAGGCCGAATGGCTGCCGGGGATGACCTGCATCCGCCCGCCGGGCAGCCGTGAGACCAGCGATTCCATCGCGGCTGGCGGGCAGAGGGCGTCGCCGCTCGCCATCAGCACAAGGGTCGGTACCGCCATTTCTTCGAGCGGCAGCAGGGCGAGCCGATCCGACGCCATGGCGGAGAGGATCGCGGCCGGATTGGGCTTCGTCCCGAAGCTCGATATCTGGTTGTAGAGCACGCCCAGATCGGGCTGTTCGGTACAGAATTGGGCCGACAGCACCGGATGCTCGCGGCGGTTCAGGCGGTTGCGGTCGGGTTCGGCACTAACGAGCCGGTCGACATGGCTGCGATCTGCTCCCGCCAGCGTGGTCGAGAGGACCAGCGACCGGATGCGACCGGGATGCGCCTGCGCATAGCCCAGCACCGCCCAGCCGCCCATCGACTGGCCGACCAGTGATACGCCGTCGAGGCCGAGATGATCGAGCAGGGCATGGAGATCGCGCCGCGCTGCCGGCGGCCCAATATCCCCCGATCGCGCGGTGGAGTTGCCGAAGCCTCGCTGATCCCAGGTTATCACCTCGTGTCGGGTGGCGAGCGCCTCGATCTGGCGCCACCATATGGCGTGGTTTCCGCCCAGGCCATGGCATAGCACCACCGGCGGTCCCTCGCCGGTCCGCTCATAATAGATGTCCTCGCCTTCCGACTGGACATAGCCGGACATGCGGTGGAGCGGCTCTTGGCGCATCATGGCCTCCCGATGTGCGAAGCGTCAGGCCGACAGGCGGCCGGTTCCCGTGGGACGGGAAAGGGCTTCAATCCTGTGTCTGCAATTCGTCCGCCGAGGTCGCCGTCCGCGCTACCCCCAGCATGGCGTCGATCGTCACCAGCTTCACCCTTGGCCGGCCCGATGGCTCGCCCAGCCCGGTCTCATGACGATCGATGCCGAGCCAGCCCGCATGATCGACCATTTCGGGGCAGCGCGAACGCAGCCAACCGCTGATCTCGTCCTGTGCTGCGGCCTTGCTGTCGGCATCGGCGAAATCGGCCAGCAGCCGTTCGACCGTCTCGACCGCGTCGCCGCGATTGGTGCCGATCACGCCGGACGGGCCGCGCTTGATCCAGCCGGCGACATATTCGCGCTCGCCACCGGTCACCTTGCCCTGTTCGTTGGGGATGGTCGCCGAGGCTTCGTCGAACGGCACGCCGGGCAGCGGCACGCCGCGATAGCCGACCGCGCGGATCACCAGATCGGTCGCGATCGTCTCGCGCTCCCCGGTGTCGACGGCCTTGGTCTGTCCCCCCTCGGTTTCGAGCCGGTTGATGCCCAGGGTGATGCTCTCCACCCGCCCGTTGCCGCCGATCTCAAGCGGCGAACGCAGGAAGCGGAAGCGCATGCGGCGCTCGCCATCGACCCGGCCCGCGCCATATTTGGCGAGGGCGGTGATGTTGCGCTGGATGCGCTTGATGTCCGGGGTATCGGGCGGCAGCGGCTGTTCCAGCAGCGCCGGATCGTCGACGCCGACGTCGAGTCCCTCGATATCGGCCAGCTCGCGGATCTCGGGGGTGGTGAAGGCGGCCTCCGCTGGGCCGCGCCGGCCGAGGATGACGACTTCGCGGATATTGCTCGTGGCGAAGGCGGCGATGGCGTGGTCGGCCGTGTCGGTCTGGCTGAGCTCACCCTGCGGCAGCAGCAGCATGCGGGCTACGTCCAGCGCGACGTTGCCGTTGCCGATAACCACCGCGCGCGTCCCCGACAGATCGGGCGCCAGCGCGGCATGATCGGGATGGCCGTTATACCAAGCCACGAAATCGGAGGCGGCAAGGCTGCCTGGCAGATCCTCGCCCGCTATCCCCAACCTGCGTTCGGAGCGTGCGCCCACCGCGTAGAGCACCGCGTCATAGCGCGCGAGCAGCTCGTCGCGGCTGATGTCGCGGCCCAGTTCCACATTGCCGAAATAGCGGTAGCGGGGATGGCTGGCGATCTCGGCGAACTGGGCGCTGACCGACTTGATCCTGGGGTGATCGGGCGCCACGCCGGCGCGCACCAGGCCCCAGGGGGTCGGCAGCCGGTCGAACATGTCGACCGCCACCAGCGGTGTTTCGGAGGCGAGCAGGGCTTCGGCGGCGTAATAGCCGGCCGGGCCGGCCCCGATCACCGCCACGCGCACCGGCGCCATCGCTGCGGAGGTCATTCGGCGTGCATCGCGGCGGGGCCGGCATCGTGGGTCAGCTTGCCGACCTTCTTCGCCCCGCCCGGGGAGCCGATCTTCTCGAAGAAGGCAATGCCCGCCTCGCGGTACACCTGCATGTCGTCGGGCAGGTCGTCCTCATAATAGATCGCCTCCATCGGGCAGACCGGCTCGCAGGCTCCGCAATCGACGCATTCGTCGGCATTGATGTACATCATCCGCCCGCCCTCATAGAGGCAGTCGACGGGACACACCTTGGTACATGCCTTGTCCAGGACGCCGATGCAGGCTTCGGTCACCACATATGGCACGGTATCCGTCTCTCCATCCAAACTCTTGAGCGTTCATCGCACAAACTGGCCTGTCAGGCAATCGTCTCGGCTAAAAAATTATTTGTACGAACACTCAAATACATATCGGTTTCCGGGCTGGCTGGCGCGGTGAAAATGCCGGGCTGGCGGTGGTTTTGCGATGGTGTTGGCGCAAGGAAGAGGCGGATGTCGATGTGGACACGGCGCCATCAGGAGAGGACGGATGCCGCAGGCGCGGGCTGTTCGTTCGACATGCCGATGATGCCGCGTTGCCGGAGTTCCTCAATCTCTGTGCGGCTAAGGCCGGCTTCGATCAGCACATCGTCGGTATCGGAGCCCAGGGCAGGGGCCGCTTTCGTGGCGGCTGGCGCCTGCCCATTGAAACGGAATGGCGCCCGTACATGCGTCATGCGCTGATCCGGCGCTATCGCGATATGTTCGAAGGATTGGCTCGCCCCGAACTCCTCGCATGACAGCACCTCATCATAATCTCGTACGATGCCGCCCAGGATCCGATGCCGGCTCAGCTGTTCCACCCAATGATGTCGCGGCTGCCGCCGGAATTCCCGTTCGAGGATCTCGCGTAGCTCGGGGATATGCCGGCGGCGGTGTTCCTGGTCGGAAAAGCGATCGTCGGTCAGCAGGTCGGGCCGCTCCAGGATGCCGCACAGTGCGACCCAATCCCGCTCGTAATAAGCGGCGACCTGAATGTCGCCATCCTGCGCCGGATACAGGCCGACCACCGGATATTTGGTCGGGTAGTTCCGTTGATCGGGTACCTGGCCGCTGACGCTGAACTCGGCCAGTGGCGCCGATTGCATGTAGAGTGCGGCGTCGAGCAGATTGGCCTCGACGCTGTCCACCTGGCCCGTCCGCTGTCGGTTGAGCAGCGCCGCCATGATGGCATGCGACAAGGCCAGCCCCGCTACCGTGTCGACATAGCTGATATTGCCGAGCAATCCCTCCTGGATCTGCACCATCCCCGATTCCGCCTGCGCGACGGCATCGACGCCGCGCCGCGCTGCCGAGGGGCCGCGCTGGCTGAACGCGGAGAAGGACGCATAGATCAACTGCGGGTTGATCGCGGTCAGCATCTCCCTGTCGAGGCCCAGTCCCGCGGCTGCGCCCGGGCGCAGGGACTGGACGAAGATATCGGCATTCTCGACCAGCCGGCGGACCAGCGCGACGCCTTCCGCGGTGTGCAGGTCGACAGACAGCGATCGCTTGTTGCGATTATGGCTGTGGAAGATCGATGGCATCAGCGACCGGGTGAAGTCGCCCTGTACCCGGTCTTCGATCTTGATCACGTCGGCGCCGAGATCGGTCAGCAGCTTCGTCGCGGAGGCGCCGGCCAGGGCATTCGTCAAATCGATTACGCGTATGCCCGTAAGCGCGCCCATGTACCGTCCTCGCCTTTCCTCCCCGCCATGATGCGGCCGGACGCGTCATACGGCAACCGGCACAGACTCCGGCCCGGGAAGTAGCGAATTATGGCCCCAGGGAATTTCCTCGGGGCTTGCGGCGAGGCGTAACTCGGGGAACTGCTTGGCGAGCGAGCCCAGCACCGAGCGCAGCTCGAGCCGGGCAAGGTGCGAGCCGATGCAAAAATGATTGCCCAGGCCAAAGGTCATGTGGCGCCCGGTGGTGCGGTGGAAATCGATCCGGTCGGGATTCGGGAAGTGGTTCGGATCGCGGTTCGCCGCGCCGAGGATGGAGACCACGGACTGGCCGCGCTCAATCTTGCGGCCGTCCAGGCTGTTGTCCTTCGTCGCCCAGCGCCAGCGCTGACGCTGTACCGGACAGGTCCAGCGCAGCAGCTCGTCGATCGCCTGGTCGAGCGCAGCGTCCTCCAGCTTGCCGAGTTCGGCCCAGCGGTCGCGCTGCTCCATCATTCCCAGTACGCCCTTGCCGATCGCATTGCTGGCGGTCTCATGGCCGGCCACGCCCAGCTCGGTGGCGATGGCGATGACGTCGAATTCGTTCATCGGCTTTCCCTGGTCGTCGGCTTCCGAGATCATCGCGCCAAGCAGGTCGTCCACCGGTTCCTTGCGGCGCCGGGCGACCAGTTCGCCGAAATATTCGACCATGCCCTTGATCGCGGCGCTGCCTGCCGCGCCAGCCGCTGGATCGCCGGCCTTGTCGACTGCGTTGGTGATGTCTTTCGCCCAGTTCTGGAACAGGTGCCAGTCTGCTTCGCCCACGCCCAGCGCGTCGCCCACGATCGCCATCGGCAGCGGGAAGGAGATGTCCCGCACCACGTCAAAGCGTCCGCTATCCTTCGCGACGGCATCGCGGATCAGCGTGCCGGTGATCGCTTCGATGCGCGGCTTCAGCGCGGTGATCCGGCGGGGCGTGAAGGCCTTGGCGAGCACCTGGCGCAGATGGCGGTGATCGGGCGCGTCCATGCCGCCCAGCCAACGCTGGAAGATATGGGAAACCGGACGGAATGATTCGGGCACCGCCAGCTGCCGGCCGACGCTCGCGGGGTCGCTGGCATAGGCCTCCGCGTCGCTGAGCACTTCCGCATTCTCCTCGAAGCGGAACAGGTACCAGCTGCCTTCCAGATCGCGCATGCTGGCGATGCCCCAGTGGACGGGGTCGGCCGCCCTATATTCGGCGTAGATGCTGTACGGATCGCGCAGCAGGCGCGGGTCGCCCGGATTGAACTTGGCGATGTCAACGGTGGCACTGGTCATATATGTCTCCCGATCCGGGCCCGATTATGGGGAAAGGCGGGCAAGGATGACAACGGCTTGCCGGGGCGATCCGGTTTTCCGCAATATCTACCCATAGCCGGAATCACGCCTCTCCCATCCATGGAAGCAGGCATATTGTTATTTGTACGGTCATACAATTAAAATCGCCCTTTGCGTGCTGGCCTTGCGGAAATTCCGGTATCCGCCCGATATCGGCTGCTATATTTGATATTGAACGTACGACCATATAATAATAGACGCAGATGATCGGCTAGGAGGAGGGGCGGAATGGTCGCGGATGAAATGTCTGGGGCGCCCGTCGTCCTGATTACGGGGGCGGCGGCCGGCATCGGGCTGGCCGTCGCGATCCATCTTGCCAACCATGGGTATCGGATCGTCGCGGTCGATATCGACCGACCGGCGCTCGACGCGGCCTTTGCTCGCTTCCACGATCGCGCCGTCCTTCGCGTCGTTGCCGACATAGCGAGTGCCGAGGGCGCGGAACGTGCCGTCGAGGCGGGCGTAGAACATTTCGGCAGTCTCCATGCGCTCGTCAACAACGCGGCGCTGCA
The DNA here is from genome assembly GCF_002355275.1 of Rhizorhabdus dicambivorans. Taxonomy (NCBI): domain Bacteria; kingdom Pseudomonadati; phylum Pseudomonadota; class Alphaproteobacteria; order Sphingomonadales; family Rhizorhabdaceae; genus Rhizorhabdus; species Rhizorhabdus dicambivorans. The sequence continues at coordinate 3,953,323 of NZ_CP023449.1, read as the reverse complement.
TGGCAAGGCCTGGGGCGGGCCATGCCTGGATTATTCGCCCGAGGAATGGATGAAGCTGTTCAGCGTCAACGTTTTCGCGATCGTCGCGCTGGCCAAGGCCGCGTTGCCGGCGCTCGCCCGTTCGGCTGGCGTGGTGCTCAACATGTCTTCCATGGTGGGCTATGGCCACGGTCATTCCAGCCCCTATGCCGTGTCGAAGGCGGCGGTGAACGGGCTGACCATGTCGCTTTCGCAGGAGCTCGGCCGGCATGGCGTTCGGGTGGTCGGCCTGGCACCGGGTTTCATCAACACGCCGTTGGTCGCCTCCGGGCTCGATGCGGCGGCGAGGGAGCGGCTGATGTCGCTTCAGGCGATCAAGGAGACCGGAACGCCCGAGGACATCGCGGGGATCATCGCCTTTCTGATTTCCCCCGCAGCGCGGCTGATCACCGGCGCCACCTTGCTCGCCGATCTGGGAATCACGCGGCGCCCCTGAGTCCGTTCGGAATCATGAGGGTGGCCCGGCGCTGGGTTGGCCAGCCCGCTATCGATGCAGCCGGACGGGCAGTGCGGTGTAGCCGCGCAGCACGTTCGAATTGATCCGCTCCGGCTCCCCCATCACCTCGATCCGGCTGAAGCGTTCCAGGATTTCCTCCCACAGGATACGCAGCTGCATTTCCGCAAGGCGATTGCCCAGGCAGCGGTGGATGCCGAAGCCGAAGGAAAGATGCTGGCGCGGATTAGGGCGGTCGATGACGAAATCGTCGGGATTTTCGTAGATGTCCTCGTCACGGTTGCCCGACAGATACCACATCACGACCTTGTCGCCCTTGCGGATCATCTTCCCGCGGATCTCGGTATCCGCGGTCGCGGTGCGCCGCTGATACACGACCGGGCTCTGCCAGCGGATCACTTCGGGCACCATCGAGGCAAGCAGGGCGGGGTCGCCTTTCAACCTGGCGAGCTGCTCCGGGAACTGATGCATCGCTAGTACCGACGCGGTCATCGAGTTGCGCGTGGTGTCGTTGCCGCCCACCATCAGCAGGAACACATTGCCGACGAACTGCTCGCCGGTCATGTCGCGCATGCTTTCCGAATTCGCCATCATCGATATCAGATCGGGGCGGCCCGCCTGGCCACGCCGCGCCTCGCGCAAGGCCAGGAAGTGGGCACCGGCATCCTTCAGCGCATCACTGCGATGTTCCCACGATTCCACCACCCCATCACCAGGAAAGCCCACCGACACGTGCGACCAGAACAGCAGCTTGCGGCGTTCCTCGAAGGGAAAGTCGAACAGGATGGCGAGCAACTGGGTGGTAAGCTCGACGGCAACCTCGTTCACCCAGTCGAAGGTTTCGCCTATCGGCAACTCGTCGAGCGTCTTGCGGGCCCGCTGGCGTATGCCGTCCTGAAGCTTCAATATGTTGCCGGGGGCTAGCGCGGGGCTCACGGCGCGGCGCTGCTCGGTATGGAAAGGCGGATCCGATACGATGAAGCTGGGCTTCTTGATCTCGTTCTCGAAATTGCCGCCCGAAAAATGATTGTCATCGAAAACCACGGATCCGGCCGAGGAGAATAGCTGGTGGTTCATATCCACATGCATGATGTCGTGAAATTTGGTGATCGACCAATAGGGGCCGAATTTGCTGTCTGCACAAAGATGCACGGGATCCTCGCGGCGCAGCCGCGCGAGATAGTCCTTGGCCACGTTGCGATGATGCAGCGAGGCATCGCTCAGGTCGATCTTCTCCAGCGGAAGCCGATATTCCTCGGGCAGGGCGAGGGTGGCCAAGATATTTCTCCCATCCTTGTCGGGTCTTGCCATCCGCCGGGGTGTCCGCCGTCGAAGCCCGCCATAGATGCCGACTCATAAACTATCTGTACGACTGTTCAACCAATTTGCTATGCCATGATGGCCAAGATCATATGGCCGCAAAGATGCGGCCCTTTCCGGAGGGGTGACATGGATTTCGAAACCGTTTTGCTGGCGATCGGCGATGGGATCGCCACGCTCACCCTCAACCGGCCCGAAAAGGCCAACACGTTCAACGACCAGCTGAAGCGCGATATCCGCGCGGCGATGGAGGTGGCGGAGGAGGATTCGTCCTGCCATGTCGTCATCTTGACGGGAGCGGGCCGGCATTTCTGTGCCGGCGGCGATCTGAGCGCCCCACGTGCGCCCTTCGTCGACAGCTTCGGCGTCGGTACGCCATTGCCTTTCATGGACGCGATCGAGCATTCGCGCATGCCTGTAATCGCCGCCATCAACGGCGCCGCCAAGGGTGGCGGCTGCGAACTGGCGCTGGCCTGCGATTTCCGGATCATGTCGCGCACAGCGAAGATCGCCCTGCCGGAGATTCAGTTCGGCGGCGTTCCGGGGGCGGGGGGAACCCAGCGACTGCCGCGCCTCATCGGCATCGCGGCGGCCAAGGAGATGATTTTCCTGGGGCTGGACAAGACGGCCGAGGAAGCGCTGGCGATTGGCCTGGTGAGCAAGGTGGTCGAGCCCGACGATGTGATGCCGGCAGCGGTCGCGCTGGCCCATGAACTGGCGCTTCGGCCGGGCTATGCGCTGGCTGCGGCGAAGCGCCTGATCAATCGTGGCATGGAGATGAAGCTCGACGATGCGCTGATATGGGAGCGCGAAATGCAGGTCAGCATGGCGACTCCCGAGCAGCGCAAGGCCGCCCAGGAGGCTGCGATGGCGCGCAGTTCCACTTATGCGAAGATATTCGGGGATGCGCCGGGCCGCTGACGGCGCCGGCATGTCCCGCTATCAGGCCGCGCGTTGCGGCAGGCCGGTAAGGCGGATACCAGAGCCGGGGACCTTGTAGCGGCGGTTGAGCGAGATCAGGACGCTGGTCAGCGCTTCGGCGACGACCGAATTGCACAGTGGCCCAGCGTTCCAGGCGGTCAGGCCGATCGCTTCAGCCAGCGCCACCACCTCGTCGGCCGCGGCGGCATCGTCGGCGCAGACCAGCACGTCGCATTCGACGGCTTCGCCCAGTCTGGTCAAATGGTGGGCCGAGATGTTCTGGAAGGCCGATACCACCCGCACGCCATTGCCGAGCAGGCGTTGCACCCCCTCCACTGCGCTGCCGCCTTGGGGCAGCTGGACATGGCCGACCCGCGGCGGGACGAGCGGCACGGTGACATCGATCAATATCTTGCCCTGAAGAGCGTCGGCGACCTCGGTCACGGTCGGCTGCTGCGCGGCGAAGGGAACCGATAGCACCACGATGTCGGCAGCCCGCGCGGCCTGCGGATTGGCGGCGCCCTCCAGCATTGCGGCGGGGCCAAGCGTGGCGCGCATCCCGCTGGCCGCCTCTTCGGCGCGCTCCGCGGTGCGACTGCCGATGATCACGCGATGTCCGGCATCGGCCCAACGCAGCGCGAGGCCACCACCCTCTTTGCCGGTGCCGCCCAGCACCGCAATCGTCTTCTTCGGCTCGGACATTCGCTTCCGTCTCCTCGATCTTCCCAGGGAGCGCTATTACATTATTTATTTGGTCGTACAAATGATATAACACCATGGGTGCGGAGGTGGAGCGAGGGTGTGGTGATTCGCCGGGGTCCTAGAGTGCGCAGGGCGGGAGGTGGCAGGCGGTGCTCGTCCTGCCGGATCGATCTGGAGCCATTGGGATGGTGAATGTGCGCGCCCTGGCGGCGCTTCGGAGCGAGGTGCGTCTCTCGCGACGTTCATCTCGCGCCGCTTCCGACCCCAGAAATGTCTTGAACGACCAAAAAGATATTCATTGGACGACCGTACAATAAACTTGCGTGCGGAAGGGCTTGGGGCTACATCCCTCGGAAGGGCGCCGATCCGTTCCCGGAAGCATTGGGTGAAGGTGGAAAGACCAGATATGCAGCACCGCTATGCCGGGCTTGGCTATATAGCGATGAACGTTTCGGATCTCGATCGCTCGGCGGCATTCTACGAGAAGCTGTGGGGGCTGCAGCCGAATGGTCGTTCGCGGGACGGTTCGTTGTTCTTCCGTTGCGGGCCCGATCACCATGATCTGATGCTGTGTAGCGGCGAGCCGGGATTGAAGCGGATCGCATGGCAGATGGAAAGTGGGCGCGATCTCAATCTGCTCGCGGAGCGGTTGCGTGGTCTGGGCCATGCCGTGGTGCCCGTGGATTCGGCGGAGGCCGCCGATCTGCGGCTCGATCGGGCGATGCGCTTTTCCGATCCTTATACCGGCGCGACCCATGAATATTTCGTGACGATGGAGCGGGCGGCGGAGGATTGGTCGCCGACCCTCGCCAGCATCCAGCGGATCGGCCATGTCGTGCTCAGCACGCCGCGCTACGAGGAGGCGCTGGCATTCTACCGGGATGTCCTCAATTTCCGGACGTCGGATGTGATCGACGGCCGCGTCAGCTTTTTGCGATGCTTCCCCAATCCGCTTCATCATTCGATCGGCCTAGGCAATTCAAGCCGCCGCGCGCTCCATCACGTCAATTTCATGGTCGAGGAGATCGACGACATCGGTCGGGCGATCTGGCGTTTCAACAAGAACGACGTGCCGATCGTGCGGGGGCCTGGGCGGCACCCCCCATCGGGCAGCGTCTTTCTCTATGTACTCGATCCCGACGGGATCACGGTGGAATATAGCTACGGGATGGAGGAGTTTCCCGAAGTGGGCGCGCGCGAACATCGCGTGTTGCCCCCGGTCCCCGAGTCCATCGATTATTGGGATGGACCGACCGATCCCCGCCTGGGCAAGGTCGGGACCATAGAGCCGCTGTGAGGCGGCCGGGAAGAGGAGGCCTTGTGACCAGTTGTGTGGAGAGGGTTGGAGGGTTCGATCCGGTCGCTGTGTCTGACCTTATCATCCATGCTCCGGTAGCACGGGGGCCGTTGCCGTGACTCAGCTTAGTCTTCCGGCGGAGAAGGCCGAGATTGGCGCCTCAGCCGGTGTCGAACGATCGGGCCTGACCGAGTGGCGCGAAGGCTTCCCGCTGGTTATCACCAGCTTTTTCGGGATCGGCGTGGCGGTGCTCTCCAGCTGGAGCATCGGCCTGTTCATCGAGCCGATCCAGGACGAGTTCGGCTGGGGGCGCGGCCAGATCACCGCCGGGCTGGTCGTGCTCAGCATCATCGGCTTCTTTGCCGCTCCCTTTGCCGGACGGCTGATCGACCTGATCGGCACCCGCAAGATCGGGTTGATCGGCATGGTGGTCTATTCCACCGCAATCGCCTCGCTCGGCACGACCGGCGCGCATCTGTGGCAATGGTGGGCGCTCTGGATATTCCTGTCGATCGGCTATGTGATGGTGAAGCCCACGCTGTGGGCGGTCGCCGTGTCGCGGCGCTTCGATTCCCAGCGCGGACTGGCGCTTGCGGTTACCAATTGCGGCTCGGGCGCCATACTGATCGTCATGCCGACGATCCTCACCGTGCTGATCGCCGACCATGGCTGGCGAATGAGCTATCTCTTCCTTGGTATTGGGGTTGCGGTTCTCACTCTTCCGCTGATGCTGCTGTTCCTGCGCGATCCCGCGCCCGGCGCGGCGGCGGCGCGGCTCCGCATGGCTGGCGCCAGGCCTGCGGGTGCGGCCGATGATGCGGAGGCGAAGGCTGAGCTGTGGGCATCGCTGCGTTCGGGGCGCTTCCTGCGGCTGTTGCTCTGCGCGCTGATCCTGACGATCGCGTTGATTGGCCTGCAGGTGCATTTCATACCGATGATCGTCGGTCTCGGCGTCGACCGCACCACCGCGGCGATGATCGCCGGCATGATCGGGCTGGGCTCCATCATCGGCCGACTGACCTGTGGCTTCATGATGGACCGTTATCGTGGGCAGATCGTCGGTGCGGCCTTCCTCGCGCTGCCGGCGCTCTCTTCGGTCTTTCTCCTGAGCTATGATGGCGGTCTGGCCATGGGATGTGCCATAGCCTTCATCCAGGGGCTGGCGCTGGGAGCCGAGATGGATGTGATGACCTATCTCACCAGCCGCTACTTCGGCCTTCGCAACTATGGGACGCTGATGGGCACCATCATGGGCGTATTGGTACTGGGCAATGGCGTGGGGCCGACGCTGGCGGGCTGGGTTTACGACATCACCGGTTCCTATCAGCTCTATGTGATGGGTGCGATTCCGGCCTTCCTCGTGAGTGCGCTGCTGATCGCCTCGCTCGGTGATTATTCGCGCGGCCCGCGCGGCGCGCATTGACCATGGCCGAAGGTTCGGCCCGGCCCGGTCCCCTACCGGCGCGGCCCCGCGCGGAACCCTCGTCTGTGCCGGCTCTCCGTCGTCCCACGGTGACGGCGGCCAAGGGCGGGGCCAAGGGCAAGTCGCCGCGGTTGGGTACGGACACCCGCGAGAGGTTGCTGGATGCGGCCGAGCGCCTGTTCGCCGATCACGGCTATGACGGTACCTCGCTGCGGGACATCGCCGATCTGGCCGGGCAGAACATGGCGCTGTCGACCTATCATTTCGGGACCAAGCTGCGCCTCTTCGAAGAGGTGGTCCGGCGCCGCGCAGTCGAGCTGGAAGCGGCCCGGCTTGCCGCGCTGGCACGGGTCGGCACAGGGGCGGCGCCACGCGCGGAGGTCGTTCGTGCCTTGATCGAGGCTTATGCCGTGCCGGTGATCGACGCCTGCTACGGCCCTTCGAAGCAGTGGCAATCGCACGTCCGGCTGATATCGCAGCTTGTCAGCGTCAAGCGGTGGACACCGCTTCTGCGGAGCCATTACGACCATTGCGGACAGATTTTCCTGGACCGGTTCCGGGAGGCGATGCCTGATGCCGATCCGAACGCGCTGCTGGACGCCTTCTCCTTCATGGTGGCGACCATCCTGTATGTCTGCTCCTATACCAACCGGTTCGACAGGATGAGGACCGGCACGCGATCCCCGGAAGACGAGATTTCATCGGTGACCGAGAATTGCCTGCGGTTCGTCCACGCCGGTTTCATGGCTCTCTAGGCTGGACGCATCGCCGCAGCGGTTTTGCCATCGCATTATATTGAATGATCGTACAAATAATAATATAGCCTCACGGGCTTGAAGAGGAGGGTTTGAATGACGACCGCGCTGGATGGCTTTCGTGTCCTGGATCTCAGTCATGCTCTGGCGGGGCCCTCTGCGACCAAGCTGCTCGGCGATTTCGGTGCCGAGATCATCAAGGTGGAGGCGCCCGAGAAAGGCGATTTCACCCGTACCCTGGTCCCCTGGGTGTTCGACTCGTTCAATCGCAACAAGAAGTCGATCGCCGTCGATCTCAAGTCGGCGGAGGGTCAGCAGCTTGTGCGCGATCTGGCGCGGGTCTGCGATGTCGTAGTCCAGTCCTTCCGGCCTGGGGTGGTCGAATCCCTGGGGCTGGGACGCGAGGACCTCGCGGCGATCAATCCCCGGCTGATCTACGTATCCTTCTCCGGCTTCGGCCAGACCGGCCCGGACGCCGCCCGCAAGGGGGTCGACGCGCTGCTCCAGTCCGAAACGGGCATGGCGCTGATGCAGGGCGGGCTGCTGGGTAGCCTCAGTTTCGTCGATCAGGCGGGTGGCCTCGCATTGTCGGGGGCGATCATGGCCAGCCTGCTCAAGCGCGAGCGCACCGGCGAGATCGATCATGTCGAGATGAGCCTGTTCGAGGTCGGTCTCTACCTGCAGACGGCGCCGATCCTGGAATGCAGCGTCACCGGCAAGATGCTCGACCAGACCGGCCATGGCAGCCGCTATCCACTCAACGGGATCTTCGAGGCGGCAGACGGGCCGCTTTACATGGGCCTCTACTGGGATTCCGACTGGAAGGACTTCTGCGAGCTCGCGGGGCGGCTCGACGTCCACGGCGATGCCCGTTTCGCCACCCCCGCCGACCGCGCGGCCAATCTCGAGGCGCTGCACGCCGCCGTGCACCAGATGCTGCAGGCGCATCCGCGCCGCTACTGGATCGACGGGCTGGAGGCTCGTGGCGTGCTCGCGGGGGAAGTGCGCACGCATAATGAGGTGCTGGAATCCGATCAGGTCCGCCGCAACAGGTCGATCGAGCGCCTTCCGACGAGCCGGGGTGCCATCGGCGCCTATGTCAAGGCGCCCGCCCGCGTCGTCGGCCGCGACCGGCCCGATGCCACCCCCGCGCCGCGTGTGGGTGAGCACACCGATGCGATCCTGGATATCCTCGGCTTGTCGGCCGAGAAGAAGACCGAGTTGCGCGAGCGGGGCGTGGTCGGCTGAGGCGGCGTCACCACCGTCGCGGATTGATCCGGGGCGGTGGCGGGCAAGCGGGGCCATCTCTCCGATCCCGCCGGATGGGGTGTCCTATCCCTCCCGGATCATGTCGGCGGCTTTTTCGCCGATCATGATTGTGGTGGCGTTGGTGTTGGCGGCAGTGACGCGCGGCATGATCGAGGCGTCCGCGACCCGCAGCGCCTCCATGCCGCGCACCCGCAGCCGCGGGTCGACCACCGCATCGTCGTCCAAGCCCATCCGACAGGTGCCGACCGGATGCGAGGCGCCGTTGGAATTGGCGCGCAGATAGCTCTCCCAATCCTCGCGGGTCTGCGGTGCCGGGGCCGGCTTGCGGTCTCCGCGCAGGACGGACCTCAGCGGGCCGGCGGAGCAGATCTTCTCGATCAACTCACAGCCGTCGATCAGGTTCTCCATGTCGCGCCGGTCGTCATAAAAATGGTGATGCACCATCGGACGGCCTTGCGGATCCAGCTCGATCCGGCCCCGGCTGTGGGGATGGCATACCGTTGCGGCGAAAGTGACCGCCCAGTCTTTCGAAACCTGTCGGGTCTGGGGATTGATGTCGATGCAGAAGGGCACGAAGTGCAGCTGGATATTGGGTTCTGCCAGGCCTTCCCTCGTTCGTGCCAGCGCCATCACCTGCACCACGGGCGCACTCAATATCCCGCTGCGGTTCAGGCCGAACTGGAAGAGATGCTTCAGGAAGCGCAGGCTGCCGAGGTCGCTGTTCAGGGTCGGCCGGTCGACGAGCTTGGTGATGCGGATATTGGGGTGTTCCTGCAGGTTGCGGCCCACGCCGCGCAGGTCGTGGGCAACGGCGCGTCCACTGGCCCTCAGATAGGCGCCATCGCCGATGCCGGAGCGCAAGAGCAGGCCGGGGCTTCCCATCGCACCGGCGCTCACGATCACCTCACGGCCGGCGTCGATCTCCACCATCGCACCGCCCCGTCTTGCCCGAACGCCCATGGCGCGCCGTCCCTCGATCCGGATCGTCTCCGCCTCGGCGCCCGTGACGACGGTCAGGTTGGGCCGCTTGCGGGCGGGGCGGAGATAGGCCTTTTCCGTGCTGCATCGCCATCCATCGCGCTGTGACGCGATCGTCTGGAACACACCCTCCATCCGGCCGTCATTGTATCGCGGCAGGCGTTCCAGCCCCACGGCCTCACACGCCTGCATATAAGGCTCGCAGAGCGGATGGGGCCCGCGTACCGGCGCCATCGAAAGCAGGCCCGATTCGCCGTGGATCTGATCCGGCTCGCCGCACCAGTTTTCCAGCTTGCGGAAATAGGGCAGGACCTGCTCATAGCCCCAGCCAGTCGCGCCCATGCTTGCCCAATGGTCGTAATCGCTTCTGGTGCCGCGGATATAGACTTGCCCATTGATGGCGCTGCCGCCGCCGAGCAGCCTCCCGCCGGCCCAGATCAGGTGGCGGCCGTTCATCGTCGGATCGGGCGCCTGGGCATATTGCCAGTCGCGCTGGGGGTGTCCGACCAGCTTGGCGTAGCCGGCGGGAAGCTGGGTGATCAGGCCGGATGCTTCGCCGCCCGCTTCGACCAGGATGACCGTCGACCTGCCGTCCTCGCTCAGCCGGTTGGCCAGCACGAGCCCGGCACTGCCGCCGCCCACAATGACATAGTCGGCCTTCATGCGTCCGGGGGTGTGGCTCATGCTGTCTCCTGGAGTCTGCGCGGTGGTTGTTCCACCTTGTCCCGTCCGGGTTTGCCCCGGCAATGTCGCACTATCCACCATGGCGCGATTTTTTCAAGACTATTGTACGACCAACTAAATATTTCGACGCCAAGGGTGTCGAGCCGGGATGCGGGATTGCGGGCAGGATTCGGTCTGATGCAAAATTCAGATTGAACGAACGACTGAATAAGGATAGTCAGTATCCGGCGGCGCTGCCTGGCTATGGTGCGCGGCGGGGTGGCGTGCGCCGCCTTGAGAGAGGAGGCGGGCGCGGCCGCGTGGTTCAAGCCGGAAAGGCGGAATGCCCGCGCCTGTTGTGGAGGAGAGAGGGCATATGAACGCGCAGGCTGCCGCCGAAGCAGCCAGGGTCCCCCTGGCCGATATCGATGTGAGCGACCCGGAACTTCATCGCCGCGACGTCGTGACCGAATATCTGCGGCGCCTGAGGAAGGAGGCGCCGGTCCACTATTGCGCCAACAGCGCCTTCGGCTCCTATTGGTCGGTTACCAGATTCCACGACATCATGCAGGTGGACATGAACCACCGCCAATTCTCCTCGGATGGGACAGTGGTCATCGACGACCAGTTCTTCTCGGGCGGTCATATCGAGAATGAGAAGAAGCGCAGCAGCTTCATCGTCCTGGATCCTCCGCACCATACATCGCGCCGCAGCGCCGTGGCGCCGGGCCTCGCCCCGGCCAACCTCCTCAAGCTCGAAGCCGGCATCCGCCAGCGGACCCAGGAATTGCTCGACAGCCTGCCGGTCGAAGAGACTTTCGACTGGGTGGATAATGTCGCGATTGAGCTGACGATGCGGATGTTGGCCATCCTGTTCGATCACCCGTTCGAGAAGCGCCGGGAGATGCTCCACTGGTCGAACGTGGTGATCGGTTTCCCCGGCGATGGCGTGGTCGAGTCCTGGGAGCATCGCAACCGGGTGATGACCGAGATCCACGAATATTTCGATCGGGTCTTCAAGGAACGAAGGGCCAATCCGGTGGGGCATGACCTGATCACCATGCTCGCCAAGTCGGAGGTGATGAGCGATCTGTCGCCGGCGGAGTTCCTTGGCACCATGACCCTGCTGATGACGGGCGGCAACGAGACGACCCGCAACTCAATGAGCGGCTCGGTGCTTGCGATGGAACAGTTTCCGGGCGAACTGGAGAAATTGAAGGCCAATCCGGCCCTGGTCCCGTCGATGGTGTCCGAGGTGATCCGCTGGCAGAATCCGGTTTCTTATATGCGGCGCACCACCACCGAGGATGTCGAGCTGCAGGGTACGACGATCCCCAAGGGCGAACGGGTGGTGATCTGGTATCTCTCCGGCAATCGCGACGAGGAGGTCTTCGAGCGACCCGACGATTTCATCATAGACCGACCCAATCCGCGCCAGCACCTGTCCTTCGGTTTCGGCATCCATCGTTGCCTGGGCAACCGCCTGGCGGAAATGCAGCTGCGTATACTGTGGGAGGAAATCCTGCCACGCTTCGACCGCATCGAGATGGTCGGCGAGCCGACCCGCATCCACAGCAACATGTTCCGGGGCTTTCACACCATGCCGGTGCGCCTGCACCGCAAGACCAATGCTTGAAGGATAATAGAACCATGGAGATCAAATTCGTCGAGGCGAGCGGAGAGGTCCATCACGTCGAGGTCGAGGTCGGCCTCAACGCGATGGAGGCCGCCCTGCAGAACGGCGTGCCGGGTATCGATGGCGATTGCGGCGGTAACGCCGCCTGTGGGACCTGTCATATACTGGTCGATCAGGCCTGGCTCGCCTCGCTCGATACGACCCGATCGGAGCATGAGGAGGCGATGATCGAACTGATCGAGAACGCCCAGCCCAACAGCCGGCTGGCCTGCCAGATCAAGCTGGACGAGGCTCTGGACGGGCTGATCATCCACCTCCCCGAAGCGCAGTTCTGAGCTGCCCCCAAACGCGGCGAAAGGGGGGGCATATCCAAATCTCGTCATCCCGGATCGAGTCCGGGATGACGATTTGATGGGCATGAAGCGCTCCTGGCTGTTCGGCATGATGCAAGAGCCCCGATGAGCGGAGGATAATATGAAAGTCCAGCACAGCCATTTCATCGGCGGCGAGGCGATCGTCGGCCGGTCGGGTGACAGCATCGACGTGTTCGACCCGTCGACCGGGGACCGCATCACCCAGATCAATGCGGCGTCGGCGGCCGATGTGGATGTCGCGGTGGCCGCAGCGCGGCACGCGTTCGACAGCGGCGAGTGGCAGGGCCGCAGCATCCACGAACGCAGCGCGACGCTCTGGCAGCTCGGCGACCGCATTCTCGAACATCGCGACGAACTGGCCGAACTGGAGGTGCGCGACAACGGCCGGACCCTGGCCTCGGCGAAGATGTCGATCACCTCGGCGGTCGAGTGCATCCGCTATCATGCCGGGATCGTGAACAAGCTCCACGGCATTGCCGCCGATCTTTCGGCGCCGGGCCGCGAACTGCAGGCCTATACACGCGCAGAGCCGGTGGGCGTGGTTGGCGCGATCACGCCGTGGAACGCGCCGTTCGGCACCTTGATCGGCAAGCTGGCGCCAGCGCTGGCGGCGGGGTGCAGCGTGATCTGCAAGCCGGCCGAACAGACGCCCCTGACCGCGATCCGGCTTGGCGAACTGCTGCGGCAATGGAAGCTGTTCCCAGACGGGCAGGTCAACATCGTCAACGGGCTTGGCTCGGTCGCGGGCGCCGCGCTTGCGGCCCATCCGCAGGTCGACAAGCTCAGCTTCACCGGATCGACCGTGACCGGCCGCAAGCTGGTCGAGGCTTCGGCCGGCAATTTCAAGCGACTGACCCTGGAACTGGGCGGCAAATCGCCCGTGTTCATCTTCGACGATGCCGATCTGGACCAGGCCATTCCCGCCGCGGCGATGGCGATCTTCGCCAATGCCGGCCAGATCTGCGTTGCCGGCTCGCGCCTCTATGTCCAGCGCGGTATCTTCGACAAGGTGGTCGAGGGCGTGGCCAAGGTCGGGGCAGCGATGCGGCTCGGCAGCGGTATGGCGCCCGATACGCAGATGGGGCCGCTCGTATCGCAGCAGCAGATGGAAAAGGTGCTGTCCTATATCGATAGCGGTCTCAGCGAGGGGGCTCGACTGGTCGGCGATGGCGGCCGGCGGCATGGCGAACGCGGCTATTTCGTGCGGCCCACCGTTTTCGCCAATCGCGACCGTGCGGATCTGCGTATTGCGCGCGAGGAAATCTTCGGCCCGGTCGTGACGGCGATGCCGTTCGACGGTATCGAGGAACTGGCCGAGCTTGCCAACGATACCGACTATGGGCTGGGCGCGGGCGTGTTCACCCGCAGCAACTCCACCGCCCACCGCGCGGCGAAACTGATCCGCTCCGGCAATGTCTGGATCAATTGCTACGCCATTCTCGACAAGGCGATGCCGTTCGGCGGTTTCAAGCAATCGGGCTGGGGACGGGAATCGGGGTTCGAGGGCATGACGCCGTTCCTGGAAACGAAGTCGGTCTACATGATGCTGTGACCCGTATGGGCGGTTCCGATGGTTCGAACCGCCCATCCGAACGGACTTCACGCCCGCTGCTCCAAGTCTTGGCTGGCGCGACGCCGGTCTGTCCCGTCCCGCGCCCAGGCCCAAGCCTATCTCCAGCAATGTCAATTTCTCTTGGCGAAAATAATTTTATTGACGTTGGCAATGTCCGCTCCTTACGCAAGTGCAGCATTTGGAGTCCGGACGATGACGATTCCCGATCAGCCCAAACCAAGCCGCCGCCAGCTCCTGAGCCTTATCGGTAAATCCGCAGGGGTTGCCGCCATGTATCAGGCGATGACCAGCCTGGGCCATGCGGCGGAAACCCAGTTCAGCGGCCCGCCCAATCTTTCCGGGGCGAAAAAGGGTGCTTCGGTGCTGGTGCTGGGTGCGGGACTGGCGGGTATGCTGGCCGCCTTCGAACTGCGCAAAGCCGGCTATTCGGTTCGCATCCTCGAATATCAGCCGCGCGCAGGTGGGCGGAACTGGTCACTGCGCGGCGGCGACAGCTATACCGAACTGGGTGGTGCAACGCAGCATATCCGCTTCCAGAAGGGCAATTATCTGAACCCTGGCCCATGGCGCATTCCACACCATCATCAAACGCTGCTTCACTATTGCAAGGCGTTCGGGGTCGCGCTCGAGCCGTTCATTCAGCTCAACCATAACACCTATGTCCATTCTCCTGGCGCCTTCGGCGGCAGGCCGGTCCGCTACAAGGAGGTCGCCGCCGATTTCGACGGGCATGTCGCCGAACTGCTGTCCAAGTCGATCAACCAGAAAGGGCTCGATGCAAGCGTCTCCCGAGAGGATCAGGAGATATTGCTGGAGGCGATGCGGAGCTGGGGTGGGCTCGACGAGAATTTCCAGTATGCGCCGAGCCTGGCCAGTTCGAACCACCGCGGATTCGAACGGCCGGGGGGTGGCGGCGTGGAGGGCGCGCCGATTCCGTCGCAGCCTTTCGGGCTGAAGGAGGTGCTCGATCCGCAGGTGTGGCGGTCGATGAGCTTCTTCATGAACTATGAGATGCAGACGACCATGTTCCAGCCGGTCGGCGGTATGGACATGATCGGCAAGGGTTTCCAGAAGCAGGTCAAGGAACTGATCACCTACAACGCAAAGGTGACGCGGATCGCCCAGGATGCCGGCGGCGTGACGGTGAGCTATCAGGATATCGGATCGGGCGCGGCGCAGGAGGCGAAGGCCGATTGGTGCGTGTGTACTATCCCATTGTCGGTGCTGAGCCAGATCGACGTCCAGGTCGCCCCCGCGATGCAGGCGGCGATCAAGGCGGTGCCCTATGGTGGGCAGGTGAAGATCGGCCTGGAGATGCGGCGGCGCTTCTGGGAGGAGGATGATCATATCTATGGCGGCCATAGCTTCACCGCCCAGGACATCAGCCTGATCTCTTATCCGAACTTTGATTTCTTCAGCGATCGCCCGGCGGTGCTGCTGGGCGCCTTCGCCAATGGGCTGGGCGCATACCGGTTGGCCGGGATGACGCCGGAGCAGCGGATCGAGACCGCGCTGGCCCAGGGCGCGGTGTTCCATCCGGCGGCCTATCGCAAGGAATTTATGACCGGCGCGTCGGTGGCGTGGAGCCGGGTTCCCTGGTCGCTGGGCTGCTGCGCGCGGTGGAATGAGGACACGCGCCGGAAGCATTATCAGACGCTGGTCGGTCTCGACGGCCGGATCGCGCTGGCGGGCGAGCATGCCTCCTATATCGGCTGCTGGATGGAGGGCGCACTGCTCTCCTCTCTCGACGCGATCACCCGGCTCCACAAGCGTGCTTCGGAGGCCTGACCATGATCCGTCGCTTCATTGCCGCCGCCGCGCTGGTGGCGTTCGCCGTGCCTGCCGGCGCACAGGATGCACCGGGCGGAGTCGGCACCAGAGTGCCACCGCCCCAGACGGGCGAACAAATCTACAGGCAGGTCTGCCAGGCCTGTCACATGGCCGATGGCAAGGGCGCGACTGGTGCGGCGACGATCGCGTCGCTGGCCGCCAATCCCAAGCTGAAATTCCCCGCCTATCCGATCACCATCGTCGCCAAGGGCAAGGGGGCGATGCCCTGGCTGAACGACATGCTGACGCCCGCGCAGATCGCGGCGGCGGTCGGCTATGTGCGCACCCATTTCGGCAACGACTATGGCGATCCGGTGACGGCCGAGCAGGTGGCGAAGCTGGCCGGAAGCCCTCCCAAGGCGGGGCATTAGCTGGTCAGGCGGCCATTGCTGATCCGCAGGGTGCGCGCGGCCAGCCGGGCGGCTTCGGCGTGGTCATGGGTAACGTAGAAGACCGGGATGCCGATGTCGGCGAGCAGTTGTTCCAGCCAGCCGAGCAAGGCGGTGCGTGCTTCGCTGTCGAGCGCGGACAGGGGCTCGTCCATCAACAGCAGGCGCGGCTGGGCGAGGAGGGCGCGGGCTATGCTGGCGCGCTGGGCCTCTCCGCCGGACAGGCGGGCGGGCTGGCGGTCGAGCAAAGGGGCTATGCCGGTGCGTTCGATGATCGCGGCGCGCGAAAAGGGCCCCGACGGAGCGCGGCGCTCGGCATAAGCGAGGTTGGCGGCGACGCTAAGATGGGGAAGCAAACCCGGGCCCTGGAAGACATAGCCGGTGCGACGCTGCTCAGACGGTACGAAGGTGGCGCCATCCTGCCAGACCATGCCATCGACGATGATCGTGCCGGCGATCCTGTCGAGGCCCGCGAGGGCGCGCAGGATGGTGGTCTTGCCCGAGCCCGACGGGCCGAGCAGTACGGTGACGCCGGTCGAGGGTACTTCGAACATCACCTGAAGCGTGAAGCCGCCTAGCCGGCCGTCGAGCGCGACCGCGATCGTCATGGCTGCGGGGTTCCAATGCGGCGCTCGACCAGAAGCAGGGCGAGCAATGCCGCGAAGGAAAAGGCGACGAGGACAGCGGCGATGCGGTGTGCCTCGCCGAACTGGAGGCTTTCGACGAGCTGGTAGATGCGCGTCGACAGCACCTCGGTCTTGCCCGGGATATTTCCCCCGATCATCAATACCACGCCGAATTCGCCGACCGTGTGCGCGAAAACGAGGATGGAGGCCGAGAGGAACCCGCGGCGGGCGAGCGGAAGCGCGACGGTGAAGAAACGATCAAATGGTCCGGCACCCATGGTTGCGGCGATTTCCAGCGGCCGGTCGCCGATGGCCTCGAACGCGGTGCGTAGTGGCTGGATGGCGAAGGGCAGCGAATAGAAGAGCGAGCCGATGACCAGGCCGGTGAAGGTGAAGGCGAGCGTGCGGACCCCGAACGGCTGGAGGAGCGCCATCAGCGGGCTTTCCGGGCCAAGCGCAATCAGGACGTAGAAGCCGATCACGGTGGGCGGCAGGACGAGCGGCAAGGCGGTGAGAGCGCCGATGGCCTCCTTCCACCAGCGGCGCGAGCGGGCGAGCCACCAGGCGAGCGGGGTGGCGAGCAGGATGAGCAGGATCGTGGTGACCAGGGCCAGTTCCGCGGTCGTCAGCAGGACCAGGCCCATCTAGTGCACCGCATAGCCATAGCGGACGATGATGGCGCGCGCCGATCGGCCCTTGAGATAGCGGAGGAAGGCCGTGGCCGCAGGATTGTTCGCGCCGGGCCGCAGCAGGATGGCCTGCTGATCGATCGGAGCGTGCAGCCGCGCCGGGACGAGCCAGCGCGACCCGGTCTTGTGGTCAAACACTTGGCTCAACGCGACGAAGCCGAGCTCGGCGGCTCCGGTCGAGGTGAATTGATAGGTCTGCGCGATCGAACTGCCGGTAACGATTCTGGCTTTCAGCTTATCATCGAGCCGGAGCCGGCGCATCGTTTCGATCGCCGCCGCGCCATAGGGTGCGGTGGTGGGATCGGCGATGGCGATCTTCTCGAAATGCCCCGTCCCCAGTACGGCGCCCCGGGGGTCGACGAGGCCGGGCGTTGCCGACCAGAGGACGAGCCGTCCCAGCGCATAGGTGAAGCGCGTACCACGGACCGCGAGCCCTTGCTGCTCCGCCTTGATGGGACGTTCGGCATCGGCAGAGAGGAGGATGTCGAAGGGCGCGCCATGGCTGATCTGGGTATAAAAGGCGCCCGAGGCGCCGAAGATCAGCACCGCCTTATGGCCGGTGGCCCTTTCGAACCCGGCCGCGATCTCCCGCGCCGGCTCGGTGAAGTTGGCCGCGACTGCGATCGGGGTCTCGGCGGCCTGGATGGGTGCCGCCAACAGGGCGGCGATGAGGGCGAACCAGCGAAGCACTGGCGCGAAAGGGGGCATGGTCTTCAATCCGCGACGGTCATGGGCGCGTATGCTATATCCATCCGTATATCATATGGCCAGTCATGCGGGCGGCAACGGCTTCTCCCGCAGCAGGGCGGTGAGCCCGGCAAGATCGCCTTCCCCCGCCGCGGCGAGCATTGCCTTTTCAAGGTTGCGGTAAGCCGTGAGGACCCGGTGCCCCAGAGCGGTGACACGGGCGCCCTTGCCCTGGCCGCCCCCGGGGGTCGTGTCCACCAGCCGCTCGCTCCAGCAGCGGTTCATGCTGTCGACCAGCAGCCATGTCCGCCGGTAGCTCATGCCGAGCGTGCGACCGGCTGCCGAGATCGACCCTTCGCGGTCGATCGCTTCCAGCAGCGCGGCCTTGCCGGGGCCGATGGCGGGCTCATCTCCACAGAAGATCTGCGCCTTGAGCTTGAGGGGGCCGAGACGGGGGACCATGGCCCGCCTTAGCACCCCCGCGCGCCGGGCGGGAGTTCCGATATAAAATCTATCAATTTGATAGAGAAAAATTGCTTTCGAGTTTTCCGGGGGTTGGTAAGGAACGCCATGCTGTGACGCGAGGGGCAGATGACCGACCTGACAGACGATCCGATCGAGGCCCCCGCCGGCCATTATTGGGATATCGACCTGATCGCCGCTGAGCTGCGCGAGGCGCGCGAGGAATGGCGCAATGCACATCGGCGGCATGCGGAACTGGGCGCCGAGGGCTTTCCGTCGCGCGCGGTGATCGAGAAGATCATGGCCGCCCTGACCGGTGCGCTGTTCCCGCTGCGGCTCGGGCCGAGCTTCGTGCGGCGGCACAACGAGGAGGCGTTCGTCGCGGAGACGCTGCAGACGGCCCTGAGCCGGCTCTACGGCCAGATCCGGCGAGAGCTGAGCTATGCGGCGGGGACCGATGCCCCGTTGCTGATCGATGAGGATGCGGGCCGGATCATCGGCCATTTCGCGCGATCACTGCCCAAGCTCAGGCGGCTGATCGACAGCGACATCGCGGCCGCCTATGCGGGCGATCCCGCCGCGCGCAGCGTCGACGAGGTGCTGACCTGCTATCCCGGCGCGCTGGCGATCGTCCATTACCGGCTGGCGCACCTGCTCCACGGGCCGGGCGCGCCGCTTGTCGCGCGGATCATCTCCGACGTCGCCCATTCGAAGACCGGGATCGACATCCATCCGGGCGCGAACATCGGAGAGGGCTTCTTCATCGATCATGGCACCGGGGTGGTGATTGGCGAGACGGCGGTGATCGGCAGGCGGGTACGGCTCTATCAGGCGGTGACGCTGGGCGCGCGCAGCTTTCCGGCCGACGCCGATGGAGCCTTGCGCCGCGGCCTCGCTCGCCACCCGATCGTCGAGGACGATGTGACCATCTATGCGGGTGCGACGATCCTGGGTCGGGTGACGATCGGTGCCGGATCGGTGATCGGCGGCAATGTCTGGCTGACCGTCAGCGTGCCGCCGGGCAGCGTGATCACCCAGGCACGGGCGCATAGGGATGCCGACGCCCGCACCACGGAGGCGGTGGGAGGCATCGATGGCTGATCCGACGCCCTTGTGCCTGATCGTGCCGGGCCTCGACAATTCGGGGCCCGGCCATTGGCAGAGCCTGTGGGAGGACAGGCGAGACGATTGCCGCCGGGTCGATCTCGGTTGCTGGTCCGAGCCCGACCGGCGCGTCTGGACCGAACGGCTCGACGCCGCATTGGCCATGACGGACGGGCCGGTGGTGCTGGTCGCGCACAGCCTGGGCTGCCTGACGATCGCCTGGTGGGCGATCGGCGCGGCGCCCGAGCGGCTGGCGCGGATCCGTGGCGCGTTGCTTGTGGCGCCGCCCGATGTCGACGCGGCCGACGCGCATCCATTCGTGCGCCGCTTCGCGCCGACGCCGGCCGCGCCGCTGCCCTTTCCGTCGATCCTCGTCGCCAGCCGCAACGATCGCTACGCCGCCTTCGACCGGCTGGAAGCGCTGGCGCGGGCATGGGGCAGCCGCTTCGTCGATGCTGGACATGCCGGGCATATCAACGCCTTGTCGGGACTGGCCGATTGGCCGGACGGCGAGGTGCTGCTGGACGAATTCATCGAGCGCAACGCCGCCGATATTCCGCATCGGGGATCGCAGCGGCCGCGCGCGTGACAAGCCCGGCCTTTCGGGTCACTCTGCGCTGATGGAAGAAAGCCTCAGCGGCATCGTCGATGCATTGACCGGCGCGGTGTTCTTCAAGGTGCCGGTGCTGGGCGTCGAGATCGAGCTGATCGTGCTCTACCTCGCGGCGCCGATGCTGTTCTTCACGCTGTGGCTGGGCTTTCCCAATATCCGCTATGTCGGCCATGCCTTCCGGGTGCTGCGCGACCAGCCGCGCGAGGGCGAGGCGAAGGGCGACGTCAGCCAGTTCGCAGCGCTGACCACCGCGCTCGCGGGAACCATCGGGCTCGGCAATATCGCGGGTGTGGCGGTGGCGCTGACCATGGGTGGTCCCGGCGCGATCTTCTGGATGTTCGCGATCGGCTGGTTCGCCATGACGGTGAAGATGGCCGAGGTGACACTGGGCCTGAAATATCGCGTCACCGACGAACGAGGCCATGTCCATGGCGGGCCGATGTATGTGCTGAAGGCGGTGCTGGCGCGGAAGGGGTTGCCGAAGTTCGGGCTGGTGCTGGGCGGCTGCTATGCCTTCTTCGCGCTGTTCGGGGCGATCCCGATGGTGCAGGTCAACCAGAGCTTCGCGCAGGTCAGTATGGTGACCGGAATGACCAACGGCTGGGCCTATGGAATCGGCCTGGCTTTCGCGGTGTCGCTGGTGACCCTGGGCGGGGCGCATTGGCTGGGCGAGGTCTCCAAGCGGCTGACCCCGCTCAAGGTCGCGGTCTATCTGTCGGGGGTCGCGGCGATCCTGATCCTGCATGCGGGCGCGGTGCCCGAGGCGTTGGTGCTGATCTGGCGCGGCGCGTGGAGCGGCGACGCGGCAATGGGCGGAGCGGTCGGCGCCTTCGTAGCCGGCATGCGCCGCGCGGTGTTCGCCAGCGAGGCGGGGGTGGGCTCGGCGGTGATGGCGCACAGTCTGGCACGTACCGAGGAGCCGGTGTCCGAGGGTATGGTGGCGTTGCTCGAGCCGCTGCTGGGGACGATGATCGTCTGTGCGCTGGGCGGGCTGGCGCTGGTCGTCGCCGGGACCTGGGACGATACCGGGCTGAAGGGCATCCAGATCACCAGTGCGGCCTTCGCGCAGGTGTCGGGCTGGTTCCCCTGGTTGCTGGCGATCGTGGTGGTGCTGTTCGCTTATTCGACCCTGGTGGCTTGGGGTTTCTATGGCTTGCAGGCCTGGGGCTATCTGTTCGGCCACGGGCTGCGGGCGCAGTGGTCGTACAAGGTGCTTTATGTGGTCGCACTGCCGCCGGCGGCGGCGATCGACCTGGGGCATGTGGTCGATATCGTCGACAGCAGTTTCTTCCTGATGGCGTTGCCGAACGTGATCGCGCTGTTCCTGTGCGCGGGGGAGTTGCGGCGGGATGTGGGAGACTATTGGCGACGAAAAGGCGAGATACTGAAAAAAGGGCTTGTAAAGTAGGATTTCATTTGTTCACTCTATGTTCCATTTTGGAATGCGGAGAATCAGATGGTTTACGATCGATTTGCGGGGATCAAGTCGCTCCCAGGCCCGGACGGAAAAATGCCTCGACCGTTCAGGGTCGATGAGGATGGCAACGTCATTTATCTGGACGAGGAGCAAAATACGGCGCGGCCGGAGGGAGAACGGAAAGCCGGCGATCAGAGGCGCGCGGGGATCATGAGCTGGGACGAGCTGGATCGCAGGTATGAGGAGGAGCTTGCGGCTATCAGGCGCCTCGATGGCGACAAACCTATCCAGCTTGCGGAAGCAGGTAATTGGGATTGGAATGGGTATGAGGCCATGCGCGCTCAAGGGCAGCGCGATGGACAGAGGCTGAAATCTGCCTCTACTCCGAATACCGCTCACGGAGTCGAAGACGGGCAGGCGGTAGGCGTGGCTTCACGGGCCAGCCGTGTAGGTATCGAAGCTGCCAAGGTTCGAGCGCGGTACAATCCGCAGGTAAGAAGCCTTGGTCCGAACGACAATGCGCAGCGCGAAGCGCTCAAAGGCCGATTGCGCACGGAATCTCCCCCAGAAGTCCGTGGACCGCTTGATGCGTTGTTCCCTTACAAAGGGCCTAAACCGGGCTCGTTCGGACGAGCCAATGTTCCGAATGAGGCTGTGAATCAACAGGCTCGAATGTTCGGTAAAGTTGGAAAAGGAATGGGAGTGCTCGGAGTCGGACTTGCCGGTCTGGATGTTTTGCGAGCCGATAATAAGAAGCGTGCAATTGCAGCCAACATCGGGGCCGGATTAGGAGGTGTCGCTGGAGGTGCGGGTGGAGGAGCCATTGGTGCGGCTACTGGACCTTTCGCGGTTGTCGCCGCGCCTGCTGGCGGCGTGGCTGGAGCAATGACCGGTGGTCAGTTGGGTTATGAGGCTGGCGAAGGGGTTTACGATTATATCGGAAATCTGCTGCGACGCGGCGGGAGATTGCCTCAGAGCGGCGGTGGCTGGTAAAAGAAATGTTCAGGATCTATCCACCCCGCCGATCAAATATAAAGATGCTGGAGGGCGGGTTTTCGGTATGTACGGCGGCTGGTATCGATACGATCATGCTGGCGAATATTAAAGCAGTTTCTATATATAAACGAGATGAGTTCATAGTCGACCGGGTCTGTTGTGATATTGAGACAGTTTCGAAAGGCCAGTCACTGGTTCGAATGATTCATGAAGAAATGGCTGGCTTTCACGAAGCCATGGCAAAACTGGAAGAGCTTCCTGGTTTTTATCGTTACTGGCGAGAAGCCGTCATATTGCCAGCATTTTTACAAAATCATACAGAACTATATCGAGAAGGTCATGATTTCAGTAAGCTGGGTGCTGATAAGCCGCCTGGGCGTGAACGTGATCCAGAAGAATCTGGAGAGAAACTGGATATACCAAAGCCCAATAAACTGAAATTTGCGGCTATTTTTGTTGCCATACTCGTGTTTGTTGTCACATTTCATATTATGATGGACTGATTGGCCATAAACCTTTACCTTGATGGCGATAGGCGTCGGCACGACCGAGCTGAAAATGTGAGGGCTAACTTCTGAGCTTGTGCTTAATTCCACGACACGAACATCTTGTGTTGGATATGGCGGCCTCAATAAGCCAGAGCACATCCATCCGCGCGCATCTCCGACGCGGCCGCATAGACCCGGTCCTTGCCGTCCATGCGGTGCTCGATGCATTCGTAGCGCCCGAAGCCGCCATCCGAGGCGCCGATCGTCCAGCCCATGTCGGCTAGCACCTTGCGGGTCGCCTCGGGCACGCCGCTTTCGAGGCGGAGGAGGCCGGTGGCGGGGAGGTTGGGGCCGTCCTCGCCCATCGCCTGCGACGAGCCCTCATGGTGCCAGCGGGGACTGTCGCCGGCGGCCTGAATTTCGAGGCCATAGTCGCGACGGTTGACGATGATCTGGGTCTGGCCCTGCGGCTGCATGTCGCCGCCCATCACGCCGAAGCTCATCCATGGCTGGTCGCCCATGGTCGCGAAGCCGGGGATGATCGTCTGGAAGGGCCGCTTGCCCGGCGCGTAGATGTTCGGGTGGCCGTCCTGCAGTGCGAAGAGCTGGCCGCGATCCTGGAACATGAAGCCGAGCCCGTCGGCGACGAGGCCTGAACCCATGCCGCGGAAGTTGGACTGAATCATCGACACCATCATCCCGTCGCTGTCGGCGCAGGTGAAATAGGTGGTGTCGCCCTTCGACGGGGCCTGGCCGGGGCGGACGGCGGGATTGATCCGGTCGGGGCGGATCAGCTTCGCGCGCTCGGCGGCATAGTCCTTCGAGACCAGCCATTCGGCAGGAACCTGCGCGAAATGCGGATCGGCATAGTAACGGGCGCGATCCTCATAGGCGAGGCGCTTGGCCTCGACCTGGAGGTGGATCGAGCGGGCCGACTGGAAGCCGGCGCCCGTCGTGTCGAAATGCTCGAGGATGTTGAGCATCTGGAGGGTTGCGATGCCCTGGGTGTTGGCGCCGAGCGCGTGGACGCCGATGTCGCGATAGTCGGTCTTGTAAGGGGTGATCCATTCGCCCTTGTGGGCGGCGAGGTCGGCGGCGCTCAGCCAGCCGCCGATGCGGCGGAAATAGGCATCGATCGTCTTTGCGATCTCGCCCTTGTAATAGGCGTCGCGGCCGCCCCTGGCTATCAGGCGGTAGGTGCGGGCGAGATCGGGGTTACGGAACACGCCGCCAGCCTTGGGGCCGTCGCCGCCGAGCGCATAGGTGCGGAGCGCGTTTTCGGTCTCCTCGATCCCGGTGCCGGGCTTGCGGAAGGCCGCGAGGCTACGGCGGATATAATAGGCGATGATGTCGGGGACCGGGGCGCCATGCTCGGCAAGGTCGATCGCGGGCTCGAACAATTCGGCCCATTTGAGCTTGCCATAGCGGGCGTGGAGCATGCCCCAGGCGTCGACTGTGCCGGGCACCGAGACCGATATCGCGCCCAGCGGCGGGAGGACGCCATTCTTCGCGCGGGCGCGGACCGTTTCCAGGCTGAGGGCGCGGGGGGAGGCGCCCGAGCCGGCGAGGCCCATCACCTGCTTCGCCTTGGGATCCCACAGCATCGCATAGCAATCGCCGCCGATGCCGCAGGCGGTGGGTTCGAGGAAGCCGAGGCAGGCGTTGATCGCGATGGCCGCGTCGACGGCCGAACCGCCTTTCTTCAATATCTCGATACCGGCCAGGGTGGCGAGCGGATGGGCGGTGCCGGCGGCGCCCGACAGGCCATAGGCGGCGGTGCGCGATGCGAAGCTGGCGCCGACCGGGCGATCCCCGGTCTGGACGTCGGGACGGAGGAAGCGGTCCTCGCCTGCCGGCCAGTGCGTGGGTGGCATGGTTTCGGCGAGCAGTGGCGCGGCGATCGCGGCGGCGGGGACGGTGGCGAGGAAGGTTCGGCGGTCCATGGGCGGCTTCCTTACAGGGCGTCGAAATCGATCGGCTGGGTGCGATCGAGCCATAACGGGGCCTCGGGCATCGGGTATTTGAGGCCGGTCGAGCAGTTGAACAGGATGATCCGGTCGTCCTCGCTGACCAGCCCCTGAGCCAGGGCGTTGCGATAGGCGGCGAGGGTGGCGCCGCCCTCGGGGCACATCAGCAGACCGTCCCGTTTTGCTGTATCGTCCACAGCCTTCAGGATCGCGTTATCCTCGACCGCGAGCGCGCGGCCGCCGCTTTCGCGAACTGCGCGCAGAATCAGGAAATCGCCCACCGCGCGGGGCACGCGGATGCCGGCGGCGACGGTGTGGGCGTTCTCCCAGCGCTCCGCGTGCTCGACGCCGTCTTCGAAAGCCCTGACCATCGGCGCGCAACCGGCGGCCTGGACCGCGAACATCTTCGGGCGTTTCGACCCGATCCAGCCGAGCGCTTCCAGTTCGGCGAAGGCCTTCCACATGCCTATCAGGCCGGTGCCGCCGCCGGTGGGGTAGAAGATCGCATCGGGGAGTTCCCAGCCCAGTTGGGCCGCGAGCTCCAGCCCCATCGTCTTCTTGCCTTCGATCCGATAGGGCTCCTTCAAGGTCGAGAAGTCGAACCAGCGCCCCTGCCTTGCGCCTTCGCCGACGATCGCCCCGCAATCGTCGATCAGCCCGTTGACCCGCCAGACGCGCGCGCCCTGCATGGCGATCTCGCGCACGTTGATCTCGGGCGTGTCGTCCGGGCAGAAGATGATCGTCTCGATCCCGCAGCGGCTGGCATAGGCGGCAAGCGCGGCGCCGGCATTGCCATTGGTGGGCATGGCGATGCGGGTGATGCCGAGCGCCCTAGCCATTGACACCGCCATGACGAGGCCGCGCGCCTTGAACGAGCCGGTGGGGAGGCGGCCTTCATCCTTGACGAGGACATGGGTGCCGCCAGAACGGGGGATGGGAACGAGTGGAGTCTCGATCTCGCCCAAACTGACGATGTGCTTGGGATCGCGCACGGGCAGCAGTTCGCGCCAGCGCCACATGTCGGTGGGGCGGCCCTGGATCGCGATCCTGGGCACCGCGCCGCGCATAGCCTCCAGATCGTAGCGGACCAGCAGCGGCCGACCGGCGCGGGAGAGGCCGTGCACCCGATCGGCCTCGTAACGCTCCCCGGTCAGCGAGCATTCGAGATGGGTGACGAAGCTGCGATATTGCCGGTGGATGTTGGGATTGGGATCCATTGCCCGGTTCTACCGGGCAAATTTCACTTTTGAAAGTAAGGCCCGGCGCGGATCTCAAGGTTGATCGGGCGATGCGCCTTCCTTAGATTGGCGACAAGGAGAAGGCCGATGCAGAATATGGGCGAAGGCGATTGCCCTTTCGAATTTAATTTTGATCCCGCGACCTTCAAGGTCGGCGACACGGTGAGCTATCGCGTGACCGGCAGCCTGGCTGGCTTCCCTTTCATCGGGCAGATCGTCGAGGTGCATGACGACCATGTCTTCCTGCTGTCGGAGCCCGACAAGCCGGAAAGCCGGGTGCGCGGCACGCGCGAGAGCCGGCCGGTCGTCGAGGAAGCGGACGTATTGTAGAGGTCAGGCGCCGCGTGTGCGGCGCGCGCGCCAAGTCTGGTTGAACTGGAGCCAGGCGACAAGCAACGCAGCGGCGAGGAAGAATGGCCGTAAGGATGCGGTGGCCGGATCGATCGCCGGTGCGATCAGCCAGCCGACGAGGAGGACAGTGAGCGCCGCAAGGATCGCCTCCGCCAGCGCGCGCGATTTGGCGCGGGCGATGCGCGGGAGCGGAAGCCGGCCGGCAAGGCGGCGCTTGCGTCCGTAGGTGAGCAGGGCGGCGGCCGAAGCGGCGCCGATCATGAGCAGCGGCGACATGCCGCCCGGTCTAGAGGCGGCGGTTTGATGAAGGGTTAGCCGACAGGGCTGATCCCGGCTTAACCCTGATCAGTGCGCGTGCTGGCCGGCAAGCCAGGTGCGTGCCGCACGCTGAGCTTCGGCAATCTCGCGGCCCGTCATCTGGCCCGCGATATCGGCGCGGCAATATTGCGCTTCTTCGGAACCCGACATCGCGGCCAGGTTGAACCATTTATGCGCGTTGACCAGATCGAACGGATATCCGCGGGTGCCGGTCGAATAGGCGAAGCCGAGATCGAGCAACGCATCGGTGTCGTTGGCGCCGAGGATGGCGACGTGAGCGAGAGAGCTTCCCATGAGCATTAACTCCTTTCGGGAAGCAGATTTGCCGTCGACTCGACAAACAAATGGTTAACGCGCTGTTAGACCATGGTCGCAATTCAGACCATTTTGAATAAGACCATCGTATAGCAATCGCTTCGCCAGAAGAGCGTTCGGCCAATTCAGGTTAACCATCAATCGCTTGCGGCTGCCGGGTGCTCACAATAGCGGTGACGGCGAGATCGGCGGTGACATTGCCCAAGGTCCGGAAAAGATCGGGAATGGTTTCGACCGCCATCAGCAATGGCAGGACTTCGAATGGAACGCCGAGTGCGACGCAGATCGGCGCGATCGTGGCGATGAAGGAGACCTGGGCCGCGACGCCGACCGCCGCGAGGCTGACCGGAACGGCGACAAGGACCGCCAGGATCAACATCGGTATGCTGAGATGGACGCCGTGGAGATGCGCAAGGTAGATGGCGACCGCTACATTCGCGGCCGCGCTGGCGGCGCGAAACAGGGTGACGGCTAGTGGCAGGACGATGCCTGCCACCCGGGGGTCGGCGCCAACGGCGGGCGCGCTGTCTATCATCACGGGCAAGGTGGCGAGCGAGGATTGTGTGCCCAAAGCCACCGCCTGGGCCGGTGCCACGGCGCGGGCGAAGCGCATCGGGGAAAGCCGGCCGACAAAGATTGCGGCAAGATAGGCCATGGCTGTCGCGGCGAGGCAGGCGGCCGATGCGACGACAATATACTGGCCGAGCGCACCGGCGGCGGCAGCGCCCATGTTGACGCCCGCCACGAACGCCAGCGCCGTGATGCCGAGGGGCGCGAGCCGCAATACCCAATGTACGATGACCAGCATCGTCTGGACCAGCGCCTCGGTGAGGGCGAGCACGGCATCGCCGAGGCGGGTATCGATCCGCATCAGCGCGAAACCGAACAGCAGAGCGAAGATGAGGAGGGGCACCATCGCGGTCTCGGCTGCCGCCTTGATCGGATTGGCCGGAATGATGCCTTCATACCAATGTGTGCCACCCGGGCCGGCAGCGGCCATCAAGGGAGCGCTGCGCAGGGCGATAGCCTGCTCCGAAAGCGGCCATGCGTGCAGTATCCCGGTCGCGACCAGGGCCCCGAGCGCACAGGCAACGGTCAACAGCGTCGCGAAACCAACAATGGACTGCAAGGCAATGTGGCTGGCCGCAGCTTCCCGTGTGGCGGAAGCGATGCCGTTCACGATCAGTCCGAAGACCAGGGGGACGATCGTCATCGTCAAGGCGTCGAGCCACAGGCTGCCAATCGGCCTTGCTATCGGCAGCAAATATCCCGTTATCGGGGCGTGGCCGCCGGCCAGGATGCCGCCGCCCAGGCCAAGCGCCAGGGCGAGCAGCATGCGCAGGGCCGGATTCATCTGGCGCCGCTTAGGGGGCGATCAACGGTCCGCCCAGAGATGTTTACGGTATCGGTCGAAACAGCGCGCGCCGCAGCGCAGCCGGACGAGCGCGCCCTCTGCAATGGCCGTGGCACGACGCGGATCCTCCGTAACAAGCGGGTGCAGCGCTTCACGATTCCAATCGGCACTGTGCTTGACATCCAGCACGGCGTGGAGATCGAAATAGCGGCGCTCCCTATCCGACAGGCCGATGCGGCGCAGGCCCTTTGCGACCATTGCCGAGCGGCCCGGCGCGGTCAACTCGATCACGCCGAGCGCACCGACCGAATGCCAGGCTAGATCTCGATGCGTCGCCATCGCCGTCATCGCATTGGCGAGCGCGAGGCTCTGCCAGACGGTGTTTTCGATGGACGGATCAACCGCAAGCGTCTCGACAAGAGTGTCGAGCATCGGCCCATGCATTCCGGCACGTGTACCGCGCCCCATCTCGTCCCAATAGTTGCGGGCGAGTTCCAGCTTGGCGGGAACGGGTAGCTTGACCTGGGTGTAGGCGACGAGATCGTCAAAGCCGGCTTCGCCCGCCGCTTCCTGTTCGAAGAACCAGCGCAGCTCGTCGCGGGTTGCCTGCTCGGCCAGCCAAGGAAAAAGCGGATCGCCCTGGCCGGGGCCGACGTGTTTGAGATTCTCGAACCACGCTATGAAGCCGTCGGGATCGGTAGGCACCGCGGCCGCCTCGTTTGCGATTTCGGCCCGTAGCTCATCCAGAAAGGCGCGTTCGAGGCGAACCATACGGGCATCGCGCTCGAAGCGGCGGGCCCAATCCTCATCGGGAAGACGGGGCGCAAGGCGTTCGCGATTCCAGTGGGCCAAGCCCCGCTGGAAACTGTCGGTTAGAAATTGCGAGCGTCGCTCACGCTCCTCGATCCTGAATCGGGTCGCCATCATTCATCCTGCTGTTAGACTATTATACGGGCAGAACGAAAGCCACGCGGGCAGGGTTCCGACCGAATTGACTGATCTGGATCAGGTATCAGGGCGCGAACAAGGGGTGCCGGCGATCCTCGCCGCTCCGGCATAGGCGGCGTGCAATGCCGACGTCGTTTCGCCCGCTTTCCAAGTGCTGCTCGATGCGGCACAGTGGCGGCGGGGGCAGGGAGAGTCATATGCGATTTTCGAACTGTCTGTGCGTTGCCTTGCTGTTGCCGCTTCCCCACCTAGCCCAAGCGCAGGTCCAGCCGGGGTTGTGGGAGTCCTCTGTGACGGTCCAGTCGATCGACATGCCGGGCGCGCCGCCGCAGATGGCGGCGATGATGAAAGGGAAGACAACGAAGCAGAGCTACTGCATCACCCCCGAGCAGGCCAAGCAGGGGCCGCAGGAGATGCTGAAGCAGAACCCTTCCTGTCGTTTCACCAAATATTCCATGCTGGGCGGACGAATATCGACCGAGATGAGCTGCCAGCAGAATGGCGGGACGATGACCGCACGGGCGAACGGCAGCTATTCGCCGACCTCGTTCAACATCACGTCGAGCGCGACGATGACCGGCCGGATGAGCATGAAGATGACGTCCACCAGCACCGGGCGGCGGATCGGGGCCTGCCCAGGGAAATAGAGCCGCGTGCTTTAGGAGAAGGAGAAATCGGCCTTCTCGGAGGGCTTGCGACCCGCATTCAGGCCATGATCTTCTCACGCGCGGCGGCGATGCCGGCGCTGAGGTGGGCCCGGCGGAAGGGCTTGGAGACGCGGACGACGTCGGGGGCCAGCAGGTCGACGCCTTGATAGCCCGAGATGATCATCACCGGCAGGCCGGGGCGTTCCTCCCGCAGGCGCAGTACAAGCTCGGCTCCGGTCATTCCCGGCATCAGATGGTCGGTGATGACAATCGCCGGATCGAGGCCGTCATCGAGCTGGTCGAGCGCCTCGATCGCGCTGCCCGCTTCGACGGTGTCATAACCCAGGGCATTGAGCATCGATGCGGTAGCGGTGCGCACCCGGCTCTCGTCGTCCACGACCAGCACCGTCCCGGGTGGCGCATCGTCCTCCGGCGCGGGTTGCACCGGCGCTGGGGTAGCAGCCTTTTCGCGTGCGACCGGCAGCCAGAAGATGACCGTGGTTCCGGTAGCGGGAGTGCTGTGGATCTCCAACGTGCCGCCGAGCTGGGCCACGAGCCCGTCGACCATCGAAAGGCCGAGGCCCGTGCCCTGGCCCATATCCTTGGTGCTGAAGAACGGCTCGACCGCGCGGGCGAGGGTCGCCTTGTCCATGCCGGTGCCGTCGTCGCGG
This sequence comes from Rhizorhabdus dicambivorans, assembly GCF_002355275.1. Lineage (NCBI taxonomy): Bacteria > Pseudomonadati > Pseudomonadota > Alphaproteobacteria > Sphingomonadales > Rhizorhabdaceae > Rhizorhabdus > Rhizorhabdus dicambivorans. Next base: position 3,922,809 of record NZ_CP023449.1, on the reverse strand, counting down.
ACGATCACGCGCACATAATCGCCACGGGCGAGCGTCTCGGGACGGCTGGAAGCCTCGCCACGATCGGCCAAGATCGACAGGATCCCGCCCTCCGGCATCGCGTCCCGCGCATTGACCGCGAGGTTGAGCAGCGCCATTTCCAGCTGATGCCGGTCACCCATCGCCTGCGGCAGATCGGAGGCGACATCGAAGCTGAGCGCGATGCGGGGGCCGAGCGAACTGGCCAGCAGATTACGCATGCCGAGGATGAGATCGCGCAGATCGACCGGGCTCGGCGCGAGCGGCTGGCGCCGGGCGAAGGCGAGCAGGCGCTGGACAAGCAGCCGGGCGCGCTCCGCCGCATCCATCGCGACGTTGACACTGCGCAACACACCGTCGGTGATCGTCTGGCGCGCCAGGATGAGGTCGAGGCTGCCCATGATCGGCGTCAGCAGATTGTTGAAATCATGGGCGACATGGCCGGTGAGCTGGCCGATCGTCTCCATCTTCTGGGATTGGCGGGCCATTTCCTGGGTGCGCTCCAGCTGGGCGGTGCGCTCCACAACGCGGGCTTCCAGTGCCCCGTTGAGTTCGGTCAGCGAAGCCAGAAGGCGGCTATTCTCGAGCGCGGTGGTCGCGGCGCGGCTGAGCGTGTGCAGCAGGGCGACCGCCGCGGCGCTGGGCGTGCCGGTATCAGACCAATAGGCCCCGATCGCGGCGACCGCCTCCGGAGCGCCGATCGGGATCATTGCCATGCTGCGCACGAATGTAGGTTCATAAGCGGCGTGGGGCACGCGCGGATCGGCCATCACGTCCGGGATCAGGACGACTTTCCGATCGCGCATCGCAATGCCGGATATGCAGCTGTCGCGGGGGAAGCGCAGGCCGACCCACAGCGGCGCCTTGGCGTCTTCGGCGACATAATGGCATTGACCATTGTCCCTAAGAACCACGGTGATCCCGTCGGCGCCGGCGATGCGGCGCGCCGAGCTGCGCAATATCTCGACGATGTCCTCAAGCGAGCGGGCGCTGCCCAGCTGTTCGATAGCACTGGCCAGAAGCGACCAGCGTTCCGCCAGCAATGCCGGCGCATTGATGTCGTCCATCGCCCTGGATGCGTCCATCCGAGACCCCCTACGCAACCTTCTACCCGTGGCCAAATATCCTGAAATATCTGACGCATACCATAAGGGCTTGTACCGATCCTCTGGCCACCCGAGGGGAAACCTAACCCATGTGGGGCGTTAGTGCGAGCCCCGTCGTGACGCGTATCCGGATATGACGCTACGGCTTGTAAACTCGACAAGCGCGCGTCGGTGGCGGAAAGGCGCGTATGAACAGGGTGGAGCAAACGGCATGCGCCAGGCGCAGACGATGGTCGAGATCGATACCCGGGGACAGGGACTGTCGGAGATCACCAGCCAAGTTGTGCGCTGGGTCTCGGAGCAGAATATGCGCGATGGGCTGCTGACGCTGTTCTGCCGGCACACATCGGCATCGCTGCTGATCCAGGAGAATGCGGCGCCCGAGGTGCGCGGCGACATCGAGCGCTATTTCGCGCGGATCGCCCCCGAGGACCCGGCGGCCTATGCGCATGATGACGAAGGACCCGACGACATGCCAGCGCATCTGCGCGCGGCGCTGACCCAGGTGCAGCTTTCCATCCCGCTGATCGGCGGACGGCTGGCGCTGGGGACGTGGCAGGGCATCTATCTGTTCGAGCACCGCCGCCGGCCGCATCAGCGCACGATCGCGCTCCACCTGCTGGGGGAATAGGATGCCCGCCCCGCGCAGTGCCGGACTGCTGATATGGCGGGTGTGCGAGGGCGCGATGGAGGTGCTGCTCGTCCATCCGGGCGGGCCCTATTGGCGCAACAAGGATGCCGGTGCATGGCAGATTCCCAAGGGGATGATCGAGCCCGGCGAGGATGCGGCGAGCGCGGCGCTGCGCGAGGCGCAGGAGGAACTGGGTGCGGCGCTGGAGGGCGCGCTGGTGCCGCTGGGCGAGATCAGGCAGGCGGGCGGCAAGATCGTCGAGGCATTCGCGATCGAAGCGGACATCGACGCGGCGGCGATCCGCAGTAATATGTTCGAGATGGAGTGGCCCCCGAAAAGCGGACGGATGCAGAGATTTCCCGAGGTGGATGCGGCGCGTTGGTTCGGGGTGGAAGAGGCGCGAGAGATGATGCTGGCGAGCCAGCTTCCGCTGATAGAGAGAGTGCTTGCCATCCGTAAGCCGTAATTTTAATGTTCTCTTTTTGTTCTTAACATTTTGCGGTTTTTTTGCTATGGTCGTCCTCGATCGATGGGCGGTCACGAAAAGGCGGGAGTTTTGTCGGTGGGCGATAGGGAAGGATGGTCGGATCGGGGTGGCTTGTTAGGGCGAGGTCTTCTCGTGGAGGGCGATACGCCGGGAAGCTATAAGTCGACTATCGGCAGAAATGATCATGACGAGCGCTCCGATTTCGTACGTTGGGTGCGGGAGAGCCCATCTGCTCAGCGCCGCATTGCGGCTGGCGATGCCGGTTTTATTCAATGGGCTCGCGAAAGATCGAAGCCTGTTGCACCACGAGAGCCCGAGTTGGTACGCTTGTTTCGGGAAAGCAAGAAATCGGCTACCAGTGCGTCGCCTGCTCATGTGAAAATGGAGCGGAAGATGCCTGACCAGTCTGGTGGCCTCGCGGAAACAGTGGTCGACATGGCCGGCAAGGTGTGGAATTCGCCAAATACAGCCATAGGGCTAGCTGCGGCGTTGCCATCTTATGTCGCGGGCAAGGTTATGGGAACGGATCCGAAATTTCGATTTGGGAACAACGCGCTCCAGTTGCTCAACTCGCCCTTAAACATCGATGGTCGCGCTTATACTGTAGGTAACATACAGATCTATGCACCCGGATATGGACCGGAAAGGGACAATCCGGATTCCTACACGGGCCAGCAGGTCAATAATGGTTTGCATGAAGAGGGGCATACTTATCAGGGACAAGTTCTGGGCCCTCTTTATATTCCGCTAGAAATTGCGGGAACATATTTGGGAGATGATAATCCCTTTGACATCGATGCCGATAATTATGCGGTCAGAAAGCAAAAAGAAAGGGCGGCAAGATGAGAGCTATAATTCTTCTTGCCGGATGTCTTATGGTTGCCGCCTGTTCCAGGGAGTTGAAGACAAAAATCAATAATGCCGTAGGTTTTGATGTGGAAGTTCAAGTGTTGGTGAAGGGGCATGCATACGATCCTGAAATTGTTAAACCGTTGGATCATATGGATGTCGTTGAACCAATTGAAGATATTATTTCAGTAAATTATCAGTATAATGGAAGTAAATGCAGAATAGACGAGGTGGAGATTCGTAAAATATCATACCCTACACGGGGAGGGATTTTTATGGGAAGTGATCACAAAACCGTCGATTTGAGAAAATGCTGACGACGAATTGTCACAATGATTGGGTTGTATATTTGCCGGATTTAAAAAGACCTGCGATTATTTGCAGGAAAATGAAAAGACGAGCGACCCTGAGCCAGCGATATCATTCCCCCTTTCGTGGGAATGACGAGAATGGACCAACGGATGAGATGTCCAAGACGTGGTTCAGGCGGAAGTGCCCCTGAATCAATCCGCCAGCGCCAGGGAGATCGCCGCTGTGAGCGATTCCGCACCATAGGGTTTCTGGACGATGTGGAAGCCCGCCGCCTCGCCGCCCGCGACTTCGCGGCTATAGCCGGTGGCGAGGAGGACTCGCTGGGCGGGCTTGGTGTCGCGCAGGCGGCGAGCGAGATCGAGGCCACTCATTCCCGGCATGACGATGTCGGAGAAGACCAGATCGAACCGGCGCCGTTCGAGCAGATCGAGCGCGGTCTCGGCATTTTCGGCCTCGGTGACATCGGCGCGCAGTTCCCCCAGCATCGCGCGGGCAAACTGGCGAACATTGTCGTTGTCCTCCACCAGAAGCACATCGAGCCGTTTCCAATTGGCGATGGCTGAGCGAGCCGCCGCACCGAGATCCGGCACTTTATCGGTACGCGGCAGCAGCAGGCTGACGGTGGTTCCGCCGCCTGGGACAGATTCGATCCGGGCCCGGCCGCCGGTCTGAGCCGCAAAGCCGTGGATCTGGCTGAGCCCGAGACCTGTGCCCTTGCCGACCGGCTTGGTGGTGAAGAACGGCTCGAACACCCGTTCGAGTATGTCCGGCGCGATGCCTTCCCCGGTATCGCGAAGCGCGATGCACACCGCGTCCTCATCGGCTACATTCTGGGCCGAAATTGTTAGAGAGCCGCCATCGGGCATCGCGTCACGGGCATTGAAAGCGGCGTTGAGCAGCGCGGTTTCCAGCTCCGCTGCGTCGGCCTCAATCGGCCAGAGATCGGGAGCAAGCTCGAGCTTCACCTCGATCAGGCTGCCTAGCGTGCGCGAAAGAACCTCTCCAAAGGCATCAAGCCGGCTGCCGAGGTCGAGCACCTCCGGCCGAAGCGCCTGGCGGCGGCCGAAGGCGAGCAGCTTGGCGGTGAGGGCGGTGGCCTTGTCGGCCGTTTCGGTGATCGCGCGGACATAGCGGCGGCGCTTTTCCGGGACCAGTTCCTCCTTCTGGAGCAACTCGGCGGAGCCGCGGATAACCGTCATCAGGTTGTTGAAATCATGCGCGATGCCGCCGGTGAGTTCCCCCAGCGCCTGCATCTTCTGCGACTGGAAGAGCGCGGCGCGGGCCTGCTCCAGCTCCTCCTGGGCGCGCTTTTTCTCGGTGATGTCGCGCGTGATCTTGGCGAAGCCGATCAGCCTGCCCTGCTCGTCATGGATCGGATCGATCACGACATGAGCCCAGAAACGCGTGCCGCCCTTGCGCACCCGCTCTGCTTCCCGTTCGTAGCGCCCTTCGCGCAGGGCCGTTTCGAGCGCCCGGCCGGGTTCGCCGCGAATGCGATCCTCCTCTGTATAGAAGCGCGAGAAATGCTCCCCGACGATCTCGTCGGCGCGGTAGCCCTTGATCGCTTCCGCGCCGGCATTCCAGTTTGTCACCCTGCCATCGAGATCGAGCATGTAGATCGCATAATCGCGCACGCCCTGAACGAGCATGCGAAAGCGCTGTTCGGCCGCGTAGAGCGCGCGTTCGGTCGCGCGTCGTTCGGTGATATCTCGGGTGATCTTGGCGAAGCCGATCAGGGTGCCGTCATCGGCGACGATGGGATCCACGACGACATGAACCCAGATGAGGCTGCCGTCCTTGCGGATGCGCAGACCCTCGCCCTCATAACGGCCTTCTTCCCGCGCGGTACGCAGGATCGTTTCCGGCATCCCCGCGGTGCGGTCCTCCGACGTGAAGAACCGGGAGAAATGCTGGCCGACGATCTCGTCCGCCTCATAGCCCTTGAACCGGCGGGCGCCCGAATTCCAGGTGACAATGCGCCCGGAGGGATCGAGCATGTAGACCGCATAATCGCTGATCGCGTTGACGAGCAACTGGTAGCGCTGCTCCCCCGCCTGTGCCTCCAATGTCGATCGGTCGTTCATTCGTCTTCTAAAGCCCGCCCCGGCAGATTCGCCCCCAATCGGCCATTAACCTTCGCAAGGATAGGCGGTTCCATGAGCGCATCAAGCATTTGCAGTTAGGGCACGGCACTCGGGCTGCCTGATCGATGGAGCATCCTCCATCGCAGTGCATTTGTTCATTTTTTGTTCTCGACATTTGTTCCCTGCTGGGATAGGCGGAAATTCATGTTGGTAGAGCATCTCGTTTACACCGAGAGGGTCGGCGGTTCGAGCCCGTCACCGCCCACCATTTTTCCGAAGAGTCCCTGATGGCGGCTGGTGTCCGTGTCGATCAGTTGCTGGTGGATCGCGGGCTGGCCGAGAGCCGGGCGCGGGCGCAGGCGCTGATCCTGGCGGGGCTGGTGTTTTCTGGCGAGCGCAAGATCGAGAAGGCCGGGCAGGGCATGAAGGCCGATGCGCCGATCGAGGTGCGGGGGCGGGATCACCCATGGGTCTCGCGGGGCGGGATCAAGCTGGCCCACGGGTTGCAACATTTTGGCTGGGACGTGCAGGGCGTGGTCGCCATCGATGTGGGGTCATCGACCGGGGGCTTTACCGACGTGCTGCTCACTCATGGCGCGGCACGGGTTTATGCGGTTGATTCCGGGACCAACCAGCTTGCCTGGAAATTGCGCAGCGATCCGCGTGTCGTCGTCCTAGAACAGACCAATGCCCGCTATCTGACGCCTGCCGAAATCCCGGAACCGATCGATCTGGTCGTGTGCGATGCGAGTTTCATCTCGCTGACGAAGGTGCTGGTGGCGCCGCTCGGCTTCGTTCGGCCCGGCGGCAGGCTGGTTGCCCTGATCAAGCCGCAATTCGAAGCGGGGCGGGAAGAGGTCGGCAAGGGAGGTGTGGTTCGGGATCCCGCGGTGCATGAGCGAGTTTGTGCGGAGGTGACGCGCTGGATAGAGGAGCAGGGCTGGCGGAGCGCGGGAATCACGACCAGTCCGATCACAGGGCCGGAGGGCAATGTGGAATTCCTGATCGGCGCGGTGAGCGGCGAGACGGAGGGAACCGATGGACGATAGTGGATCGAAGGCTTCGCGCGGATGGATCCGCTGGGTGGTGATCACCGTCCCCGTCATCCTGCTGCTCGGGATGCTGTCCGCAAGGCTGGGTGATTCGGGCTATGGCAATCTCTGGTTCGACCGGCTGGCCAAGCCGGCGCTGATGCCGCCCGGCTGGGTTTTCCCCTTTGCCTGGTCGATCCTCTACATCGTCATGGGGCTCGCCCTGGCCCTGGTCCTGGGCGCGCGCGACACGAAGGGGCGCGGGATCGCGGTGACCCTGTTCCTAGTCCAGCTCGCGCTCAACCTGGCCTGGTCGCCGGTCTTCTTCAAGGAACACCGGATCATGCTGGCGTTCGGCCTGATCATCGCGATGCTGCTATGGGCGGGGGCCGCCACCGCGCTTTTCTGGCGGATTCGGCGCGTTGCCGGGCTGCTGATGTTGCCCTATCTGGCCTGGCTGATGTTCGCGGGTGTCCTCAACTGGCAGATACACAGGCTCAATCCAGACGGAGCGGCCCTTGCGCCGGGGCAGGGGAATACCCAGATCATCATCGAAGAAGCGCCCGTGCGGCCATAGAAGGAATGGGACGAATGCAGTCCGAGAATCGCCTGTTCGACGATTTCGTGAAGATGATGAACGGCGCCGCGGGAACCCTGGCCGGCATGGGTCGCGAGGCCGAATCGGCGTTCAAGGAGCGGGTCAAGGAATGGGTTGGCGGGCTCGATCTCGTCAGCCGTGAGGAGTTCGAAGCCGTCAAGGCAATGGCCGCCGCGGCGCGCGACGAGGTCGAGGCGCTGAAGGCCCGGCTCGACGCTGTGTCTCCGGAGGCCCCCAAAGCCGATAGCTGATCCGCAGCTATCCACAGATATGTGGGCTTTGCGGGTTGAACTGCGCACCTTTCCACGTCACGGAAGAATGGGTAGGGCAGAGCGCGAGCTGATCGTGCCAGGGCAATGGAGTTAGCCCCTGATGAACGTCGACGATTTCGAATCGGCGCGCGATGCAAGCGCCCCCATCGATATGCTCGAACATTATTTCGCCGCGCGCGGATGGGAATATCAGCGCGGGGGCGATGAGGAGATCGTCGCTCAATTCCAGGGCAGCTGGGCGCAATATGAACTCCGCGCCGTATGGCGCGAGGAGGATCGTGTCCTTCAGTTCCTGGCCCTGCCCGATATCCGTGTGACGGCCGACAAGCGCCCCGCGATGTATGAGACGATGGGGCTGATCAACGAGCAGCTCTGGCTCGGCCATTTCGAGATGTGGACCAGCTCCTCGATGGTGCTGTTCCGCCATGCGGCCCTGCTCGACGTGCAGGGCGGGGATGCGGTGCTGAGCCTCGACCAGGCCGAGACGCTGATCGAGACGGCGATCGACGAATGCGAGCGCTTCTATCCGGTGTTCCAGTTCGTGCTGTGGAGCGACAAGACCCCGCAGGAAGCCATCGCCGCCGCGATGATCGAGACCCAAGGCGAAGCCTGAGCCGATGTCCGAGGGCGCATTGTGGCTGGTGGGCGCCGGCAATATGGGCGGCGCGATGCTGCGCGGCTGGCTGGCGGCACCGGGATTGCAGCGACCGATCACCGTCATCGATCCCTTTATCGAGCAGGTGCCGCAGGGCGTGACCCTGCTGCGCGAACTGCCCTCGGGCGACGAGCAGCCGGATATATTGGTGCTCGCGGTCAAGCCGCAGCAGCTCGATGCCGTGCGCGGCGTGTTCGAGCAGAAGACGGGCGCGCCCAGGCTGCTGCTGTCGATCCTGGCCGGCGTGGAGACGGAGACGCTCAGGCAGGCATTTTCCGTGGAGCATAGCGTCCGCGCCATGCCCAATTTGCCGGTGTCGATCGGCGAAGGGGTGACGGCGCTTTATTCGGGCACCGCCGATAATGGCGTGCGGGCCGAGGCGGCCGGGCTGGTCGCGCCGCTCGGGCTGATCGAGTGGATCGATAACGAAGCCCTGTTCGATGCGGTGACCGCGCTTTCGGGCTGCGGGCCGGGCTTCCTGTTCCGCTTCATCGACGCGATGGCCAGCGCCGGCGAGGCGCTGGGGCTTCCGGCCGATCAGGCGATGCGGCTGGCGGTCGCGACGGTGAAGGGATCGGGACTGCTCGCCGCGCAGTCGACCGAAGGCCCGGAGGTCCTGGCGGATCGGGTGGCGAGCCCTGGCGGCAGCACGCGCGAAGGGCTCAATGTTCTCGACGCCGAAGACCGGCTCAAGCATTTGATGCGCGAGACACTGGCGGCGGCGGCGCGGCGCAATGCCGAACTGGCGGCCGCTGCGCGGGCTTCCTAGAGCCTTTCGCGATCCGACTGCATCGGCTCGTCGGCTCTACCTTGTTGTTTTACCGCGATTTCCGAGTCGGCGGATGTTCCCATCTGCCTAGAAATCGCTCTAGGCCCAGCTTAGCGGGCGCTCGCGGACCACGTCCCTGAAACGGGCGCAATCAAGTGGCGTGCCGAGCAGGCGACCGAGGTCGGCCAGGTCGTGATCGAAAATCCCTGTCAGATGCCGGTGAAGGGCGTCGCTCAGCGCCGGCTGTTCGCGCATCTGCCAATGGCGCTTGATACGATTGCGGACCGATCGCGGGACGAGGCGGCGGCGGATGGCCCCGACCAGCGGGTGGTCGACCAGCCGATCGCGCCAGGGGCTGTCGCGCAGCCTTTCCCCTGAGACATTCTGCCGAGCGATGGACTCATCCCACCGCGCTTCCCCTGCATAGCCGATATGGCGACAGGCGCGTTCGAGCTCCTGTTGCGAGGCGATGGCCAGCCGTTCGGCGAAGACCGGCAGGATCGCGTCGCGCCCGAAGGCGGTGATCCACGGGGCGATCTGCATCGCATAGCGGCCGTAGTCGATCAGTTCGGGATGATGCTCGATTGCCGTTTCGATCGGCCCGTCGATTGAGCGTTCGAGCCAGCCATGGCTGTAATGCGAGACAAGGCGTTCGATCGGATGGCGCATCATGTAGATCAGGCGCGCGTCCGGGATCGTGTCGCGTAGCCGGGGCAGGGCATCCGGCAGGGTCGGCAGCTTGGTGTAGTGGGTGCTGGCTTCGCCGCACAGATCGTCGGTGCGGGCGGCTGCGAACAAGCCCTGATACCAGCCCAGCCCTAGCGCCCATCGGTCAGGGTTGCCAAAGAAGTTGGGTTCCTTCGGTGTGGCCATGAAGATCCCCGGTTGCGCCGCGAGTTGCATGTGTAGCGTGCTCGTAGCGGCCTTCATCGCGCCGATGATGACGAAATCGGGCAGGCGAGGCCGGTTCATGCGGCCAACTCGCGCGTTCGGTACATCAACCCCCTCGGGCCGTAATAATGGCAGAGAAAGTCGCGCCACAGCCGGGGCGGTTCCTGGCGGGGCCGGCCGCGCAGGTGAGCGATCACGCTTCCGATCGGAGTCGCCACCAGCCAGAGCAGGTTGGCGAGATGAGTCTTTGCCGCGCCGTGGCGGCGGAGCAGGAAGCGCGCGCGTGAGGCGAACCAGTAGCGCGGGCGCCGGCCGCGCGGCTGCGCCTCCGTAACGCCGGTCGACTGGCCGCCGAGATGCACGATCCGGCTTGCTGGCACGTGCCACGCCTCGAAGCCCGCATCGGCGGCGCGGGCGCAGAAATCGGTTTCCTCGAAATAGAGGAAATAGGCGGGGTCGAGCAGACCGATCCGTTCGAACACCGTGCCCCGCACCATGAGATGCGATCCCGACAGCCACTCGGTGCGGCAAGGCCGTTGCCCGATGGGAAGCACCACGTCGTAATCCGACATCACCCTGCGTATCGGTCCGAAATCGAGCGCGGTGACGAACTCGGTGAGCGGACTGTGGAAGCGGAAGGCGCTGTGCCGGATGCTGCCATCCGGCCGAAGGCAGCGCCCGCCCGCCAGCCCCGCCCCAGGATGATCAGCCAGGAAATCGACGAGCGTATTGAGGGCGCCGGGTTCCGCTTCGGTATCGGGGTTGAGCAGCCAGATGAATTCGGGCCACCGGCCGCCACTCGCATCGCGATACCGGGCGAGCCCGGCATTGTTGCCGCCCGCGAAGCCCAGATTGATGTCGAGCGCCAGCAACGAACAGCAATCGGCGATCTTCAGTCGCTCGATTCCAGCGGCGATCGCCTGCACCGAGCCGTCGTCCGATCCATTGTCGACGATCAGGATGTGTGCATCCCCGCGTGCGCGGATTTCGGGCAGGATTGCCTCCACCGCGCGCATCGTCAGCGCCGCCGTGCGGTAATTGACGATCAGCACCAGGATCGGCGCGGGGCTCATGCCGAACAGATGCCCGGCATTCCCGCTCCTTGCAATCGCTGCGCCCGGCGGATCAGCCGAAGACGCGCGCGAAGATCGTGTCGACGTGCTTCAGATGATAGTCGAGGTCGAACTTCTCCTCGAGCTCGGCAGCGCTGATCGCCGCCGTCACCTGCGGATCGGCCTTCAACAGTTCGAGCAGCGACAGCTGGCCGTCTGATTCCCACACCTTCATCGCGTTGCGCTGGACGATGCGATAGCTGTCCTCGCGGCTGATGCCGGCCTGGGTCAGTGCCAGCAGCACGCGCTGCGAATGGACGAGCCCGCCCATTCGATCGAGATTCTTCTGCATCCGGGCGGGATAGACGAGCAGCTTGTCGATGACGCCGGTGAGGCGGGCGAGGGCAAAATCGAGTGTCACTGTCGCGTCCGGGCCGATCATCCGCTCGACCGACGAATGGCTGATGTCGCGTTCGTGCCATAGCGCGACATTCTCCAGCGCCGGGGTGACATAGCCGCGCACCAGCCGGGCGAGGCCGGTCAGATTCTCGGTCAGCACCGGGTTGCGCTTGTGCGGCATCGCCGACGAACCTTTCTGGCCCGGCGAGAAATATTCCTCCGCCTCCAGCACCTCGGTGCGCTGGAGATGGCGGACCTCGGTGGCCAGCCGCTCGACCGACGAGGCGATCACGCCCAGCACCGCGAAGAACATGGCGTGCCGGTCACGCGGGATCACCTGGGTCGAGACCGGCTCGACGGTCAGCCCCATCTTCTCGGCCACATAGGCCTCCACTCGCGGATCGATATTCGCGAAGGTGCCGACGGCGCCCGAAATCGCGCAGGTCGCGATCTCGGCCCGCGCGGCGATCAGCCGCTCGCGGTTGCGCGCGAACTCGGCATAGGCCTGGGCGAGTTTGAGGCCGAAGGTCACCGGCTCGGCGTGGATGCCGTGGCTCCGGCCGATGGTCGGCGTCATCTTGTGCTCATAGGCGCGGCGCTTGATCGCTTCGAGCAGCTTGTCGAGATCGGCGATCAATATGTCCGATGCACGGGCCAGTTGCACCGCGAGGCAGGTGTCGAGCACGTCCGAGGAGGTCATCCCCTGGTGCATGAAGCGCGCCGGCTCGCCGACATGCTCGGCGACGCTGGTGAGGAAGGCGATCACGTCATGCTTCACTTCAGCCTCGATCTCGTCGATCCGGGCGACATCGAAGCCGCCCTTTTCCCAGATCGCCTTGGCCGCTTCTTTGGGTACGACTTCCAGATCGGCCAGCGCGTCGGTCGCGTGCGCCTCGATCTCGAACCAGATCTGGAATCGCGTTTCCGGCTCCCAGATCTTGACCATCTCGGGGCGGGAATAGCGGGGGATCATGGGCCGTCCTTGCTGCAAGCGGATTTGATGCCGGGGCGCCTAGCAGAGGGGAGGGGGAGGGGCAATCGCGCGGGACAGGTTCATTCCATAGGGCTTCCGTCCGATTTTTTCCGGCGGAACGAGTGTTGGGCCCGCAAACCGCCCGCTTCGTCGAAGATGTGGCCATGCGCATACGTTGCGGTTCCGAATCGGGAAACCCGAGATGCGGTTGTTGGTTTCAATATCATCGGGGCAGCCACTGCTCCCGACAACGCCTCTGATCCAGATCAGGAGAGATGATATGACCAAGCTGATCCTGTTGGGCGGCGCTGCGATGCTCGCCCTGTCCGGTGCGGCTTTCGCGCAGAGCGCCGGCAGCGAGCCCGCGCCCGATACCGCCACCGCATCGCCGCCGCGGGCCGAATCGAGCGCTCCCGCCGACACGGCCGCCGCCGCACCTGCCGCCCCCGATGCCGCGCCCGCCGCAAGCGTAGCGCAGTCGACCGCACCCGCTGCCGACGCGGCGGCCACGACGCCGTCGACGCCTGCCGCCACGGCCAGCACCGAAGGAACGGCTGCGACAACCGCCACGGCTGCTGCGCCTGCCGCGCCCACGGCCACCGCGGACGCAGCTGCCAAGGTCAATGCGGACTGGGCGAAATATGATGAAGGGAACAAGGGCAAGCTCACGGCGCTCGAGTTCGGCACCTGGCTGTTGGCGGCCAAGGGGCAGGACATGACCGCCCAGGTCGAGAAGACCAAGACGAGCAAGAAGTCCAATCTGCCCGCGGTGAAGGTGCTCAACGCCACCGCATCGGACTTTGCCAAGGCCGATACCGACAAGGATCGCGCTATTTCGCCGAATGAACTGGCCGTGTTCCTCTCGGCCTGATCGATCCTTGCCGGACGGAAGGGCGGTCCGTGGGCCGCCCTTTTTCGTTCAAATCAGGCCGCGGCTCCGCAGGCTCGTCTGACCTTGGGCACCGACGACGATATGGTCGTGAATGGTGATGCCCAAGGGCTTCGCGGCGGCGATCAGTTCGCGGGTGAGGGCAACGTCCTGGCGGCTTGGCTCGGGATCGCCCGACGGATGGTTGTGGATCATCCGACGGCGTAATCTATCCTTTTGAAATATAAGTCGTTTTTCTGTGTGGCTCCATGGGTGGTGCCGGGAATAGGGAGCGGCATTAAGTGCGCTATCGTGATCGTCACGAGCGATCATCGGCGCGCTCAGTGAATTCCTTTGATGCACGGCTCTGAACCCAATCTCTTGCGCCTTACTCTCCTATCTCACCGATTCGGCGTAGCCGCTTGGGCAGTCCGCGAGCCGGTTCCGGCTAGGTGATCAACCGGGCGATGTCTGTGCCCGAGTTGCGCTACCCTCAGTGCCTCCGTCAAGGGCAGCGGTAGTTTTGCAGGAAGGATAGCCCGAGCAAGCCAGGAACGGTTGATATGCTCCGCTGGAACGAACGACCATTAATCCATCGCCGCAGGTGGGGCAGGATTCTCCAGCAGACATCGAGCGTGCAATTCTCACCCGGTTGGACGGCGCCCCTCCACGGGGACTTTCCACCGAGAGGTTGCGCTTGAAATCGCAGCGCGGGTGGGTGCTGCACGCTTCAAACGGGCCATATTGCCCGTCGTACCGCCTCATCGCACCCTCGCCGCACTTCGGGCACGGGGAAAGCACTCCTCCCTCCGTCTCCACCTCTACCGAGCCGATTCTCGCCAGTTCGCTCAGGAAGCGTGAAGGTGCGTTTGCCTGGGTGTAGATGCGCACCTGGCGACGAGCCCGTGTGAGCGCAACGTAGAAGAGGCGGCGCTCCTCGGCCAAGGGATAGGAATCGGGTTCAGGCATCGCGATTTGAAGGACCGGGTCGTCGGTAATCTGGCTTGGAAAGCCCATCATGCCCTCCACGAGGTTTAGGAGCATCACATAGTCGGCTTCGAGGCCCTTGGAGGAATGGACCGTGCGGTACTCGATACTCAGAAACTCGCCGAAGCGTCGTTGCCATCGTCGCCAGCCAGGGGGTTCGTCACTGTTATAGCGGCCGAGCATCATCACGCTGATGCGGCCGCCGACATCCGTGCTCAGCCGCCCGTCCCGAGCAAAATCGTACATGCTTTGCAGATCCTGCTCGAGCCGTTCCTGCGCCAATGCCGGCGTGTCCGCGGCGAAGGCATGCAGCGCCTTCTTCGCATAGGGATTCGTCGTCTCGACCGTCTTCTTGATCTGCCGGGGGTTGGTCTGAACGAAGGTGCTCGAGGCCTCGCATAACTGCGCGGGACAGCGGAACGTCGTGTTCAGCATGAGCCGGGTCGAATGATCAAATACCTTCTCGAATTCGGTCATGACCGAGATATCGGCCCCTGCGAATCGATTGATGCCCTGCCAGTCGTCGCCAACAACGCATAGATGCGACTCCTCGCCAGCGTTCTTCAGCAGAGCCTTCAGCATGCGTACCTTGGCACGTGAGGTGTCCTGAAATTCATCGGCCAGCACCATCAAATAGGGGCTCGCGAACCGACCGCTCTCAATATGCTCGATCGCCATGAGCAGCATATCGTCGAAGTCGATACAGTCCGCGTCACGAAGCCGGCGTTCCCACTCGTGCGCAATACGTTCGAAGAGCGCCAGGAACCGGGCCGTTCGGTCGGTATGGCCTTGCGCATCCTTGGCGGCGGCGCCCTGGAGTTGCGCGGGGGAGAGACCGTTGCTTTTGACGTGCTGTTGGAAAATCCGGATTGTCGCGGCGAGCTGTTCGGTAGTGATGGGTCGTTGCCCTTTGCCCGGGCGGTCAGGATCATATTGGAGAACGATCCCGCTCCGTTTCAGCTCATTAGCAAGGCTTGCGAAGCCCTCGCCGCGCCTGATCCCATGGGAAGTAGTTTCAAAGAGCCGTGTGCCTTTTTCGGCATGAAGTCCGCGTTTCCAGTGGACACCGCTGACATAATCCCCCCCGAAATGTGCAGGTGCTTGTCCCTTTTCGTCGAGCGCGAAATGCTCGTGATAGAGATTGATCTCCGGGTAGAAAAAATCAGGACGATACTGCCGATGGTGCTCGGTGGCGGTATCATGCTCATAGGGGCGTTCGTATTGGTACTGGACTCCATGATAGAAGAGCCAGTCGGCGATCATCCGCTCCTCTTCGCTTTTGACGATCTCGCCATTGGCGGTGAGAATACCTCGCCGCCCGTCGCGGTGGGCGTTGGGCCGCGCAGGCTCGTTCCATGAACCAATGTCGCGGCCGAAAACTGTACGGAACAGATCCCAGTCGTGACGGAACTTGTCGTCACTGGTCCGCAGATTGTCGATGATCTCGACGATCATGGCCCCATCCCGTCCCGGTTCGGCCCATTCGGCGAGCGAAGGCTTGCGCCCCGTCGCCTTGCCGATCACGCCCAGACCAAAGGCATTGAACGTCTTTACGGTCACGGCATCGATGCCTTCGAACCCTGCCAGCCGCGCCTTGATCCGGGTCTGGAGTTCTTCAGCCACGGCCCGGTTGAAGGCGAGAACGAGTATCTGCTCGGGCGTCACGATGCCTTCGTGGAGGGCATAGCCCACCCGGGCGACCATGGTCGACGTTTTGCCCGACCCCGCCGCAGCCACGATCTGCACCGCATCGTCCATGCAGATGCATCCATCCATCTGGTCGTCGGTGAGCGGGTTTTTCTCGACAGTATCGAAGAAGGGCTTCAGCCGCTCCTTCTGCTTTGCCAGATAGGCGATATTATGCGTGGCAAATTCGGCGAGCAGCTCCTGCTCGACGCGATCGCCTCCCAGCCATGAAAAGGAGATGCTTGAGCGCTTGGGAGGTGGGAAACGAGCGATGATGCGCGATGCCATGCTTTTGGGGATCCAGCGCGAGCGATCGACAGCCGGTTCCCAGCTGGCGCGCCACTGCGCGACCTTGGCAGGAAAATCCTCGCGAGGGCTCGGCGTAGGTCGCGCACTTGGCTGCTTCGCTTTGCCGGTGCCAAAAAGACCACCAGCGAGAAGCGCCGCGCCGATGATCCATTCGATCATGCAACCACCCGTCTGGGGACGTATTGCACCAGTCGCCCTGGGGCATCGGTGAGCGCTACGACTCGTTTGAATTCAATATCGTTTCGCGTTTTCATCTGCCCATATAGCCACGACACCGTTCCAAAGTCGTTATGGCGGTCTTCATGATCGGTGATCTCATGGAAGCTGCGGTCAGATGCCTGAGCACCGGCGTTGTTGAACCTACAGCGATCGATTGTGGGCAATGACCCGATATCGCCCTTTTCGGTGGGAGCCGACGTAGGATATGAGACCAGCCGCCTTGAGCCCGGCAATGTCCCGCCGCGCCGTTTTCACGCTGACTGCCCAAACTGCCGCGATTTCCTGGGCGTCGCTGCGTTTCTCTGCGACTCGATCAAGAAACCAGCGCTGCCGCTCGTTGAGTTCCGCTTGATCAGGGACATTTATAGGGTCACGTTCAGGGACATGATTAGGGTCATTTTTCGGCCTGTGTGCCGCTACGTCCCTTCCAGCGGCCTCGCCGGCAGCATAGGCTTCTCGGGCTCGTGCAACCGAAATGCGATCTACCGGATCGTTCGGCGGGGTCGCCATCGGGCTTTCGATTAGGCCGAGAAAGAAGGCTCTGATAACCGGCGAAGAAACGACGAGACGCAGGAAATACAGTGTGTCCGGCCCGTGCTGCCCGGAGAGCCAGTGTTTGACGGTTCTCTCGCTCGCATCGGTCTGCCGCATGAGCTGTTTGATCGCGCGATGACTATCGCCATGCTCCTTGCGCAGCAACTCGGCGATGGTGCGCGCATAGATTTCACGTCCCCCGAGAACGCCATTCCATAGGGGTAATTTCCTGCCCGTTTTCGGCAACATCTTCCGTTCTCTCCGCAGTTAAGCTGTTTCCGTGCGGAGTGGCGGCAGCGGCCCGTCATGCACTGCGGCGGTAGGTCGCCCGGACCGCCGCAGGCAGTTTCGCGAGGGCGCAATGTGATGACCCGGAGACGTTGGGATGATGATCGGTCAGGGCAGCCCGAACGTGCTCTTCGGGCTGCCGAATACGTCCGCATGTCCACGGATCATCAGAAGTATTCGACGGAAAACCAATCCGACGCGATCAAGCAGTATGCCGAAGCGCGCGGAATCGAGATCGTCAAAACATATGCCGATGCTGGCAAGAGCGGCCTCAAGATCGAGGGTCGCGACGCGCTCAGGCAGCTCATCGACGATGTGCAGTCCGGCAACGCCGATTTCACTTTGGTGGTTGTCTATGACGTCAGCCGCTGGGGGCGCTTTCAGGACGCCGATGAGAGCGCCTACTACGAATATATATGCCGCCGCGCCGGCATCGCCGTGGAGTATTGCGCCGAGCAATTCGACAATGATGGCAGCCCGATCTCTACCATCGTCAAGGGTGTCAAGCGCGCGATGGCCGGCGAATACAGCCGTGAGCTCTCAACCAAGGTGTTCGCGGGTCAGGGCCGGCTGATCGAGAAGGGCTATCGTCAGGGTGGACCGGCGGGCTTCGGCCTGCGGCGGACCCTGATCGACGAGCATGGGGCCACCAAGGGGTTTCTCGCACGAGGTGAGCACAAGAGCATCCAGACCGATCGGGTGATCCTGACGCTCGGCCCCGCCGAGGAAGTCGAGCTGGTCCGCGAGATCTATCGGGCATTCGTCCATCAGGGATACAGCGAGAGCGAGATTGCGTGCGATCTCAACAGACGGGGCATTTCCACCGATCTCGGGCGGTCCTGGACGAGGGGAACCGTCCATCAGATTCTTATCAATGAGAAATATGTCGGCGACAACGTATGGAATCGCCGGTCCTTCAAGCTGAAGAAAAAGCGCGTCCAAAATGATCCCGAAATGTGGATCAGGGCGCAGGATGCCTTCGCGGCCGTCGTCGAGCGCGAGCTGTTCGAGGCGGCCAGGACCATCATCGGTGCGCGCTCCTTCCGCCTGAGTGACGAGGAGATGCTGGAATCTCTGAGGAAGCTCTATCAACAAAGGGGTTTGCTCTCCGGCATCGTCATCGACGAATGCGACGGGATGCCGTCCAGCAGCGCCTACAGCGCCCGCTTTGGCAGCCTGCTTCGCGCCTACGGTCTGGTAGGCTTCACGCCGGATCGGGATTACCGCTATGTCGAAATCAACCGCGAGCTGCGAAAGCTCCATCCCGGCATTCTCCGAGAGGTGCTCGACGGATTGCGGGCCACGGGCAGCGATGCCTGGCAGGATATCCAGACCGACCGGGTGATCGTCAACGGCGAGTTCAGCGTCTCCGTGGTGGTGGCCCGCTGCATGGAGACGCCGACGGGGCTCCTTCGATGGAACCTGCGCTTCGATACCTCGCTCACGCCCGACATCACGATCGTCGTGCGGATGGACAGCGCCAATCGCGCACCGCTCGACTACTACCTGTTCCCGCGGATCGAGATGCTCTCCGAAAAGCTGCGGCTCGCGGAGGACAACGCGCTCGGGCTCGACGCCTACCGTTTCGACAGCCTCGACCTTCTCTACGACATCGCGACGCCAATACCGCTTGGGGAGGCCGCCTGATGTCCACTGTTCGACCAAAAAGGATCGAAATGATCCCCATCTCCCGGATCACGGTTCTGAACCCGCGCGCTCGCAACAAGCGCCAGCACCGGGAGATCGTGAACAATATCGAGGCCATCGGTCTGAAGCGGCCGATCACGGTAAGTCGCCGGGATGGCGCTGGGGGACCGCGATACGATCTCGTCTGCGGCGAAGGCCGCCTTGAAGCCTTCCAGATGCTGGGGCAGACGGAGATCCCGGCCGTAGTGATCGAGGCCAGCGAGAGCGAATGTCTCGTGATGAGCCTGGTCGAAAACATCGCGCGGCGCACTCCGCGGCCCATAGACCTCATGAAAGAGATCGGCGCCTTACGCTCTCGCGGTTACAGCGATGCCGAAATCGCGGAGAAGATCGGCGTTGGAGCATCTTGGGTGAACATGATCGCCTCGCTTCTCGAGCGGGGCGAGGAACGGCTCGTCGCCGCGGTCGAAACCGGGCTCATACCGATCACACTGGCGATGGAGATTTCCAAGGCCGAGACGGAAGAGGCGCAGAATCTGCTCCTCGACGCCTATGAGACCGGCAAGCTCAGGGGCAAGAAGCTGGCCGCTGTCCGCCGTCTGCTCGAAATGCGCATGCAAAGCCAGCGGCGGGGTAGTTTGCCGGCCGGCCGTCTTGGCCGGAAAGCCAGCAGCCGTCGAATGACGGCGGCGGACCTCATGCAGGTTTACCAGCGCGAGGCGGAAAAGCAGCGGCTGCTCGTCAAGAAATCCGATTTCACCCAGACTCGTCTGCTGTTTGTCGTCGAGGCGTTGAAAGACCTGCTCGCCGATGATGGCTTCGTCAATCTGCTGAGAGCGGAAGGACTGGCTACCATGCCGCGGGCGCTCAAGGGGCGTGTGTCGGGAGACGACCATGGCTGACGACATGAAAGGTCGAGAGGACGGCCATATCCATCTTGCATTCGATCGGGATTTCCTGACCATCCCGGTGGCGTCGATCGTTCCGCTCAAGACGTTGCCCGACGGGGCCAGGGCGGGCCGCTCCTATGCCCAAGTACTCAGCTCGATCAAGGCGATCGGCCTGATCGAAGCGCCGGTCGTGATGGCCGACGCCAAAAACGTCGGGGTGTGGTATCTCCTCGATGGCCATTTGCGGCTCGAGGCGCTGAAGGAACTTGGCATCGCCGAAGTCGAGTGCCTGCTCGCCGCAGACGACGACACCTATACCTATAACAAGCGGGTCAACCGCATTCCACCGATCCAGGAGCATCGGATGATCGCGCGTGCGATGGACCGGGGCGTCGCATCGACTGACATTGCCGCCGCCTTGAATCTTCAGGTCGAGTCGGTGCTGCGGCGTTTTCGGTTGCTCGAAGGGATCAGTCCCGAAGCGGCCGAGATGCTGAAGGACACGCCCTGTTCGATGAAGGTGTTCGACATTCTGCGCCAGATGACTTCCGTCCGTCAGATCGAAGCCGCCGACCTGATGATCGGTCAGAACAATTTCACGGTGATGTTCGCCCGAGCCTTGCGCGCGGCCACATCCGAAAATCAGCTCGCTACGGCCAAGAAGGGCAAGGGCGGCGGCAAGCCGACGCCTTCGGGCCAACAGATCGCCCGGATGGAACGCGAGTTGGCGGCGCTCCAGACGCAGGTGAAGTCGGTCGAGGAGACCTACGGCATCGACAATCTGCATCTGACCGTCGCGCGCGGATACATCGCCAAGCTGTTAGCGAACAACAGGGTGGTCCGCTGGCTGGCGACACACCAGCAGGATTATCTCGGCGAGTTTCAGAAGATCGCCGAGATCGACACGCTTGGTCCGACGGCGGAACCTCCGGCGGCCTGAAAAGATTTGGGGACCCGGACCCGAAAAGCGCGGGGACCATGGGAGACGCCGCACTGTGGAGCGGATCAAGCATGGCGGTGGGAGTGGCGGCGAACCCGCATGAAGCCCACTAGGTCGGTCGCCATAAGATCCGGCCGCATGAGGGGCAGTTTGCTTCCCATGAACTGAGGGCGGGCGGGCGCGCTGAGAGCGCCGACCAGCGCGCCCGCCATTTGGACTGAGCGATCACGAGCGATCCTGGGCGTTTTGCTCAATTTCCCTTGAAGCGCGGCATTGCACGCGATTCCTGTGGTCCCACGCTTCAAGCTCATCCACCCGGTAGAGAACCGCTTTACCGATTTTGACGAATGACGGCCCGATCTTCATCGCGCGCCAGTTCCGAAGGGTGCCGATGGAAACGCTGCCGCGATAGCGTTCGGCCACCTCTTCCGGCGTGAGAAATGTGGTCTCTGACATACGCCCTCCTTCGACAGATGATCCGCCGGTGTTGATCGTTGATGGTCGAGCGTGTGAGACGCTTTTCGGAATGCGCCGGTCATTCAGAGACACCAAGACGCTCGCCGAGCCTCAATGGGGCACGCTCCTGCATGACCAAACATGAGCGCGGGGAAGCAGTCAGGGAAGTATCAATCTTCCGGCGTAGGGAGTGCGGCTAACAATGGATATAAATTGGCGGGAGACCGCATGAAGCCCAAGCCAGGCTCGTCATGTGGTCCGGCGCGTGAGGGGGAGCTTGCTCCGCATGAATAGGACGGGCGTGCCGGGGCGCGGCCGGCCCGCCGCTATTCATCGAGGTTTTCCTGTCGGGAGAACGCGGAGAGATCGAGGGTCAGCGCCTGAAGCGACCGCGTTGTTTCCTCGTCGTGATGCGTCAACAGCTCGACAAGATCCTCCTGGTCTGGCTGTCCCAAAGCAAGGCGATAGAGCAGCCTCTGCGTCCTCAACTTTGCGAATCGATCAATGTCGCGACTTTGGGGAAGCGCGAACAAATGCCGCTTTAGTTCCGCGCCTTCCATCGCCCACCAGGGGCTGAGGCCGGTTTTGTCACCCGAAAACGCCTGATCGGCGTCGCGTGCTATGATGTCCCACGGCGACGATGCCTGGCGGCGCGCCTGCGCCAACGCTTGCTCGCCTAGTTTGTCAATCGGCGTCCAAAAGGAACCCCCTATCGGCGTGCAAAAGGGACCCCCTTCGTCGAGCAGCGTGACGGGTATGACGGGCGCGCCGTTCGCGCTGGTTGTGGCGTAGGGCGGGCGTAGCCCGACCGGAGGCGCAACCAGCGCGAAGCGTTCTCTGCGGGGTGCCCCAGGCGTCAGCTGCGGTGCTTGAAGCGCCAGCTGTCGTTGCCGGTCTCGACGATGTCGCAGTGGTGGGTAATGCGGTCGAGCAGCGCGGTGGTCATCTTGGGGTCGCCGAAGACGGTCGGCCACTCGCCAAAGGCGAGGTTCGTCGTGACGATGACCGAGGTGCGCTCGTAGAGCTTGCTCACCAGATGGAAGAGCAGCTGACCGCCGGAGCGGGCAAAGGGCAGGTAGCCGAGCTCGTCGAGCACCACGAGGTCGAGGCGGGATAGCTGGGCTGCCAGCGTGCCGGCCTTGCCGAGGCGCGTTTCCTCCTCGAGCCGGTTCACCAGGTCGACCGTGTTGAAGTAGCGCCCGCGGGCGCCAGCTCGTACCACGTTGGCGGTGATGGCGGTGGCAAGGTGCGTCTTGCCTGTGCCCGTTCCACCGACCAGCACGACGTTGCGCCGGCCGGGAAGGAACGAGCCACTGTGCAGTGAGCGCACCAGCCCCTCGTTGATGGGAGTATCGTCAAAGACGAAGGCGTCGAGGTCCTTTACGGTCGGCAGCCTGGCGGCCGACATCCGGTAGCGGACCGACGCCGCATGGCGGTGCGTCGCCTCGGCACGCAGCAGGTCTGTCAGAACCTCCATGGTCGTGCGCTTGCGCTGGAGACCGGTGGTGACCGCCTCGTCGAAGGCGCCAGCCATGCCCTTCAGCCCCAACTCGGCCATGGCCGTCATCATCTCATGCCGCTGCATGGAGGCCTCGCAGGCTGTCGTAGCGGGTGCAGTCGGCGCGGGGCGGATGGCGCAGCGCCAGGTCCTCGGGCGTGACGATGGTCAGCGGCCGGGGCGGCTCGCGTCGGCGGGCCAGGATGTTGACGATGACATCGTCGCTGGCGGTGCCGGCCAGCAATGCTTCGCGCACGGCCGCTTCCACCGCCTCCAGCCCGTCGTCGAGCACCGTCGCCAGCACGCGCACGAACCGCCGGTCGGCATCATCCCCGGCGCCGAGCTTGCGCCGCAGCCGTGAAAGCGCAGGTGGCAACTCCCATCCCTGGAACGGCGCGCCATTGCGCAGGGCACCCGGCTTGGTCACCAGCACCGGCAGGTAATGCCACGGGTCGTAGATGGTCCGGTCGCGCCCGAAAAACCGGGGATGGTCGGCGACGACCTGGCCGTCGCAGCGCACGATGATGCGGTCGGCATAGGCGCGGACCTGGACGGCACGCCGCACCGCCCTGGCGGAGACGGAGTAGCGGTTGCGGTCGAAGCTGATGAGGCACGTGCCGCTCACCGCGTGCTCGCTCTCATGGAAGCCGTCGAAGGGCGCGACCACAGGCTGGAGCACCGCCCGTTCGGCAGCCCAGGCCTGGGCGACCGTCAGCTCCTTCTGCTCGGGATGCTGGTGCAGCTCGGCCCAACGGCGACACTCCGCCTCCAGCCAACCGTTGAGCTCCTCGATGCTGGCAAAGCGCAGGCGTGGCTGGAAGAAGCGGCCACGCGCGGTCTGCACCTGGTTCTCGACCTGGCCCTTCTCCCAGCCGGCTGCCGGCGAACATGCCGTCGGTTCGACCATGTAGTGGTTGGCCATCACCAGGAAGCGCCGGTTGAAGACCCGCTCCTTGCCGGTGAACACGCTCGTCACCGCCGTCTTCATGTTGTCGTAGATGCCGCGCGTCGGCACGCCTCCAAAGAAGGCGAACGCCCGCGCATGGGCGTCGAACAACATCTCCTGCGTCTCGCGTGGATAGGCTCGCACGTACATCGCCCGTGATGCGCACAGCCGCACATGCGCGACCTTCACGCGCATCGGCTTGCCCGCGATCTCCACGTCCTCGTGGCTCCAGTCGAACTGATAGGCCTCGCCCGGCCGGAACAGCAGCGGGATGAATGCCGGCGCATCCATCACGTCGCGACGCCGAACCTGCCGCCAGCGCGCTGCATAGCGGCGCACCGCGTCGTACGAGCCGTCAAACCCCTCACGCAGCAGCAGATCGTGGATGCGCGTGAGCCGCAGCTTCTCGCGCCGCGGCCGCGCCTCGTCCTCCTCCAGCAACGCGTCCAGTCGCGCCTGGAACGGCGCCAGCTTGGGCAGTGGCTGAACCTCACGCCGGTAGCCCATGTCCGCCTCCAGCGACCGGATCGCCTTGCGCACTACTTTGCGAGACAAATGCAGGTCTCGCATGATTGCCTTGATGGCTTTCCCCGCCGCGTGTTCGCGCCGGATCCTCAACACCGTCTCCAATACCAACATCCCGATCTCGCCGCCTGACACACCGCCAAGCGAACAGCCTAGACCACCGGGATGAGGGGTCCTTTTTCGACGCCGATCACCCCCGCTACCGGGGTCCCTTTTCCACGCCGATCCACAATGCAGGACGGAGTCGGCACCGGTTTTTACATCATGCTGGCGCTTGCAGGCGCGGCGATAGTCGGCGCGCAATTCTGCCTCTCCGCCGTGATCAATCTGGCCTATCCCGCAGCTATCCGCGCCACGGGTGCGGGATACGCATCGGGTATCGGGCGCCTTGGAGCAATCGGCGCACCATTTGCCGGGTCGCTGGTCATGGCCGCATCACCCGGTGCAGCCGGTGCGTTCACATTGGGTGCACTGCCAGTCGCTCTGGCCCTGATCGCTTTGATCGCGATGGCCAGGCTCAACCTCTTCGTCAGGTTTGCGGACTGAGAGACGGCTATTTGTGCAAGCGCATCATCTGCCAGAACCACGTCGAATATCGCGGTTCAATCGGACCTGCTCAGCGCCCGATAGCGCGCGCGCAATTGGTCGAGCGTCTTGCGCTTTACCGGCTTGCCGTCGCGCAATTTATACCAGGTGTTCTGACTGATCCGATAGGTTTCATATAGGCCCTGAGCCGTTGCGGCCGAAAGGCTCTTGCGCAGCGCTTCGAACTCGTCATGCCCGATGGAAACCATCTCAAAGCGCGCCTGCGCCACTTTTTCGGCTGGCGCGCCGACATCGCGCATTGTCATCTCAACAGAACCAGCTCTTCGGCCATCGTCGGATGGAGGGCTATCGTCTCGTCAAATGCCGCTTTGGAAAGACCCGCTTTGACTGCAATGGCCGCAGCCTGCAGGATTTCGGGAGCATCCGGCCCGATCATATGCAGGCCCAGGATGCGATCGGTATCTGCGTCGCAGATCATTTTATAGAGCGCCCGCTCGTCGCGCTTCGCCAGCACATTCTTCATCGGGCGAAAATCGGAGGTATATATCTTGACCTCGCCGACCTGATCGCGGGCCTGCTGCTCGGTCAATCCGACGAAAGCGATGGGCGGATGACTGAAGACGGCCGACGGAACATGGCGATAGTCGACGCGATGCGGTTTCCCGCCGAACTGCGTATCGGCAAAAGCCTGCCCTTCGCGAATGGCGACGGGGGTAAGCTGGATGCGGTTCGTCACGTCGCCGACAGCGAAGATCGAACCCACTGTCGAGCGGCCATCGTCATCGACGATGATCGCGCCCAGAGGATCGATTTCGACCCCTTGCTCCTCCAGTCCAAGATCACTGCTATTGGGCACTCTTCCGATAGCGAACATCAGGCAATCGACGGAGAATGCGTCTTCGCCCGCGAGCTGAACGCTCAGCGAGCCATCGGCCAGTTTTATGACTTTCTCGAAGCTTGCATCGAAGCGAAATGCGATCCCCTTGCGCGTCGAGATCTCGACCAGCCGGTCGCGTACGCTATGGTCATAACCGCGCAAAAGCTGGCCACTGCGGTTGATGACCGTGACCGCCGAGCCAAGTTCATTGAATATTCCGGCAAACTCGTTGGCGATATAGCCACCGCCAACGATCGCAATACGCCTTGGTACATCGTCCAGATGAAAGGCTTCGTTGGAGCTGATCCCATGTTCGGCGCCATCAAAAGACGGCAGCAACGGCCGCGCGCCGGTTGCCACGAGGATCATGCGTGACGTGACATCCTGCCCGCCGGCGATCCGTACGCCATGGGGTCCGATAATCGTCCCCCTTCCCGGCAAGATCGTCACGCCGTGACTGCCCAGAGTATTGCGGTACAGACCTTCCAGCCGATCGACTTCAGCTAGCACATTGTCGCGCAGCGTCGGCCAGTCGAACTGGCAATCCGGCACCTGCCATCCGAACTGTCGGGCATCTCGCAGGTCTTCCGCGAAATGCGCACCGTAGATGAGCAGTTTCTTGGGCACGCAACCGCGAATGACGCATGTACCGCCGACCCGATATTCTTCGACGATCGCAACCCGCGCACCATGCGCTGCTGCTACGCGGGCGGCGCGCACCCCGCCCGAACCTGCACCGATGACGATGAGGTCATAATCATAATCCGACATGTTCAAAGCCCTATGGCGGTACGTCTCAAGGTCAGGCGATGACGGCCGCAGCGAAGCGCTGGTCTCTGCGGGGCACCGCCTCGCTGAAAGAAGGACGCGACTTCAACCGAGCGATCCAGGCGCTCAGGCTGGGCCGGTCGTCCCATAGCCGGGCAAAATTCAACTCTTCCAGCCGATCGACAAAGGGCGCTGCCGCAACATCGGCGAGCGAATAGCTGTCACCGGCGAGATAGGGGGTGGTGTCGAGCTGCTTTTCCAGCCGATCCAGCGCCTTGCTCATCTTGACCTTCGCCTCCTCGACCGCAGCATGATCGACGGGCGAGCGTGCAGCAATCCGATATTCTTCCGCGCGCTGCTGGTTGGGATGTTTTGCCAGTTGCTCATCCAGTTCGACATCCGACAATTTTGCCAGTTCCTGACTCATCATCAGCGTGAAGGTTGCCGGGCGTATCGACGGATGCAGGACGTCATCCTCGAACTTCACCCAGGCGCGCATTCTCGCACGCTCGACCGGATCGCTGGGGACCAGCGATATCTCCGGGAATACCTCCTCCAGATATTCGTTGATGATCGTGGATTCGATGATCGGAACACCATTGTGCACCAGGGTGGGCACGACCCCATTGGGATTGAGCCGGGTATATTCCGGCCGCGTATGCTCCAGCTTCATCAAATCGACGAACCGGCTTTCCCAAGGGAGCTGTTTTTCGGCGAGGCAAAGCCTCACCTTGATCGAGCAGAAGGACCGCCAGTCATGATAGAGTTCGAGCATAGATATATCCTTAGGGGAGGAAAGTCGGGTCGTGCCCCGTGTTCGGTTTCGTGCCTCAGCGCGCCGGCTCGGCTATGCGAATGCGGGTGGGTGTGAGACCATCGATGCGCACATCGATTTCATCGCCGGGGACGACCGGCCCCACGCCGGCCGGTGTGCCGGTGTAGATGAGGTCGCCCGGCAGGAGCCGGTAAAGGCCCGAAAGAAAGGCGATGATGTCCGCAACCGGCCAGATCAGGTCTGCCAGATCGGCGCTCTGCTTGACTTCGCCATTGACCGTCAGGCTGATCGCGCCGGTGGACAGATGGCCGCATTCGGCGACAGGATGAAGCAATCCCAAGGGAGACGATTGCTCGACATTCTTGCCTGTATCCCATGGCCGACCCTCGGCCCGCGCCTTGAGCTGCAGATCGCGGCGGGTCATATCGAGGCCGGTGGCATAGCCGAACACATGGTCGAGAGCGGTCTCGACCGGAATATCCCTGCCCTCCAGCCCGATGGCGACCACCAGTTCGGCTTCATAATGAAAATTGGCGGTTGCGGACGGGTAAGCGACCTCGACATCCGAAGGCACGATGGTTTCCGCCCATTTGGTGAAGAAGAAGGGCGGCTCACGATCCGGGTCACGTCCCATCTCGCGCGCATGTTCGGCATAGTTGCGCCCGACACAGAATATCCTGCGCACGGGGAAAATGCGTCCGTCGCTTACCTGCGCCAATGTCGGAGCAGACGGGTCAAAAACCATGGTCATAGATTTTCCTCTCGGAACAGCCCGAGCTTTTGCTGGCAGGCCTTGTCTGAAAAGCCGAAGATGATGAGTTCGTCTTCGGCGTGAAATCGATGTCGTTTCCAGGATGGGATGACCACGACATCACGGGGAGACAGACGGGTCGAAACTCCGTCGATCTCGACCTGTCCTTTCCCCTCCACGACGACAAAGATCGTGCCGTCGGTCGACCTGCGCGGCGCGGTTTCCATGCCGCGCGGGATCAGTCGCACATGGGCGGAAATGGTTTCCATCACCGGTCCGCCATCCGCAGGATTGGTGAATTCGAGTGCGTGACCAAGATGCGGATCGACCTGCGCAGTCGATGCCAGATGATCAAGCGCGGGTCGCCACTGCTTGTAGGGATAATGGAATAGCGGCTGACTGGTCGGTCGGCGGTCGGCGCTGGTGCCCCGCATCGGCCGCAAATTATGCCCATAGCGCGCCAGACTGTCCCCAGGCGGGGCCATTTCAGGATGTTGCGCCTGCGGCCATTTTTCCGCGAAACTGGCGTCGAAATGGCGCACCGTTGGAATATCCAGCCCGTCGAGCCAGATCATCGGTTGGTCCGTCCCGTTCCCATGGTCATGCCATTGACCGCCAGGGGTGAGGACTAGGTCGAAAGGCGACATCACAGCTTTCTCGCCGTCCACAGCGGTATAGGCCCCCTCCCCCTCGAGAATGAACCGCAGCGCACATTGCGTGTGGCGATGACATGGGGCGACTTCGCCCGGCAAAATGAGTTGAAGCCCGGCATAGAGGCTGGGGGTTATGGCCGACGATCCCTCCAGACCCGGATTTTCCAGAATCAGCACGCGTCGTTCCGCCTGCTCGGCAGAAATCAGATCGCCGGACCGCAGTAAAAAGTCGCGAACCTCACCATAATGCCAATGATGCGCACGCGCGAGCGACGCCGGTTCCGCCAGCACCAGAGCATGCAGCACTTCCCACAACGGCTTCAGCCCAGCCGGCCGCATTTCATCATAAAGCGCAGTGAGTTGAGCCTGCTGATCATTGGCCAATACTGGCTGCATAATTCCTCCCCTGCCTCGCGAACGACGCCACACATGCAGCGCCATCCGCTCTCCGGCGGTAACAGGAGAGATAAGAGATGATCAGTTATTGCGCAATATGAAATTTATTCTACAATGAGGCATGGTTCGAATAACCCCACCTCTTGGAACAGCGCTCAAGCAATCATGGTTTTGGCGGACTACCCCCGAGCGCCAAGGTGATGTCACCACATACATCGCGCAGTTCCGCGATCACCTGAGCATCGCGCGCGGGATCGAACGCCTCATTGGACAGCAGCGTGACGGCCAGAACCGCCCGGCCCTGTGCATGGCGGTGACAAAACCAGCCAGTGGAGCGCCGGCATTGTGCTGAGCGCGGCGGAGTAAAATCCGGCCATTGGTTAGGCTGAACCTTTTTGAGGTCGGCCAAGGATGTTTGCCGTGGAGAGCTACGCCGCTGTTCGGCGCTTTGTGTTTATCGAGGGTCACAGCCAGCGCGAGGCGGCGCGGGTCTTCGGGCTGAGCCGGGAGACGGTGGGGAAGATGTGCCGGTTCTCGCTACCGCCGGGCTACACGCGGACCAAGCCCGTGGAGAAGCCGAAGCTGGGTCCTCTGCTACCGGTGATCGACGCGATCCTGGCGGCGGATGGGACCGCGCCGGTGAAGCAGCGGCATACCGCCAAGCGGATCTTCGAGCGGCTCCGCGACGAGCATGGCTTTGCAGGCGGCTACACGGTGGTGAAGGATTATGTCCGGATCAGCCGAGCCCGCGGGCGCGAGACGTTCGTGCCACTGGCCCACCCACCGGGCCATGCGCAGGTCGATTTTGGCGAAGCGGTCGGGGTGATCGGCGGGGTGCGGCAGAAGATCCACTTCTTCTGTATCGACCTGCCGCAGTCGGACGCCTGCTTCGTGAAGGCGTTCCCGCGCGAGACCACCGAGGCATTCCTCGACGGGCACGTGTCGGCGTTCGCCTTCTTCGGCGGAGTGCCGCTATCGATCCTGTACGACAACACCAAGATCGCGGTGGCGAAGATCTGCGGCGACGGGAAGCGCGAGCGGACGCGGGCCTTCACCGAACTGGTCAGCCATTACCTGTTCCGAGACCGCTTCGGCCGTCCGGGCAAGGGCAACGACAAAGGCAAGGTCGAGGGACTGGTGAAGTTTGCCCGGCGCTGCTTCATGACGCCGGTCCCTGACGCGGCGAGCTTCGATGCCTTCAACGCCGAACTGGAGCATCGCTGCCGCGCGCGCCAGGCCGAGCGTGCCGGCCGGCACACCGCGACCATCGGTGAGCGCCTGGTGGCCGATCTGGCAGCGCTGCGCCCATTGCCGGCGGTGCCGCTGGAACCGTGCGAGAAGCGGGCAGCGCGTGTCTCCTCGACGGCGCTGGTGCGCTACCGGACCAACGACTACTCGGTGCCGACGGCCTATGGGTTCCAGGACGTCGTGGTGAAGGGCTTCGTCGATGAGGTCGTGATCCTGTGCGGTGGGCAGGAGATCGCCCGGCATCCCCGCTGCTACGCCGAAGGTGCGTTCATCGCCGAGCCGCTCCACTATCTCGCCCTCATCGAGACCAAGCCGGGGGCGCTCGACCAGGCGGCTGCGTTGCAGGGCTGGCGCCTGCCTGAGGTGTTCCAGCATCTGCGGCATCTGTTGGAGGCCAGGATGGGCAATCGCGGCAAGCGCGAGTTCATCCAGGTCCTGCGGCTGCTGGAGGCCTTGCCGCTCGATATCGTCACCGCTGCGGTGACCCAGGCGATCCAGATCGGCGCGCCCGGCTTCGACGCAGTCAAGCTGATCGCGCTGGCGCGCATCGAGCGGCGGCCCGCCCGGCTCGATCTGGCGGCCTATCCGCATCTGCCCAGAACCGCGGTGAAGACGACGTCGGCGGCCGACTATGCGGTGCTGGCGGCATGACCCGGGCTGATGACCCGATGCCCACGGGCACGATGAGCACGGCGCCGCAGGTGCTGCTCGCCCATCACCTCAAGCAGCTGAAGCTGCCGACGGTGCTGCGCGAGTATGACAAGGTCGCCCGCGAGTGCGCCCGCGATGGTGTCGATCACCCGCGCTACCTGCTCCGGCTGATCGAACTGGAGCTGATCGACCGCGAACGGCGCACGGTCGAGCGACGCATCCGGGCCGCCCGGTTCCCGGCGGTGAAGAGCTTCGACACGTTCGACTTCGCCGCCATCCCCAGCCTCAACAAGCCGCTGGTGCTCGAGCTGGCCCGCTGCGAGTACATCCTGCGCCGCGAGAACGTCATCGCACTTGGCAACAGCGGCACCGGCAAGACCCATGCCGCGCTCGCGCTGGGCCTGGCGGCCTGCCAGAAGGGGTTCACGGTCGCGTTCACCACCGCCGCCGCACTGGTCAACCAACTCATGGAGGCGCGCGACGAGCGCCGGCTGCTCAAGCTCCAGCGCGAGCTTGCCGCGGTCAAGCTGCTGATCGTCGATGAGCTGGGCTATGTGCCGCTGACGGCGACCGGCGCCGAACTGCTGTTCGAGGTCTTCTCGCAGCGCTACGAGCGCGGCTCGACCATCGTCACGTCCAACCTGCCCTTCGAGGACTGGACACAGGTCCTGGGCTCCGAACGGCTCACCGGCGCGCTGCTCGACCGGCTGACCCACCACGTCAGTATTCTGACCATGAACGGCGACAGCTACCGGCTGAAGCAGTCCGCCGGCCGCCGCCGATCCGCCGCCAGGGCGGAGCAATACCCGGCCAGCGACACCATCGACCCGGACACCGGCCAGATCACCACCACCTGATCGGCAAAGACAACAATGATATGAAGAGGGCCCCGATCGGGGCCCTCTTCATATCATCATCCCTGCATCAACAATGGCCTGCTTTTACTCCGCCCCGCTGGCTTGGAATCAGACCGCCGTTGACACACACGAAGCCCCGGCGCTGAAGACCGTCGGCGATCAGTGCCGCCATTCGCTCATTATCTTCGACGATGAGAAGGCGCATGGGTTTAATGTAGACTTTCCACCAGGAACGAAAGGCAAGAAGGATTGAAGCTTTCTACCAGACCATCAACCGATGTTTTCAATCCCTTTCCTCGTGCGAACCGTGATGGGAATGGCGTTGCTGCGGCGCGAAGGCGGTCGGATCCACCATGACAATGGCGATGATTGCCAGAACGATCGCTGCGGCACCAAGTAGAGCCGCAAACAAGCCTGGTCCCCGAGCCTCACGCACATTCGGATAGAGGCTGTTCTTCTTGCGGCCGCTGATCATCGCGCGAACAAGGTTTTCGCCGGTGAGCAGCGACATCAACAGCACGGCGCCGACATGAAGCCCGATCAAAGCAAGCAGGCTGTAGGCGAGGGCTTCATGAAGGTCTTTGTCCATGCCGCCTGCCGCAACGCTGCTGCCGCTCCAGATGACGATTCCGGTCAATCCGATCAGCGCCACGACTGCGATCGCGCCCAGTGGATTATGACCCACGGAACGTCGAGGATGGCCAGCTAGAAGGTCGCGTGCATGGGTGGCGATTGCTGTTGGCCGAATGAAATTCACGAACCGGGCATGCTCGCCTCCGACGAAGCCCCAGATCAGACGGAACGCAAGCAAGGCAGCAGCAGACCATCCTGCGACCATATGCCACGATGCGATCGGACTATCGTCGTCGGAAGAGAGAAACGCGATCGAGATCGCTAGGACCAGCAGCCAATGGAATAGCCGTAGCGGCGTGTCCCAAACCTTGAATGTCCTTGTATATTCAGAATTTGTCATCACGTTCGCCTTTCCAGCTGGAAGGGCTACGGGTGTTCACTGACCGAATCCTGACGATGTGAGCAGCGTGGTTCAAACCACTGTTCCGAACAGCCTCCCGATGCCCGCGGTCGCAGCCAGGGCCAGCGCGCCCCAGAATGTGACCCGTAGGATTGATTTCATGGGGCGGGCGCCCCCGGCCCAGGCGCCAAGCGCGCCCAGCAGTGCGAGAAACAACAGGGTTGCCGCGACCTCGATTGCGACGAGGCTATCATGCGGAACGACGGCGACCAACATCAGGGGCATGAGGGCGCCTGTGCTGAAAGTTGCGGCGGATGTGAGCGCGGCCTGGATAGGGCGGGCGGTCACGACTTCGGAAATGCCGAGTTCGTCGCGGGCATGCGCGGCCAGCGCATCCTTTGCCATTAGTTCGTCGGCTACCTGCCGGGCCAGTTCCTCATTCAGACCGCGTTTGACGTAGATGTCCGCCAGTTCCTGATGCTCGAGCACCGGTTGAACGGCGAGTTCACCTCTTTCCCGGGCGAGGTCGGCATTCTCCGTGTCCGCCTGAGAGCTGACCGAGACATATTCGCCGGCGGCCATCGACATGGCGCCTGCCACCAGCGCCGCCATCCCTGCGACCAGGATATTGGCCTTGCCCGCGCCGGAGGCTGCGACGCCGACGATGAGGCTCGCGGTCGAAACGATCCCATCATTGGCTCCCAGCACTGCCGCGCGTAGCCAGCCGATGCGTGACACCGCATGGCGTTCGGGATGGGATCTTAGTCGGCTCATGGTGTCCTTCGTAAAATGCCGTGAAAAAGTTCAACAGTCTTTCCTGACGAAACCCTGACGATGATTGGTAGCCGGCATAGCTCAGCAATCCCTACTTGAATCGGTCTACATTTGTCGCACCACGCTGAAATCGGCACTCGGTGAAGGGGCCGTCACGCTTGAATCCATAGAGATTGGAGAGACCCGGCCTAGTTCATGTGATCATGGCCTCCTGCAGGCGGCTCATGAGAGGCAGCGCCAATTCCAGATCATCCGGTTCGACGGCTGCCTCCAATATGGTTTCGACGTGCATGACGGCTATGTTCACAGCTTTGGCCTTCGCATGACCGCGGGGATCGATTTCGGAATCCGTCTTCTTGCGAAACTTCGGGGTGAAGAGACTGCAAAAATTACGTAACTCGCGATCGAATATGATCCAGCCCCCCGTTCGATACGGGTCGTCCACGTAATGCGAGTCCTGAACTAATCGCGACAGCGCGTGCGATTATGGGTGAGGATGCGGCCTATCAGGCCGCTTTGATCGCTGCGGAACGTCGCGTATGAGTGAGAGGCGCGTTAGAGGGGCTTACAAGCCGCATCAGCTTCCAGCCCAGGAAATAGCGGAACGGGAGCCGAACTGGGCAAGGATAACTTGCACTACGTCGCTCAATAACTGCGGCAATCCCCATTCGGATAACGGAAACCGAGCGTATATTGCGAGATGAAGCGATACGGCCTTCCGCTCGAACATGATCGCCGTCGCTGGACAATGGAAGCCGTGGACCGAAAGGGAGGTCCACGAAATCGTAGCCCGATCACGGGAAAGGAATTATCTTTCCCGATTGCTGACCCACATGCTTGCCGTTTTTCGCTGGCGGATGATCGAACAAGATTGGCGGCGCCTCCTCTCGCTGCTTGCTCCGTCAAAGTGAGCGGTTTCGCGCGGGCATCGTCCCCAGTCTACCGTTTCGGCGCCTTTGGGCGCTGCGCGCGGATTTCCGCCAGCAGCACGCCAAGATATTTCTCAGCTTCGGCAGCTTCGCTTTCGGGATAGGCGGCCGTCATGCGTCCGCTCCAATAGCCATAGTCGACTGTCGTCAGGCTGGAACGCCATGGTTTGCCGTCGCGATAGCCGGTGAAAGTTCCGCGATAGGCCTTGAGGCGGCGATTGGTTGGGATCGTCGCCGGTCCTTCCGACACGATGGTCGGCGCGGCAAAATGGGACATCGTAGCCTGACGCATGATCATATAGTGGTCGCGTGGCGGCATCTGGTCGATATGGACCACCGCCATCCGCACCACGATGCGATCGTCGCCGGTGCCGAGTGGCCGGTCGTAGCCGATGGCGATATACTCGCCGCCCGGATCGAATGCCCGTTCCCTGAGGCGGGTAAAGCCCTCGAATTCCTCCGGGAAGCGCAGGCCGCTGGCCACGTGGACAAGAGTTGTGCCGTCCGGCGCCAACTCAAATCCGTCGGGTACCGCGATTGCCGTGGCGTCGGCCGAAGGTGGCGCAGCGGGCGCGGTTTCAGCCAGTGACGGAGCCGCCGAGGACAGCCCCAGCAGGATGGCGGCGGCAAGGGAAACTGGAACGCGCAATGATCGGGACATCGAAGTCAAATCCTCTGGTGAGTATGTCGTAATTAGGCCGGTCTTCGCAATTACGGCAGGGGATTGTTTGGAATCAGGCGGTAAGACGCTGCGATGGACGCGAAGTCGGGATTGCACAACGTCATCGTTCGTTTGTATCCGCTTGGGCATCCTCGCCCGTGAGCACGGTCAGGGATGTGCCTGTACTCCCGCTTTCGAGGGTATCGGCCGTGACGATCAGCGTGCTTCCCGGTTTGAGCACCGACAGCAGGCCCCGTCTGAAGTCCTCGGGAAGGATTAGCCGCTCCCGGTCCTGCCGCGAGACTTCCCCCGTCTGTGCACCGCCAAATACAGGGAGGAACATCCAATGCGTCCCGTGTTCGTCGATGGAGGCGAGGTTGAAGGCCTGAAGGCCGGAGATCTTGCCGCGGATGGCGACAGGCGCCGAACCGATTTCGATGCCGTTTCGCAACACCACGGCGCGCTGGTCCGCCGCGCTGACGATTATGGAGATCGGCCCTGTGAGTGCTTTCTCTGGCTGCCAGACCGTCAAAAAGGCATTCCCGAACGACGAGCGCCGGGCCGTATCCTGCAGGATACGGGGAGCTGGGGCAAAGCGCGGAATCTCGCTTGCCTGCGTGATGATGACCGTCAGGCCAAGCTGCGTGACATCATAGAGGTGCTCGGCGAACGTCAGGGGAAACCGGATGCATCCGTGCGAGGCGGGATAGCCCGGAAGATTGCCGGCGTGCATGGCAATCCCGTCCCAGGTGAGGCGCTGCATGTAGGGCATCGGCGCGTCATTGTAGAGGTTCGATCTGTGCGCGACTTTCTTTTGGAGGATGGTGAAAACCCCGGTGGGCGTTTCGTGGCCGGCTGCGCCGGTGGAAACGGTCGAGATGCCGATCAGGACGCCGTTGCGATAGACATAGGCCCGCTGCCTGGCGAGGCTGACGATGATGACCACCGGACCATCGGGAGCCGTTTCGGGCGCCCACAGGAACTCTCCTGGCCGTAACGCTTCCACGCTCGCCGCGATCGATCCTGGATCAAGCGCCATAGCGCGGATCGGAGCGGCGGTCAGGCAGAGCGCGGCAGTCATGGTGCCGGCAAGAAGCGTTCGGCGCGAGAAGCGTGTCGATGGTGCGTGGGATGCGCCGGCCGTTGCCACGGCAGTGAGCGTCGGGGTTCGCAATATGATGTCTGGTGTTGTGATCTTATCCATCCTCTTCTGATCAGGCCATAATATCGGTCTGCTTCGCGACGGCCAGCGAATCCTTGCCGAAGAACATTTCTGTCCGTCCTGCAAATACACGGCGACACGTTCCTTGGTTGGCGGACCACTGCTGCTATGTTGCGTCGATATGACCCCGCGAACGATTCTGTTTCCAACCGATTTTAGCGGTCGCTGCGACCGAGCCCGCGACCGCGCGATACAGCTGGCGAGCGAGTGGCGCGCACATCTGGTTCTTCTCCATGTTCAGAGGGATCCCGATCCCGCAGACATGCTCGACGGACTGCAGGCTGCCGAGAGTCGCCTTCATGCCCGCTTGCGGGCGGAGGTGGCGGACCCGGATATTCCGGTCGAGACACGCCTCGCCACCGGCGCCGTCTCGCAGGCGGTGCTGGAAGCGTCAACCGCATGCGGGGCGGATCTCATCGTGACCGGCATCTCGCGCCATGACGATATCGGGGATTTCCTGATCGGCACGACCGTGGAGCGCATGATACGCCATGCTCATGCGCCGGTGCTTATCGTGAAGGAAAAGACTCAGCACCACTATCGCCGGGTCTTGGTCGCAACCGATTTCTCCGGCTGCTCGGCCCAGGCGCTTCGCACGGCCATGGCCGCATTCCCCGCTGCCGAGATCACTCTCGTTCACGCCTATCACGTGCCGCTGGAGGCACTTCGGGGCCGGGAAGGGCCGGCAGCTGCGCTGCAGGCCAGGATAGCCTATGATCTGGATGCCTTTCTGGACAGGACCGATCTGCCCGCCGACGCACGCGACAGGCTGGATATCAATGTCGACTATGGCGAGGTTTGCGAGGTTGTCCGCAATCATGTGAAGCTGAGCGAAACCGACCTGGCCGTGATCGGAACGCACGGTCGATCGGCCCTGACGGTGGCGGTGCTCGGCAGCACGGCGCGGGCGCTGCTCAGCCGTCTCGATTGCGATGTCCTGCTCGTGCGCCAGCAGCCGCAGGCGGATGCTGCCGTCTGATCCGGATCGTCATCCTTGCCTGCCTGGGCTTCGTCGCGGCGTCGATGCTCGCGACCTGGGTCTACGGCCTGTTCGCCAGTCGCGCGCAGGGGGAGCCTTCCTACGCACTGTCGATCGAACGCGGCCGGACGCCGCTCGATCAGCGTATTGGCGCCACGACGGATGCGCACCCCGGTGAGAGCGGCCTGCTTTTGCTGGACGAGAATCTCGACGCCTTCGCGGCACGTGGATTGTCGGCGCGCAAGGTCGAGCGCTCGCTCGATCTGATGTATTACATCTGGCACGACGATCTGACCGGCCGCCTTCTTCTGGCCGAGGCCCTGTCCGCGGCCGATCGCGGCGTCAGGGTGCGGATCCTGATCGACGACATCGGCACCAGCCATACATCTGATGCGATGATCGCCATGGCGCATCATCCGCATATCGAGATCCGTATCTTCAACCCGACCCGGGCGCGGCAGGGCGGCTTGCGGCGCGGCATCGAAATGATGCTGCGCGCCTTCAGCGTGACCCGGCGCATGCACAACAAGGCCTGGATCGCTGATGGCCGCGTCGCCATCCTTGGCGGGCGCAATATCGGCGACGCCTATTTCGATGCCGCGACGCAAACCAATTTCCGCGACATGGACGTGCTGGTGATGGGGCCAGCCGTCGCCCAGACGGAGAAGATCTTCGACGATTACTGGAACAGCGGCCTGGCGTTGCCGGTCGATAGGCTTTCGCCCTTGAAAGATCCTGGCGTGGCGCTGACGCGGATCGCCGCCGAATTGAGCAACGCTGCCAATGAGGCTGCCGCGCGCCCCTATCTGGAGCGCATCGCCAAACGGCTCTCGCTTCTCGATCCCGAGACCACGCGGCCCGACTGGACTCGCGCCGCCCGCGTGATCGCCGATCCGCCGCGCAAAGTGCTGGGCAAGGAGGGCAAGAACTGGCTGATGCACGACCTGCTGCCGGTCTTCGATGCGGCGCGGGAAAGGCTTGAAATCACTTCGCCCTATTTCATCCCCGGCGAGGAAGGCACGGCGGCGCTCGCCGCGATTGCGGCAAAGGGGGTTTCGGTCTCGGTCCTGACCAATTCTCTTGCGGCAACCGATGTCGCCGCGGTCCATGGCGGTTATGCGCGCTACCGTGTTCCGCTGCTCGAGGCAGGGATCAAGCTCTGGGAATTGCGGCCCGAGCATCAGGAGCGGGACTTTTCCCTGCGAGGATCGAGCCGGGCAAGCCTGCACACCAAGGCTTTCACTGCCGACGGGCATATGGGGTTCATCGGCTCGATGAACCTGGATCCTCGTTCGGCTTCCCTCAACACGGAAATGGGCGTCCTCTTCGAGTCCGAGGCCCTGGCCCGGAAGATGGCTGCCATCTGGCAGCGCGATACCGCGCCCTCCCGCAGCTATGAGGTCTGTCTGACGTCGGATGGCGACGTGGAATGGGCCGGGAGCCGGAACGGCGTGCCCGTCCGATACGACCGGGAACCGGAAGCCTCGTTCTGGCGCAGACTAACCGCACAGGCCATTGGCCTTCTGCCGCTGGAATCGCAGCTTTGACCCAAGCAGGCTTTCGGCGCCGTCTTCAATTTTGCGTGTTGCCGACGAATGGACCGTCTGCGACGGGGACCTGTTTCCTTGAGATCATGCGCTTGAGCGCGGATCGTTGTCGGAGCGCAGAAATCTGCTCCAGTCGATCTGGGCGAGCGCAGCAAGCAGGATGATCATGCCGATCTGCATCGCGATGCCCCACGGACTGGTGAGGCGCTCGGTAAAGACGTCACCCAGGCTCGATTTGCGGATCACGCCTGCTGTCGCGGCATAGATCGAATAGGAGACGAGACGCCCGACGAAAAACGCTGCTGTGAACTTCCCCAGCCTGATACCCGCAAGGCCGGCCGCTTCGAACAGTTGCGCCGAGGGAAGCGGAGAGAGAGCGAACAGTGCGAGCCCGAAAATCGCGCTTTTCGGTCGGTCCTCGACGACTTTTTTCGCTGCTTCGAGGTTGCGCTTTTGTTTCGCGGGCAAATAGTCCTTGAGAAATCGAAAGCCCCAGGCAAGCAGCAAACGTCCAAGAGCGGCCGCGAGCGCGCCAATGAACACGATCAAGGCGACAGGCAGATCGGTCGTCAGGCCATAGAGAACGATGATCGACCATGTCGGGGGACCGAACGCGGGCAACAGGTTGATACCAAGGACGATCAGGAAGAGAATCAGGCACGCGGTCATTTCGCCTTCGGCGTTATCGCATTTGCGCAGGGTCAGCGAGCCGGATGGGAGAGATGTCTTTCAGCCTGTCAATCCATGCGTCTACTTCTCGACGCGCGTCCAGATCTGCGACCGGCACCCGATGCGCCCGACGAGGCAGCCGTTCGCCTCGAGCCTGTTGCTGTCGAGTACCGTGACGCGCCCGGTGAAGGTCCGGCCGATATCGGGCACGAAAACGCGGCCGCGCCACACGCCGGGCTGCTCCTGCTCGAAATCACGAAACAGCTGTGCGCCCACCAGAGGATCCGGGCTGCCCTTGCGCGCATCGGCTTTCGCCTTGTCGTTAGCCCAGACGACGACACCGCACATCCTGTCGTCGCACGGTTGCGCGCGGATATGCACACTGTTTGCAGGGTTGCGCCAGATAGTCCCGGAAATGCTCGATGCCGGAGCATTTCCGACCGTTGCCGCCAGGATGAGCAAGACCGAAAGCGGTTTGTATCCTCCGATCATCCTGGCGTTTCCTTTGTTGTTCGGGGCAGGGCACCCTTGCCGCACTAAGTCTATAGCTTACCGATGCGGCGCAGACCCATGGCGAGGATGATGAGGAAGGTTCCTCGCAGCAGGAAGCTCAGGCCGACCGCCAATGCCAGGAAGGCAAGTCCGGTCGCGGGATCGCTGAACAGGAGGAGACCGCCCAGAACAGTGTCGAGAACGCCGAGTAGCAGGCGCCAGCCCCGGTCATGCGCAGACTGGAATGCGCCGACGATTTCGAAAACGCCGATGATGAGCAACCAGGCGCCGATCAGCGCGACGAGCGTCAAGGCCCCGGCGAAGGGATTGAAGAAAGTGATGGCGGCCGCGACGAGGCTCAGCACGCCGAGGAGGATCTCGATCCAGCGTGCGCGCCGGGAGAGCGAGGACAACCCGGCCGCGATAGCCAGTATTCCGTATATGAGGAGCGCCACGGCAAGGAAAACACCTGTCGCGAAGCCCGTCGCGATTGGGTTGAGGAGCGCAAAAACGCCGATCAGGATCACGAGCAGCCCATAAGCCAGGACCCAGCCCCAACTGGTCTCCAATGCCGGGTCGGCCATACCATAGGGGCTGGAATAGCGCCTCGATTGTGACGGCATGTGAAGGGCTCCTTCTTGGTGACTCGGAACTTTTGCTGTGAGCGTGTCGACTATTGCCAGAGTGCAACCTCAAGTCGAGCAGGAAGCGCTGATGTCGCAGGAGGCGTCGCTCAAGTGCGTGATGTGCATGAAGGCGGGTTTCAACGCACCAGTGCCACGCCCAGACGAAAACGGGTCGTATGGCGATCATAGTCGAGCAGATTCTCGCCATAGCCGATGAAGCTCTGGCCGAAGAGATAGAAGTCGGGTCCCCCACCCAATAGCCGCGAGAGCGGATAGGAAAGATCGGCGGCGAGTGCGCCTTTGCCGCTGGAGACGCTGAACCGCGTGGATGTCGTAAGGCGTAGGCCGTCATCTTTCCCGACTTCCAGGAAGAGCGAGCTATTGCCCCTGTAGCGGCGGATATCGGGATTGTCGGATTTGTCGCCGACAAGGAGGGAGAAGCGCGGAGCTACCGACAGGCGATAGCCGCCGCCCAGTGGGAAGGCGGCCATCGGCGCCACATAGAGCGTGTTGAGGCTGCGGGAATCGAGACCGGAGCGACCGTTGGATTCATGGCGAAAGCCGCCCTGTGCGCTCAGCGAGATGCCGCGTGTCAACGTAGCTGAAGGGGTCAGGTAGAAGAGTTCCGGCTGATAGTCGATGTTACGAAACGGCGAGGAATCCGCGCCAAGATCCCAGAACATGCGCTGGGTATAGGCAAAATGCAGTCCGTCGCGCCAGGAAAGTGGCAAGCCCTGGGCGCGTCTCGTTCCGAAAATCTGATATTTGAAGCTGATCTGGATGCGTGCGGCGCTGTCGGTGCTCGGACCATAGACAGCATAGATCGGTTCATAGGCCGACAGGTTGGCGAAAAAGGCGTTGCCCGCCGACCGGTCCGAGGGAGGCGGCACAGCCTTGTTTTCCAACCCCGGCGCGTTGGGAGGCCCGGATTGCGCGGAGGTGTTCGTGGCTATTTGCGCCCCTCGGTCCGCGGGCCGCAATGCCAGCGTGATCTGCCGCGTGCCCCATGCGGGAACGGAGATCGCGGCGCCTTCCAGCGACAGATTGGTCCTCCGCGCAAGCCGGTAGGTCGCGCGCGTGAAACCGCCAGGTGGAATGATCGGGTTTGGAGGCGTCGTCGCCATGCGCTCCAGCCAGACGGTGCGAGAGACGCCGCTCTGCTCCACCTGCGCTTCGATGCGGTCCGGAAGGGCCATGCCCTGCGGATCGCCGCTGTCATTGAGCAGGCGCAGATCGACCAGAACGGCGCCGGTTTCGTCCTCCTGCCCGGCATCGCTGATCAGGATTTCGACGGGCGATGCGGCATGAGCCGCGGCAGGGGTGGCAAGCGCGATGGCGGCAAGGCTTATCGCGCGCCTCATGATGGATTCTCCCCCAGCACATGCAAGGTGTGGAGCGCGATCATCCGTTCCTCGTCGGTGGGAATGACGCGCACCGCGACATGGCTGCCGGGCGTGCTGACAAGCGGGGCGCCGGCAGCGTTCGCCTGTTCGTCGAGTTCCACGCCCAGCCATGCGAGGCGTGCGCAGATACGCTGGCGCATCGCGGCGTCGTTCTCTCCGATCCCGGCGGTGAAGACGATGCCGTCCAGCCCGCCCATCGACGAGGCGAGCGCGGCCGTCTCGCGCGCGGCGCGCCAGGCGAACAGCGCCATCGCCTCTTCCGCTTCCGGCGCATCGCTGGCCGCGAGCGCCCGCATGTCGCTCGACAGGCCGGACACGCCGAGCAGGCCGGACTGCCGGTAAAGCATGTCCTCCACATCGGCCGCGCTCATGCCCATGCGGAGCTGAAAGTGCAGGATCACGCCGGGATCGATAGTGCCGCAGCGCGTGCCCATCACCAGGCCGTCGAGCGCAGTGAAGCCCATGGTCGTATCGACGCTCCTGCAGTCCCGCATGGCGCAGAGGCTGGCCCCGTTGCCCAGGTGCGCCGCGACCACGCGGCCCGCGGCCAGCGCCGGGTCGATCTCCGCGAGACGCATTGCGACATATTCATAGGACAGGCCGTGAAAGCCGTAGCGGCGGATGCCCTGATCGTGGAACTTGCGCGGGATGGCCAGGCGCGAGGCGACGTCCGGCTTGTCGTGGTGGAAGGCCGTATCGAAGCAGGCGACCTGCGGCAGGTCGGGTTTCAGCTTCGCGATCGCGCGGATCGCCGCGAGGTTGTGCGGCTGATGCAGCGGGGCGAGGGGGCACAGCGTTTCCAGCCTGTCCAGCAGGTCGGCATCGACCAGGCGGGGCGTGACGAAGTCCAGGCCGCCATGCACCACGCGATGGCCGATGGCGATCACGTCCCGCCCTTCCAGCGGATGATCTCCCGCCCAGGCGAAGAGGTCCGCCAGGAGATCCGCATGGCTGAGCGCAGCGCCGTCCGGCCAGTCCCGCTCGATGAGGATTTCTCCCGTCGCGGAGCGGGCCCGCAGGCTGGGCGCGATGCCGATCTTCTCGATCTTGCCGCCTGCCGAGAGCGTCAGCCCGTCCCGGCCATCGAGCGTGAACAGCGAGAACTTGATGCTGGACGAACCGGAGTTGATCGCGACGACGGCTTTCATGCGCTCGCCGTCCCCGGCAGGCCGGGCGCGGCCTTGGTGGCGGCGCGCGCCATCAGCACCGCGACCGCGCAGGAGGCGAGGCGGGTGCGCAGGCTGTCGGCCCGGCTGGCGAGGATGATCGGCACGCGCGCGCCCAGCACGATGCCTGCCGCGTCCGCACCGCCCAGGAAGGTGAGTTGCTTGGCCAGCATGTTGCCAGCCTCCAGGTTTGGCACGACGAGAATTTCCGCTTTGCCCGCCACCGGCGAGACGATGCCTTTCTCCTTCGCGGCGGCTTCGCTGATCGCATTGTCGAAAGCCAGGGGTCCGTCCAGCACGCCGCCCGTGATCTGACCGCGATCGGCCATCTTGCACAGGGCAGCGGCGTCGAGTGTGGATTGCATCGCGGGATTGACAGTCTCCACGGCGGAAAGGATCGCCACTTTCGGTTCCGCGATGCCGATGACATGGGCAAGGTCGATGGCGTTGCGGATGATGTCCGCCTTCTCCTCGAGTGTCGGCGCGATGTTGATCGCGGCATCCGTGATGATGAGCGGTGTCGGATGGTTCTGGACGTCCATGACATAGGCATGGCTGATCCGGCGCTCGGTTCGCAGGCCCGTGGCGGAGCGCACGATGGCGCCCATCAATTCGTCGGTATGGAGCGAGCCTTTCATCAACAGCTTCGCTTCGCCGCCGCGCACCAGGTCCACGGCCTTTGCCGCCGCTTCGTGGCTATGGGCGGCGGATACGATGCGGAAAGGCGAAATGTCCTTGCCGGCGTCTTCGGCCGCCTTGCGGATCTTCGCTTCCGGCCCGACCAGGATCGGCATGATGAGATTGGCTTCGGCGGCTTCAATCGCGGCCAGCATGGCGGCCGCGCTGCAGGGATGAGCCACCGCCGTCGGTTCCGGCACGCCATTGGCGGTCATCTCGATCAGCTTGCGGTAGCCGTCATGGTCGCGCAGGCTGACCTCCGGCAGCGCCGCACGGGGGCGGCGGACCTTCTCGGCCGGCGCCTTGACTTCGGCCTGGCCGCTGATGACTTCCTCGCCGTCCTGGTTGACGCAGCGGCAATCGAACAGGATATCATGGTGCGCGCGTTTTTCCGCCACCGTCACCGACGCCGTGATCGTGTCGCCAAGGCCTACCGGCCGCGTGAACTGCAGCGACTGGCTGAGATAGATCGCGCCGGGGCCGGGCAGTTCGGTGCCCAGCACGGCGGAGATGAGACCGCCGCCCCATAGTCCGTGCGCGATGACGCGGCGGAACATGTCGGTCGCGGCATAGTCGGCGTCCATATGCGCCGGGTTCACGTCGCCGGACACGAGCGCGAAAAGCTGGATGTCCTCTTCGGTCAGCGTGCGCGAGATACTGGCGGTATCGCCCACTTTTATCTCGTCGAAGGTGCGGTTCTCGATCATGGTTCCGTCAGTCATTGCTCAATGCTCCAGCACATAATGGCCGGGAGCATCGGCGATCGCCGCATAGCCCTTGTCCGCTGCGCCCATGGGCGGCGGCGCACCAGGTTCTCCCGAACGCGCGGCCAGCCATTCTCCCCACGCCGTCCACCATGAGCCTTGCTTTTGCTCGGCGCGGCTTGCCCATTCTTCGGGATCGTAGGAGGTGCCGTCGACCTCGCGGGTCAACACGCGGTAGCGGCGGCCCTTGTGGCCCGGTTCCGAAACGATGCCGGCATTGTGCCCGCCGCTGGTCAGGACGAAAGTGATCTCGGCCCCGGTCAGCAGGTGGATCTTGTGGACGGAATGCCATGGCGCGACATGATCGCGCTCGGTTCCGACCACGAACAGCGGTTTGCGGATGGAGGCAAGGTTGATGGTTCGCCCATCCACCCGGTATTTTCCTTCGGCCAGGTCGTCGTCGAGGAACAGGCGGCGCAGATACTGGCTGTGCATGGCATAGGGCATCCGTGTGCCGTCGGCGTTCCAGGCCATGAGGTCGTTCATCGGTTCGCGCTCGCCCATCAGGTAGGTGGCGAGCACACGCGACCAGACCAGATCGTTGGAACGCAGGATCTGGA
The DNA here is from genome assembly GCF_002355275.1 of Rhizorhabdus dicambivorans. NCBI lineage: Bacteria > Pseudomonadati > Pseudomonadota > Alphaproteobacteria > Sphingomonadales > Rhizorhabdaceae > Rhizorhabdus > Rhizorhabdus dicambivorans. The sequence continues at coordinate 3,877,924 of NZ_CP023449.1, read as the reverse complement.
AGGCGCCGCCCATCTGGCTGCTGTCCAGATAGCCCCGGCTCCACATCATGTTCTCCAGCAGGTTGAGCTGGCCTTCGTCGATAAACAGGCCCAATTCCCCCGGCTCGCTGAATTCCGTCTGTGCGGCCAGCAGTGTGACGCTGGCGAGCCTGTCATCTCCGTCGCGCGCCATGGCCGCGGCCGCGATCGAGAGCAGCGTGCCGCCCAGGCAATAGCCCATGGCATGGATGCCCGTCGCGCCGGTGATCGCCGTCACCGCATCGAGCGCCGCCATCGGTCCGAGGTGCCGGTAGGCGTCCATGTCGAGGTCACGGTCGGCACTGCCGGGATTGTGCCACGAAATCATGAACACGGTGAAGCCTTGCGCCGTCAGCCAGCGGACCAGCGAGTTCTCGGGCGACAGGTCGAGAATATAGTATTTCATGATCCACGCGGGCACGATCAGGATTGGCTCGGGCCGCACGGTGTCCGTGGTCGGTTCATACTGGATCAGTTCGATCAGCTTGTTGCGGTAGACGACCTTGCCTTTGGCCGTGGCGACGTTTTCGCCCACGCGAAAGGCTTCGGCGCCGACCGGCGGCAGGCCGCGCGCCATGTGCTGCATGTCCTCGACCAGGTGCCGGAAGCCGTCGACCAGGCATTGGCCACCTGTTTCCGCGATCTTGTGTTGGAGAACGGGATTGGTGGCGAGAAAGTTGGTCGGCGCGAGCATGTCCAGCATCTGCCGTGCGGCGAATTCCACCATGTCTTCATGATGTTTCGAGACACCGCCAATGCCTGTCGTCGCGGCGTGCCACCATTGCTGGTTGAGCAGGAAGGCCTGAGCGACGAGATTGAAAGGTAATTCTTTCCAGGCGGGATCGGCGAAGCGCCGGTCCTGCGGCAATGGTTCGATGGCCGGTTCGGCCTCGCTGTCTTCCATGCGGCGCTGCAGATAGTCGAAAAGCCGGGCATGCTTGCGGATGGCCTTGGCGCCAAGCTGCATTTGTTTGCCCGGCGACGTGGCGAGATGAATCCCCCAATCGGCCATGGCAAGCAGGAGCGTGGCCGGCGAAAGGCCGAAAGTCGTCTGCGCGATGGCCGCCGATGCCGTGCGGTCGAGCGTTTCGCTGATTCCGTCCAGCGGATCGTCGGAAGGCGGAGGGGACGTGGCCATGACTATATACTCCGAGTTCCGCTGGAAGGTGCCTCGTCTCTCCGACAGGATTCCACAGCAGATGTTTGGGCCGCCCCTCCCGGTTCTTCTTATGCCGAACGGTACTGCATAGGTAAGATAGAATGCAAGCCGCACGGAGCTTGGTTGCGACCGGACGGCTGTCTGACGGCCAGTCGCAACCGCGGGCGCGGGGATATTCGGCCATGGCCTGCTGGAGAAAAAGGAGCCTCAATCATTGAGCGTAAAGCCACTAGGTATAGTTCACGATGGCGATGCATTGCCTGGAGATACAGTGTACGGCGGTCGTCATCCCGGGCAATTTTGCGGGAAATTGAAGGAGAATGGATGATCCGCGAGATCGCCATGATGGCAGCGGTTGCGCTGGTGCTGGCCGGCCGGGATGGAGACGCGTACTGACCCGGCTTTTGAGGGACCTTGGCGGAAATCTCGGGCATGATGCCCAACTCGTATCGCCGGCCGCGCGTTCGGAGAGCGAGCCGCTTGCGCCCGCGTCAATCGGACCGGTCGCAGTCGAGCGCGCGCCGACGGTTCTTTCGATCGCCGGGATCGAGAAGTCCTTTGGCAAGCGGAAGGTGCTTGACGATGTCGCGCTCGAAGTGCGGGCAGGCGAAATCGTGGGGCTTCTGGGGCCAAACGGGGCCGGCAAGACGCTCTGCTTCTATGCGATTGCCGGCCTGATGAGCGTGGATGCCGGCAGGATCGAGATTGGCGGTCAGGATGTCACCGCGCTTCCCATGGATCGAAGAGCGAAGCTGGGCCTCGGCTATCTTCCCCAGGAAGGATCGATCTTCCGCGGCATGACGGCTGCGGAGAATATCGCGGCCGTGCTCGAACTGCATATCGCCGATCGCGATGTAGCTGCCGCGCGGCTCGATGAACTTCTTGCCGAGTTCAATATCGCCCACATTCGCGACGTTCCCGCACAGCGGTTGTCCGGCGGGGAACGCAGGCGCTGCGAGATCGCCAGGGCCATGGCGGCAGCGCCCTCGGTCATCCTGCTCGATGAACCGTTCGCGGGCATCGATCCCATGTCGATCGCCGACGTCAAGGCGATGGTGCGAAAGCTCAAGCGAGAAGGCGTGGCGATCCTTCTGACCGACCACAATGTGCATGAGATGCTCGAACTGGTCGAGCGGGCCTATATCATCGATCAGGGCAGGATGCTGTTCGAGGGCGGCCCAGAAGCGGTACTCGACAACCCCGAAGTCCGGCATCGCTATCTTGGCGAGGGCTTCAGGATGTGAGGCGGTTACCGCGCCCTTCGTTCAGGAACGGAATGGCCTTTGCCATGAGGTCGAGCGCTCGCTCGATATAGGCAGCCTTTGTCCGGGTGGTGTTGTGCAGATCATGGCGCTGCAGGATGCGCTGGCGCGGCACGGTGACCAGCGCGTCGAAGAGAAAAGCAGCGAGGAACGGAAGATCGCCTGCTTCCTCGCTGTTCGGTTCGCTCGCCTCGGCAAGGATCGTCTGCATCAGATCGATGCCGAACTGGGTGCCGATCGCGGGCTGTGCCCGCATCATGCCCGGATTGTGGTTTGCCAGCCAGATGATGAGCGCTTCGATGCCCACGACATCGCCTTGAAGCGACAGGTCGAGCATCCTGCGAGCGATATAGGCGATTTTTTTGCGGGTGCTTCCTCGAGGGACCGATGCCGCGATCGGATCGAGATAGCGGGCAAGGCTGTGTTCCATGGCGGCGACGAGCAGGGCGAGCTTTGAGCCGAAGCGGGAATAGAGCGTTCGCTTCGATGTCTGTGCGGCGGCGGCGATAGCTTCCATACTCGTACCCTCGACGCCGCCGGCGATGAATTGGGCAAGCGCCGTCTCGAGGATATGATGTCCAAGCCGGGCTGCGACCTCCTGTGGCGGCCTTCCTCCCCTGGGATCGCGGGCAGGCAGACGCGAGCCGGTTCCCGATGCGGCGCCGTCATCTTTCATGAATCGCTCGCGGCCCATCGCTGCTTCATTCCAGCTTTCGCGCTTGATCGGCAAGTGATACCGGGCAATATCAAAACCACTAAGTGTAGATACTAATAGTCCGGAGAGGTGCTTGCCCATAGGCGTACCGCCTGTTTGAACCAGAATGGAACCGGACTAGATGGCTCGCAGCGCTCATATTACTGGCCGTTTATGCGGGTTCCGGGCCGTCATGGCGGCGATGATCGTGCCATCTTTCCTGTCCGGCTGTTCCTTCGCGCCGCCCAATGTCCGGCCGGCCCAGCCGGTGCCGCAGGACTATCCCGCGCCAGCCGCGCTGGGCGCGTCCATCGCGCGGATCGGTTGGCATGATTTCTTCCGGGAAGAGCATCTGCGTGTGCTGATCGCGGCCGCGCTGGAGAACAACCGCGATATCCGTATCGCCGCGGCCCGCGTCGATCAGGCGCGCGCGGCCTGGCGTATCGAGGGATCGGCGCTCTATCCCGAACTCAACGCCGTCGGCACCGGCACGCGGGGTCGTTCCATCATCAGCCTGCCGGGCGCAGGCACGCAGAGCTATGACATCAAGCAGGTCACCGCGCAGGTGAGCGCGAGCTGGGAAATCGATTTCTGGGGCCGTCTGCGCAACCTGAACGACGCCGCGCGCAATCGTTATCTGGCGACGGAAGAGGCGAAGCGCGCCGTTGCCACCGGCCTGATCGCGCAGGTCGCCAATGGCTATCTGCTGGAGCGCGAATATGAGGAACGCCTCGCGCTTGCCCGGCGGACGATCGTCACGCGCGAGGACTCACTGCGGATCATGCGCCGCCGCTATGAAGTCGGGTCCGGCTCGAAGCTCGAAATGACCCAGGCGCAGTTGCTGCTGGCGCAGGCGCAGGATGCGCTGCAAGCGCTTGAGCAGGACCGCGACGTGAACCGCAACGCGCTGGCGCTGCTGGTCGGGCGGCCCGTGGAGATCGTGCCTGGGCCCCTCGGTCTTGCCGAAACCGGACCGGATATCGCCCTTCCGCCGGGCTTGCCCTCCGACCTTCTGGTCAACCGGCCTGATATCGTGGCGGCGGAATATCAATTGCGGGCGGCCAACGCCGATATCGGCGCGGCGCGGGCGGCGTTCTTTCCCAATATCAGCCTGACGGGTGCCTTCGGCACGGCGAGTTCCGATCTCGACGGGCTGTTCGGCGACGGGAGCCGCGCGTGGAGCTTCACCCCGACGATCGCCCTGCCGCTGTTCAATGCGGGCCGCCTTTCCGGCAACCTCGATCTGGCGAAAGCGCGGCAGGTCGAAGCCGTGGCCAGCTATGAAAAGACCGTGCAGGGCGCGTTTCGTGATGTTTCCGACGCGCTGGTCCGGCGCCGGCAACTGGCGTTGCGGATCGACACCGCGCGCAGCTCGCTGGACGCCTTGCGCGAACGGGCTCGGCTGGCCGGGTTGCGGTTCGACAACGGGCGTTCGGCCTATTTGGAAGTGCTGGACGCGCAACGCGACCTTTTCGACACCGAACAGGCGCTGATCCAGTTGCGCCGCGCTCATCTGGCGAGCGGCATAGCCCTCTACGCGGCGCTTGGCGGGGGCTTTCCCGCCGAAGTCGTCCACGACAGCAACGATCAAGGCGGAGAACACAGGCGATGACGGCGTCCCGGAAGACATGGCTCATCAGGGGCGGCATCGCGGCGGCGCTCGTCGTTGTAGCTCTGCTCCTTTGGCAGGTGCTCAAGCCCGGCGATTTGCCCGAAGGCATCGTCGGCGGTAACGGCCGGATCGAAGCGGTTGAAATCGACGTTTCCGCCAAATCGCCCGGCCGCATCCGCGAAATCCTGGTCGACGAAGGCGCGTTCGTGCAGGCGGGGCAAGTCGTCGCCCATATGGATACGGACGTGCTGAGTGCCCAGAGGGCCGAAGCCGAAGCGCAACTGGCGCAGGCGCTGAACGGCATCCAGATCGCGACCAGCCAGGTCGCGCAGCAGCAGAGCAACCGGGCGGCGGCTCTCGCCGGCGTCCGCCAGCGTGAGGCGGAGCTGAACGCGGCGCGCAAGCGGCTGGCGCGATCGGAAACGCTGGCGCGAGAAGGTGCGACCGCCGTGCAGGAACGGGATGACGATCAGGCCCGCGTCGAAGGCGCGGCGGCGGCAGTGGAGGCCGCTCGCGCCCAACTCGCGGCCGTCGACGCGGCGATCACGACGGCGCGCAACCAGGTGATCGGCGCGCGTTCGCAGGTCGATGCCGTGCGCGCCACCATCCAGCGGATCGAGGCCGATATCCGCGACAGCGACCTCAAGGCGCCGACGGCCGGCCGCGTGCAATATCGCGTCGCCCAGCCGGGCGAAGTCGTGGGTGGCGGCGGGCGCGTGCTCAACCTGGTCAATCTGGGCGACGTCTACATGACCTTCTTCCTGCCGGAAACGGTCGCGGGCAAGGTGGCGCTGGGCAGCGATGTACGCATCGTGCTCGATGCGCTTCCGGATCGTGCGATCCCTGCGAAAGTCAGCTTCGTTGCCGATGTGGCCCAGTTCACGCCCAAGACGGTGGAGACGCAAAGCGAGCGCCAGAAACTGATGTTCCGCGTGAAGGCGCAGATCGATCGCAAGTTGCTCGATCGCTATATCACCCAGGTCAAGACCGGCCTTCCGGGCATGGCCTATGTGCGGATCGATCCGAAATCCGAATGGCCCGCGAAACTGACCGTCAACGTGCCGCAATGACGGAAGCTGTCGCCCGCGTTTCGGGCGTGAGCCTGCATTACGGCAAGGTGCTGGCGCTCGATGATGTGAATCTTGAAATCCCCGCCGGGCGCATGGTGGCGATGATCGGCCCGGACGGCGTCGGCAAGTCCAGCCTGTTTTCCCTGATCGCGGGCGCGCGAGCCATCCAGGAGGGCCGGGTCGAGGTGCTGGGCGGCGACATGGCCGAGGCCCGCCACCGCAACGCCGTGTGTCCGCGCATCGCCTATATGCCGCAGGGGCTGGGCAAGAACCTCTATCCTACGCTCTCCATCGACGAAAATCTCGAATTCTTCGGGCGGTTGTTCGGGCAGGACGCGGCCGAACGCGAGCGCCGCATTGCCGACCTCACCGAAAGCACGGGCCTCGCGCCGTTCCGCAAGCGCCCGGCGGGCAAGCTTTCGGGCGGCATGAAGCAGAAGCTCGGCTTGTGCTGCGCGCTCATCCACGATCCCGATTTCCTGCTGCTGGATGAGCCGACAACCGGCGTCGATCCCATGTCGCGCGCGCAATTCTGGGATCTGATCGACCGCATCCGCGCGAACCGCCCGCACATGAGCGTGCTGGTCGCCACGGCCTATATGGAAGAGGCCGAACGCTTCGACTGGCTAATCGCGATGGACGCGGGAAAGGTGCTGGCCACCGGCACCGCAGCCGACTTCTATGCACGCACCGGCGAACAGTCGCTGGAACAGGCGTTTATCTCGATGCTTCCCGAGGAGCGCCGCCGCGGGCACAAGCCGGTGGAGATTCCGCCGCGCAGCGACGGCGGCGAGGCCGAGATCGCCATCGAGGCGCAGGGGCTCACCATGCGTTTCGGTGATTTCACGGCAGTCGATCATGTCGATTTTCGCATCGAGCGCGGCGAGATCTTTGGATTCCTCGGCTCCAACGGCTGCGGCAAGTCGACCACCATGAAGATGCTGACCGGCCTGCTGAAAGCCAGCGAAGGCCAGGCCTGGCTGTTCGGCCGCGAGGTCGAGAATGACGACATGGCGACGCGCCGGCGCGTTGGCTATATGAGCCAGGCCTTCTCGCTCTACTCGGAACTGACGGTCCGGCAGAACCTCGAGCTGCATGCCCAGCTCTTCCATGTTCCCGCCGGGGAAGTGCCGGCCCGCGTGAGGGAAATGGCGCAGCGGTTCGGCCTGGATGGCATCATGGATGCGTTGCCCGGCGCCTTGCCGCTGGGCCAGCGCCAGCGGCTCAGCCTAGCCGTCGCCATGATCCACAAGCCGGAAATGCTGATCCTGGATGAACCGACGTCCGGCGTCGATCCGATCGCGCGGGACCAGTTCTGGCAGATGATGATCGACCTGTCCCGGCGCGACAAGGTGACGATCTTCATTTCCACGCACTTCATGAACGAAGCGGAGCGGTGCGACCGCATATCGCTGATGCATGCGGGCAAGGTGCTGGTCAGCGACACCCCCGCCGCCATTGTCGAGAACCGCGGCGCGGCGGACCTGGAAGAAGCGTTCATCGCCTATCTTCAGGATGCGAGCGGCGAGACGCCGACAGAAAAGAGGGACGATCCGGTTCCTGCGGGCGCGCCTGCCGCGGCCGATCAGGACATTTCGGCTGCACCGGCCCGCTCCCCATGGTTCATGCGGCGCCGGATGATGAGCTATGCCCGGCGCGAAGGGCTGGAATTGCGCCGCGATCCCATCCGCGCCACCCTGGCCCTGCTGGGCAGCGTCATCCTGATGTTCATCATGGGCTATGGCATCAGCATGGACGTGGAGGACTTGCCGTTCGCCGTGCTGGACCGCGACGGCACGACCACCAGCGAGAACTACGTCCTCAACCTGGCCGGATCGCGCTATTTCATCGAACGGCCGCCGATCACCGACTATAGCCAGTTGGACCGGCGGATGCGCTCGGGCGAACTGAGCGTGGCCCTGGAGATTCCGCCCAATTTCGCGCGCGACCTGCGCCGGGGCGTGCCGGTGCAGATCGGTGTATGGGTCGATGGCGCCATGCCGCAGCGGGCCGAGACCGTGCAAGGCTATGTCCAGGCCCTGCATGCCCACTGGCTCAGTGAAATGGCCGTGCAGGAAACAGGTGCGCGGCCATCGATGGGTCTCGTCAATATCGAGCTGCGCTATCGTTACAATCCGGACGTGAAAAGCCTTGTAGCCATCGCGCCGGCCGTGATTCCGATGATGCTGCTCTTGTTCCCGGCGATGCTGACGGCTTTGAGCGTGGTGCGGGAAAAGGAGCTGGGTTCCATCGTCAATTTCTACGTGACGCCGATCAGCAAGGTGGAATTCCTGCTGGGCAAGCAGCTTCCCTATGTCGCGCTCGCCATGCTGAACTATGTCTTGCTGGTGTTCCTCGCCGTCACGATGTTCGGTGTGCCGTTGACGGGCAGTTTCCTCGCGATGACGCTGGGCGCTCTCTTCTATACGCTGTCGGCGACGGCCATCGGCCTGCTGTTCTCCATCTTCATGCGCAGCCAGATTGCCGCGATGTTCGCCACCGCCATCGGCACGATCCTGCCCGCCGTGCAGTTTTCCGGCCTGATCAACCCGGTGTCCTCGCTCGAGGGGGCGGGCGCGGTGATCGGATCGATATATCCCGCGACCTGGTTCGTCACCATCTGCCGCGGCGTCTTTTCCAAGGGGCTGGGCTTCGCCGACCTCTGGCCTGACCTTCTCGTGCTGTTCGCGACGTTTCCCGTCATCCTGGCGCTGTGTGTCGCGTTGCTGCGTAAGCAGGAGAGCTGATATGCGCCACGCGGCCAACATCTACCGGCTCGGCATCAAGGAACTGCGCAGCCTGTGGCGCGATCCGATGATGCTGTTCCTGATCCTCTATTCGTTCTCGGTGGGGATCTACGTCGCGGCAACCGCCATGCCGGAAACGCTGCACAAGGCGCCTATCGCGATCGTCGATGAAGACCAGTCGCAGCTTTCCAGCCGGATAACCGGCGCCTTTTATCCGCCGCACTTCACGCCCCCTTCGATCGTGGGACTGAACGAAGTGGACAAGGGGCTGGATGCCGGGCGCTATACGTTCGCTCTCGACATCCCGCCCGATTTTCAGCGAGACGTACTTGCGGGACGCCAACCCGGCTTGCAGCTCAACGTTGACGCTACGCGGATGAGCCAGGCTTTCACGGGCGGCGGCTACATCCAGCAGATCGTGCAGGGCGAAGTTGCCGAATTCATGAAAGGCACGCGTGCGAGCACGCCGGTCCCGGTCGAGCTGGCGCTGCGCGTGCGGTTCAATCCTACGCTGGCGCAAAGCTGGTTCGGCGCGGTCATGGAAATCATCAACAGCGTCACCATGCTGTCGATCGTGCTGACGGGCGCGGCCCTGATCCGCGAGCGCGAGCACGGCACGATCGAACACCTGCTAGTGATGCCGGTGACGCCGTTCGAGATCATGGCCAGCAAGGTCTGGGCCATGGGGCTCGTTGTCCTGGTCGCCTGCGCTTTCGCGCTTTTCGTGATGGTGGAAGGGGTACTGTCCGTTCCCGTCGAAGGGTCGATCGCGCTGTTCCTCGCCGGAGCGGGGCTGCACCTGTTCGCCACGACCTCCATCGGCATCTTCATGGGGACGATCGCGCGCTCCATGCCGCAGTTCGGCTTGTTGCTGATGCTGGTGCTGCTGCCGTTGCAGATGCTGTCCGGCGGTTCGACGCCGCGCGAAAGCATGCCGGAGTTCGTCCAGACGGTCATGTTGGCCGCGCCCACCACCCATTTCGTGAAGATGGCGCAGGCCATCCTTTACCGGGGCGCGGGCTTTGACGTGGTCTGGCCCCAGTTCCTGGCTATCATTGCTATCGGCGCGATCTTCTTCGCCATTGCGTTGGCGCGGTTCCGGCGAACCATCGGCACGATGGCGTGAGGAGGCAGTCGAATGTCAGAACACCAAATTGCGTGGGACATCGTAACGATGCTTCAGACTAACGATTGCCGAACGGTTCCGCGCAGGTTTCGCAGGAGAATAATACCGGCGGCGGTGTCGCGGATCCTGAGCCAGGTTTTCGAAACAGCGAATCCACGATTGCCCTAGCAGCCTCACGCGTCAGCCATAGCGCTGGCTGACGGCTGTGAATGCCCCCTATCTCCCATAGGTATCACAACGGCTTCTTCTGGCACGTTTGCCGGTGCACGGCCAACACAACCCAAGGAGGATGCCATGTATGTCAATGCCAGAATGCGTGAGACACTCTCACGCTTCAATGCCGCTTCTTCAATGGAAGCGCTGCTCGCCGCCTTAGCTGATGCCGCCACGAAAATGGGCTTCCCCTATGTCGCGATGATCCAACATGGCGGCCTCCCACGCTTGGTCGAACGGGCGCTGGTTATTACCAACTATCCGGCGGAGTTCGTGCGTTTCTACACCGAGAGCCACGCGTACGTCATCGATCCAGTCTATGAGGTGAGCCAGTTGCTGGACCGCCCGTTCAGCTGGGACGAGATTCCCGGTTATGTCGATCTCACAGGCACACAATCAGCCCTGTTCGAAGAAGCGCGGCTGCATGGTCTCGTCCACGGTGTCACCGTGCCGCTCCACATACCGAGCGAATCCCATGCGTCTTGCACTTTCGCACGCGCGGAGCCGATCATGGCTTCGCCATCGCTACTGACGACGCTCCACATCGTCGCTGCCTTCGGGTTCAAGGCGGGCCTCAGACTACATCATGCCTCGCGCGGACATGACGTACCCAGGCTCACGCGCCGCGAAGCTCAATGCACGGCATTGGTCGCCGTCGGCAAGAGCGATTGGGAGATCAGCCAGATACTCGGTCTGAGCGAGACCTCGGTGCGCTATTTCGTCTCCCACGCAAAGCAGCGTTACGGCGTCTACAAGCGCTCAGAGCTTGTCGCCAGGGCGCTCATCGACGCGCAGATCCTTCGAAACGACCAAGGGATCATTGAGGCTGGACCCCGCCGCCCGCGCCACAGGGCGAAACGGCGCAGTCCTTGACAGTCCTGTCGGTGTCGCCGTGTTGCGCATCCCGTCAATTGGCCCGCGAATCGCCATGCCTAGGGCGGATAAGTGTATTGACCTACGGTCGCACGATCCAGTTTGCCGAGCTCTGATAATGCCAAGCAAGGCTTAGCCAATTTCGAAATTAATAAACTCGACAGTAGTTTCCCAATCTGTCAAAATGCATAGCATGGCTTCGCAAACATTAGGAAAATTAAACCGGCTGCAACGGGATCTCCCAGAGAGCCTGCTGGTCGACGCGGCATGGATGGAAGCCCATGGTTACTCATCATCGCTGCGGAGCCAATATGTTCGCGCGGGATGGCTCGATAGCCCGACCCGGCGCGTCTATCGCCGCTCGCGTGGACCGCTCACCTGGGAACAGGCCGTTATCTCACTGCAATCCCTGTTGGACCTGCCTTTGACAGTTGGCGGGCGCACAGCGCTCGAACAGCAGGGCTACGCTCATTATCTCTCCATAACGGTGCGCGAAGTCCATCTCTATGGGCCAAGCCGGCCGCCGACATGGCTCGACAGCCTGCCACTCGATGTCTCGTTCCGCTGGCATAACAGCCTCCGGCTGTTTCCAGTCGACGGCGAGATTCCTCCCGAGCCTGCGCCCCGGATGTCCAGCACCGCCGGCACGACCTTGCCGATCCGCTGTTCGAGCAAGGAACGCGCCGTTCTCGAACTGCTCGATGAGCTTCCCCATGAGAGCTTCCATCAGGTCGACATGCTGATGGAAGGAATGAGCGACCTCAGCCCACGTCGCCTTCAGACACTTCTTGAGGCGTGCGCGAGCGTAAAAGTGAAGCGTCTCTTCCTCTTCTTCGCGGATCGCCATGGCCATGCCTGGCGTTCGAAGCTCGATGTTTCCCGCCTGGATCTCGGATCGGGCAAACGCGTCCTGGTCAAAGGAGGGAAGCTCGACCGGCGCTACAACATCACCGTGCCCTCCGACCTGGCGGGAGAATAGCTGTATGGCGTTTCTCGACGGCTACCGGAGACAGGTCGCTCTTCTTCTGCGTGTTATGCCTCACGTCGCGAAGGAGGATATCTTCGCGCTGAAAGGCGGAACAGCGATCAATCTGTTCGTGCGTGACCTGCCGCGACTTTCGGTGGACATCGACCTCACCTATCTGCCGATCGAGGACCGCGCGACCTCGCTCGCCACGATCGATGCGGCGATGCTGCGGATCAAGGAACGCATCAAGGAAGGACTGGTCGGAGCCAGGATTCATGCGTCGCGTTCCGCTGACGAAAAAATCGTCACCAAGCTCATCGTTCGTGCGGATGATGTGCAGATCAAGATCGAGGTCACGCCAGTGTTGCGCGGGACGGTCTATGATCCCGTCGTTATGGGTGTCGTTCCCGCAGTCGAGGACGCCTTTGGTTTTGCTGAGATTCAGGTGGTGTCCTTCGCCGATCTCTATGCGGGAAAAATCGTGGCGGCGCTCGACCGGCAGCACCCTCGCGACCTCTTCGACGTCCGCGACTTGCTGGCGAACGAAGGCGTCACAGACGATTTGCGACGTGCATTTCTCGTCTACCTCGCCAGCCATAATCGCCCGATGGCCGAGGTTCTCGCTCCCGCCCGTAAACCGCTCGCCGAGGAGTTCGAGCGCGGTTTCGTCGGAATGACTCACCAGCCGATCACTCTGGCGGAACTGGAATCAGCGCGTGAAGACATCATCGCGCGCATGGTTGCCGGGATGCCTGACACTCATCGGCAATTCCTTGTCGGCTTCAAGCGTGGTGAACCGGACTGGGCGCTTGCGGGCATTGATGAGGCGAGGCGACTGCCCGCGGTCTTGTGGAAGCAACGTAACCTGGACCGGTTGGACCCTGGCAAGAGGCAGGAGCTTGTTGCCGCGTTGGAGAAGCAATTGCTGCCGGGATAGGTCAGGCGCCCCTCCGACGCCTGCAGGTCAGCCTGTTTGCGGCGAGCAGCGCGGAAGGGTGGTGGTTAGGTGAAGTGCGGGAGCAGCGAGGAAAGGGTGGAGGTGATGGGAGAGGGAGCCGCTCGCGTTTGGGACCAGCAGGTACATTGAAGGCTTACGGTTCGACATGGATTTTGGCGGAATGGCCGGGCAATGTCTTTCCGCTAGCGCTGCCTATATTCTTGGTGATGCAGGCGCGCGAACATAGCGCACAGCGTGGTCGAGGCGCTCCGCCGCGTCGGCCTCGCTGATGCGGAGGCGGCGTGCGATCTGGCCAACGGTAAAGCCGTCATTGCGATGAAGGAACAAGGCCCGCATGGTCAGGTGCGGTAGATCGGTAAAAACAGAATCCCATACCTCGCCTTCTTCCCCCATCTTGCCCGACGACCCCATGACCCTCTCAATCACATCGTGGAGATCGGCAGCAGCGGGTTCCTGCAAGGCGTATAGGATCGCCAAGGACTGCTCCATCATTTCCAGCGCTTGTTCTTTCAATTCGTCGTTGCCCGGCTCGTTACCGCTCCCCATGCTCTCACCTCCTTCTTAGTTGCAGAGGAGCATGACAGAAATCGCGGGATTTTCATCAACAACAACCCCCAACTTGGATATTGTTGTGCGCTGGCTTTTTGCGCGAAGGTGCCATGCGCTATTTTATGATTTCCGAGCCGTTAGCCGGACTTCAGATTTTGAAAACATCATGACTGCCAGCCTTACAGGTCGCGCCGCCGCTCGCATCAGCGGAGGTGCCGAGAATGGGGTTGCCCGGGGATGGAGATGCTCGAGATATGGAAAATGCACGGTCTCGTGCCGACCTTGTAAGTCATATGCCCAGCAGAAGCGGCTGAGACGCAGTCCGTGTTGGACACCGCAAAAGCTGTCCCAACCGCGACATTTACCGGAACTGGCAAGAACGACCGTCATGCATTGACATTGGTGACGGTTATTGCGGCGGCGCCAATACCCTCTCTCTGGAATTGACGCCGCCACATCGATCCCTGTTCGCAAAGATGGGTCAATGCCGATAGATTAGAAGCGTTGTTCCCAATCGGTTTCCAGATCGAGCCGATTCACAAATGATGGAACACCGACAGAATTCTGCTATAGTCCTCCAGTGAGGATATAGCGATGAACAACGCCGCCCATATTCAAGCGCCCGAACCGGCATCGCCTCGGCTGAAACCGTCCGATTGGCTCTGGCGTCCGTGGTACGCGAAGCTGTGGTGGTCGGCAATTCCGGTCTGGTGGATTGGCATGGCTACATCGACCAGGATCGCGCCGCTTGAGGCGTTCTACGACAGTGCGGCGGCCGGTTTTCTCAACCTCCTGTTCTTTCCGATGACGGCACTCATGGTGCTTGGACTCGGCTATGTGCAGCAGTGGGTGGCCGGGTTTTCATCGACGGGCGAGGGTACGCCTGTGTCCGATGAAGCGGTGGCCAGAACCTCCAAAAGAATGTGGGAGGAACATGAGCGAGGAATGGAAGACCTTCGTGCTGGCACCGATATATTCGATCCACGGTCGGGAGGTCTCTACATCGGCAACCCGCTGAGCCTTCAGCACCCTAGTCGGTTCTTCAAGCACTAACGATTCTTGAAGCTGCTGTCGCCATCGCCGGGGCTGCCATCCACGTCCGTAGAAAATCTACCGCTCTTCAGGACGGAGTTCTGTTCGACCGAAGTCAGGGGCCCGGTAATGTCGAAAGTTGCCCGGCCGGAATCCGCATCATGGAGATATCGGTTGCGTATGCCATCCGGGCCAAGAATCCGGTCCGACAGTTCACGCGAGAAGGTCGCCGCCGGGTCGCTCGAGCGCGCGGCTTCGCGCTCGGCGGCGGCAATCGCTTCGCGCACGTCGTAGTTGACGATGTCAATCGACGACTGTGCTGTCTCGTTGCTGATTCCGACGTCACGACTTTCAAAACCAAGACTGGCGCCCACTCGACCTGAGGTCGACGTGGTCTTCTGTGGCGACTGCGCTTGGCCCGCTTGCTTGCCTTTCTCTGCAGGCTGCCCGCGACCGCCTATCGCCTCCGATTCATCGACCCCAACCGAGCCTCCGAGTTGAGCGCCGACGCTTGTACCGATCGTGACATTATCCTGCGCGGATCGCGAGAGCCCGCGCTGCCACCCGGTCTGCGCGATGATCGCCTGCACGTCGCGCGTAAGCGTATCGGCCACCTGCGGGTTCAGACGCCAGTTGCCATGACGGTCCATCTCGAACCCGCCCTTGAGCCAGTTCTGCATCATCGCCTGGCCCTGTTCGCCGCTGCTGAGGAAATGCTCGATCGTGTCGGGCCCGGCCTGTTTCCCTGCCTCGAACCGCGTAGAGGTATCGTTGCGGGCCGATTGCTGGAACCCGACCGAGCTGGAGACGAGAAGATCGTTGTCGGCGAACGAGAACCTTGCCCGCCCGCCATTGGCGACCGCGCCCAATTGGCTCTCGTTGATGAGCCCGCCGCGCCACATCTGCGCCGCCGTCTCCGGGGTGAGATTGAGGCTCAGATCGCCATTCTGCGCCATGGCGATCTGCCGCTTCGACATGTCGACACCATGATCGGCCAGCAGCTTCTGCATGCGCGTCAGGCGCTCATTATCGATGATCCGCGTCATCCGTTCGTTGCGAGCGCGGTCAGCGATCCCGGCCGCACCACCTTCGGCCATGTCGACCTGATTGCCGGCGCCCTGCGACAGCGTGCGGATGAAGCTGTCGAGATGTGCGGCCTGGCGCACCGACATGCCCGCGGCGGCCGCGCCTTCCGCGAACCCGGCATTGTCGGCCTGTCGCCGCTGCTCCCCGATCCGGGCGGCCGAGCGCGTACCGTCGTGACCGACCTCACGCTGCGCGTCGAGCTTGCCCGACCGCTCCGCAAAATCGAAGCCCGCTGCCTCGCGGGTGCGGCCATAGACGCTGGCGCCCTCGCGCGCGGCCTCGACGGTCGCACCGTCGGCGGTGCCGACCTGCACGGCGGCATTGTAGGTTTCGAGCGCCCGCATGACCTGCGCCTCGTTGCGGCCGGTTGCGCGGGAGAGTTGGGAAATGGCTGTCGACCGAGCCTCTCCGGATAGCGCATTGATAAAGGCGATGCGGCGGGAGGTTTCCTGGACTGAGAGGCCGAGCATGGAGGCGGCGTTGCGCTGGCCCTCATTGCTGCCGGTCCTATGCGCCTGCTCGGTCGCGACATTGCCGCGCTCGATCCGCCTTACATTGTCGCCAGCAAAATCGCGCCGGCCTTCCATCGCGCCGACTTGAATCTGCGCGCCGGTAAGATCGTTGCGCAGCATCTGCTCCTGGTCGAAGGTATTGGCGATCAGTTTGGCGAAGGTCGGATCAGCCGACGCTTGGGCGATCACCGTCGAGGCTTTGAGCGCGGCATCCTTTTGGTCGTAGCCGTTCCTCTCAAAATGCCGCTGGGCTCCGGACAGCATCATGTCATAGGCGCGCGTATCCCCGAACGCCTTCCACTGGACCATCTTCTGCGTGAAGGCCGCGAACGAACGTTCCCCGGATTGCCCCTCGCCAAAATAGCCGGTGCCAAGGCTGCGGAGCGCATCCTTCTCGGCAAAATTATGGATCGCACTGGTCGCGGCATTGTCGCGCACGGCGCGCACGGTCGCGGGATCGGTGAGGCTGCGGCCGGTGAGGGCAGGGGAGAGCCCGCCCAGTTCGCGTGCCGCATCGAGCTTGCCCATGCCGAATGCGGCCGTCCCGCTGGCGCCGCCGCCATGTTCGCCGAGCACGCTGCTCGCGGCACCGAACGCACGGGTTGCGCCGAAGGCCGAGCGCTCCCCGAAATCCCCGAAGTTCGAAGCCGCGCCCCGCCGCGCCATGGTGCCCGCTGCTCCCGCCTGCGCCTCGAGCGCGCCGGCATAGCCTTCGCTGGTGGCAAGCGGTGCGGCGGCTGCCGTGCCCTGACCCTGCACACCGAGCGCGCCGGATGTGAACGAGGTGAACACATTACCGGAGAACCGGAAAACCGTGAAGACGAACGCCCCCGCAAGACCCGCGGACGCGGTGCGGAAACTCCCGAAGATGGCGAGCGCCTTCATCGCGGACGACGGCGCCAGCATCCAGGCATTGGCCGCGACATGGTTGGCGCGCATCTCGGCCAGCACATCGGTCGCGCGGCCGAGCGTCAGCTGATAGATCCCGGCGTCGATCACGCCCCAGAGCGCCACGAAGACGAACAGGCCGAGGGCGAAGGAAGCCACGCGCAGATTGATCGGGGTGAGGATGAACAGCAGCGCGACGGGCATCATGAAGAGCATGATCCCGAAGACCGTCGCCCGGATCGTGGGCATCCACTCGTTGGCCGTCGACATGGTGGCCAGGCCTGACGAGACGACAGCGCGATTGGCCATGACACGCGCCGCCGTTGCAGGACTGTCCTCGAACAGCACATCGCCCACCGTGCTGCCGAGCATCACATTGGTCAGGAACTGCTGGAGCGAGAGCGGCGTATCCATCATCATCTGGCCAAGTTCGCCGATGTTGGAGCGGCAGCGCTGAAGCTGGGTCGCATTGCCGATGTCGTAGCCGGTGCGGGTGCAGACCTGCGCGACATAATTGTCGAACAGCGCAGGTTCGGAGAGGCGTGTCGAGATATGTTCCCACGCCTCGTTGCAGCTCACCGTCGTGCCGCCCTTGTCGGTGGACGTGAACACCGTGCTGAAGGTCGCCGGCCCCGCCATCGCGGCAAAGGCGGCAGGAAGATCGGTCGCCGTGCGGAACAGCTGATCGTCGTCGACGCCATAGGCGGGCGAGACCCGCGCGACCGGATAGCATTGCCGGACATAGTCCTTGATCGTCGCGTCAAGGAACGTGTCGGTCATCGGGCCGCGCGGGCTCGCTGCATTGAGGAACAGGTCGAAACTGTGCCCGCCCGCCCCGAACTCAAGCTTGGCATGGGGATCGGTGGTGTTGTCGTCGATCACTTCCGCGAGCGCGCGCTCCATCATGTTGGTCATGCCCGCGACCAGCACGATGAGGTTCGGCACGTCGCCGACCGGCTGATAGGCGTTGCGGACGCGGTCGTAGACATGGACCGTGCCCGTCGTCGCGACCAGGCCGACGAACAGGCCGACGCCGATCAGCATCTGGAACCCGAAGGCGACGATGCCCATGCCTTGCCCGCGGATGCTGGCGAGCAGGACGCCGAGCGCGATGCCCACCACCGCGACGATCAGCACCAATGTCTCGTAACGCGAATCCCCGAAGATCATCGAGACGAGGCGGAAGGCGTCCACCGTCTCCGCAAAGCCGTCATAGGTGTGGAAACTCGCATCGATCGCCAGCGCGGGACTGGCCGAGAAGAGAGCGATCAGGACCGAGATCGCGCGAACTAAGCGGTGCATGACGCGGCCCTCCGTCAGCGGTTGCGGTTGGCGGCGGCGCCGGCGGCGTCGCGCGCATCACGGTCGCGCTGGCGCACGACCCCGGCATAGTTGGCCGAGAGGTTCGCCTGGTTGAGGGCGGCCATGTAGGACTGGCGCATCTGCGCGCGCTGGCGCAGCACCTCGTCGCGTAGCCCGCTCAATTGCTCAATGCCCTTGGCGAGGATGCGGGTCTGGCAGATCCGGGCGCTGCCGGCATCGGCCGCGCCGGCGGCGGTCACGCCACGTTCGGCATTGGACACGGCAAAATCTATGCTACGCGTGAGGTCGTTGAGCATCTGGTATGCGAGCGTCAACGCGACCAGTTCGTCGGTATCGCCGATCACGCTCTCGACCAGCCCCTGGCGCACGCCCCATTCCAGAAGACGATAGACGGGGAGGGTGCGCACATTGGCGACGAACTGGCGTTCCTCCGCCGTCAGCGCGGCGCGCGTGCGGATCTTGATCGCGATCGACTCCATCCGGCCGCGCGCGAGCACCAGCGCGCCCTTGCCGCTGCCGTCGGTCGAGCAGTCGGCCGAGGTCGGCGGCACCGCGATCGCGCGGGTCTGGACCTTGCCGGTCAGGAAATCATCGACGCTCTCGGTGTCCTGCCGCGCGCAGGCGGGGATAGCCGTGAACAGCGGTACCTTGTCCGCCGGGTCCCAGCGCATATAGACGTCGCCGACGCGGGCGCGCATGACGCCGGCCCAGTCGGACGCGCCGACACGCGCGGCGGCATGGGCGAGGAGCGAGCCGGTCTTGAAGATGTCGGTGACCTCGGCCGGGCAGTTTTCCAGCGCGTCGCGCAGATCCTCGGTCGGATTGCCCTGGTTCGCCTGAATCTTTTCGCGGCTCTGCTGATAGCTCTTGGAGAAGCCCTCGCGGACGCTCTTGTAGCCGGTCATCTCTTCGATGATGCCCGACATATTGTCGTCGCCCCGGGCGATCTGGACCATGCGGTTGGCGAGCCGGCAATCGTTGACCTGGATCGAGTTGAGGAAGTTGGTCGCCGCCTCCATCTTCGAGATGATGTTGCCCATTTTTTCATCGAGGGTTTCCAGCAGGTACTGGAAAGCGACCGCCGGGGCGGCCTGAAGGATGCTTTCGAGCTTCTGGACGAGATAGTCGGGATCGAGGAACGACATGCCGCCCAAAAACATGTCGATTCCCCCGCAGCCCGCGCGGACCTTGGGCAGCGTGACCGACATGAGATAGTCGTTATGGACATCGATCCGGCCCGACATGCCGCCCGCGGTGATATAGCCGCGGGTCTGGTCCTCGAACGAGCCGGGGCTGGTATAGGTCACATTGTCGAACCAGCTTTCGGCCCAGCTTTGCGCACAAGCCGGTGTGGCGAAGGCAACGCAAGCCAGCAGGGGCAAGGCGAGCAGGGTCAGGCGGCGGCGCGGGTTTGCCATGGCGGGCAGCTTTCGTTTGCGCGGGCAAGGGTCTGGCTCCCCATGTCAGTTCCTTGCTCGGTTGGAGGATGGAGGCGTGGGCGCGGCCACGATTCCGGTGAACTTCGCCATGCCGCGCACGCCGACAGCGGGCTTCACCCCGGTCAGCATCTTGGCGGCGAGGTAGAGATTGCGCGCGAGGTTGGGCGCGTGATCGGTGCCGATCGCGACGGGAATGATGCGATTGGAATCGGCGACAGGGCGGACCCAGGCGACCGGATGCCCGACCCATGGCAGACCGAGGCGCCCGGAGCGCAGCATCGCTTCCTGGCTGCCGATCGTGCGGACCTTCCAGCCATAGCGTTGCCCCAATGTGCCGAGCCGCGCCCAGAGATCGGCGCAGGGGATGCAGCCGGGCGCCGTGCTCATCTCGACGATGAACGCGGGGGCCTGGCCTTTCATGGTTTCGGCGAAGTCGGGCGGCCAGTCGCGCGTCACCGGAACGCGGGCGAGCCATTGGCGCATCTTCGCGTCGGTGGCGACCGGGTGGATCGCCGCGCGCATCGCCTGTTCGTGCGTCGGCGCCTGCGCGTGCGCGGATCCATTGGCCATGAGCATCGCCGTAAGCAGGATGGGGGCAAAGCGGATCATGGCCGGGGTCCCATCCGAACGTCCACCAGATCGCCGCCCAGGACGCGCGGATCGGTGGCGGAGACCGGGCCGTTGGCGAGCGCGTCGAAGAACCCGTCTTCCTCGCCCGCGCCGGTCAGGAACTGTTCGGGCCGGATATCGCCCGCGAGCAGCCGGACCGCCTGGTAGGCCATCTGGATGAGGTTGGGATAGGCCTCGACCCCGCTGGCGATCACCATGCGCTGCTGGCTGCCCCGCCGGATCACCATCGTCGTGGGCGTGACCTCGACCCCGAAGCGCTGCGCGAGTTCCGGCTTGCGGTCGATGTCCTGAAGTGTGACCTGCCAGCCCATCTCGTCCTGGAAGCGCTGGACGATCGGCCACTGGACGCGGCAGTAGCCGCAGGTCGAACGCGAGAACATGACCAGCGCGAATTCATTGGCGCGGCTACGCAGATACTGGCGGCGGACCTGATCCTTCTGAGCGGAGAGTTGGTCACGCGCCTCGCCGACCATCGGATTGGCGGACTTGGCGTTGAGTTCGGGATTTTGCAGCATGGCGATCTGCGTGACACCGGCGAAGGCTCGGGCCTTGCGCCGGGCGAAGTCCTGCAGACGCCAGAAATCCGCGACCGCATCGACGGTGAGCACGGTCGCCGCGTAGTCGCGCTGTTCCTCGATCAGCTTCCTGATCTTCGGCGGCGTCCAGGTGGCCAGTTCGACCATCGGCGGGATCACCGGCTTTTTGAGAGCGTCGGGATCGGCATCCTCTTCCGTGGGTTTGGGCGGCGCCTGATACCACCAGTAGCCGGTGCGTTGCTCGCCGGTCTGCGCATGGACAGGCAGGATCGGCAGGAGCACCGCCACGATGAGGAGGGCGAGGCGGATCACAGCAGCTTCTCCATGCGCTTCAGCCGCTCGATCTCGACCGGGCCGTAGTAGCGGCTGTCGAACCCGCTGGCGTGCGACGAGCCGACATAGATCATGCCCGGCGGGATCGTTCCGATCATCGGACGCCAATGGTCGAGCTTCTGCCCATTGTGCCCATAAGGCTTGCTGATCCCGAGCAGCTTGCCGTTGCAATAGTACCAGCCATCCCATTCGCCGGGATGTATGGGGCCAGATGCAGACGACGGCTTCTCGATCCAGTCGATGCGGTCGCCCGGCAGGCACAGCGCCATCTTGGTAACATCGACCGGCTTGGGACCGGCGAGCGGATGCGACAGGGTAAACGATACGAAATCGCCGCGATGGATCGGCCCCGGCGCCTTGCGGACGAGCCAGGCGTCGATCGACGGGCTCATCACGATCGTCGCCTGGGGAATGGCCCACCACGTCAGCAGGCCCACCGGCAGGACGATGCCGAACGCCTTCCACAACTGTTCGGGTCGGGGTGGCTGGCCGAGCCCCGAACTGCCGAGCGCGACCGCGGCCTTGAGCGGCAGCAGCTTCAGTTCGGCCCAGCCGGATCTAGCGGCCCTGAAGGCGAGTCTGAGCATCGCGCACCTCCTGCTTGCCGCCGAGGCGGGCATATTCTTCGAGCAATCCTGAAAGTGCGGCGTCGCCGTAGATGACATGCGCGGCGCGCGGGGCATCATCCTCGCGCTCGCAATAGGGCAGCGCCGGATCGCCGGGCACCATGGCGAGTGCGGGGACGCGGGTGACGCCGTGCTGGCGGAAAATGAGCGGATCGACGATCAACTGCACGTCGCGCATCGCGCAGGCCGGGCCTTCGCATCCCGGATCATGGCGCAGGATTTCCGCGGAGAGTTTCGCCATCGGCGCGACCTTCGTGAGCCCGCCGGGCATCCCGCGAAAGGCCAGCACGCCGCCGACCCGTTCGAGCTGCCCGGCATAGATGCGCAATGTCGTCACCGGCATCGAGGACGAGACGAACAGCACCGGCACCCAGCCTTTGGTTTCGGGAGGCGTGGTGATGCCGGCTACGGCCTGCATGTCGGGCGCATCGAGACCGAGCGCCTGGCCGAGCCGTCTGGCCATGGCGTCGTGCTCGGCGGCCATGGCCTCCTTGCCGTTGTCGAGCGCGGTTCGCGCCCGCGCATCCATCGCCGGCGACGGAGCGCGCTTGCGCAGCCCCTCGAAAGCGCGGCGGCGGGTCTCGTCCGATGGCGTCGGCAGCGCGGTCGGACCGCGCATTTCCGCTTCGGCCTTGCGCGCGGCGGTGGCGCGTTCGAGCCGGTCCATCGCCGTGTCGCCTTGCTCTTGCGCGCGCTCCCTCGCGCTTACCGGCGGAGCGGTGTCCTGCGCTGGCGCGGAGGTGGAGAGGAAAGCGATACCGGCCAGCGCGAGCGAGACGCGCGCGTTATTGGCCGATGACCTGCATATAGGCATCGATCTTGTCCTTCATGTCGATCTGGATGTCGGCCTGGGCGCGGGCCTCGATTTCGGAATAATATTCGGAGAGGTCCATCTTGCTGAAATCCAGCGCCTGGAATTCCTCGGGGGTGAATCCGCGGCAATAGGGGTTCTTCGGCGTGCCCCAGCCAAGGCCGTTGAAGCTCTTGAGCTGCGGGCGACCCTGTTCCTGGATGATGCGGCCAAGCTTGGTGTTGAAGCAGCAGTGGCCCTTGGATTTCTGCACGCAGATGCCGAGGATCTTCGAGGAGCAATACGTCCCGACCTCGTGGCACATGCCCGACCCGCGCAGCATGCCCACTTCCATGTCCTGCTGGTCACAGCCGGACAGGAGGAAATCCATCATGAAATTGATCGCGAGACTGATGGCGATCGAGGTCGGATCGATCCCGGCGATGATCGCGTTCGCGCCGGAGCTCGCGGCCTGGCCGGCGGTCGCGCCCGCCTTGAACGCGCCATAGGCGGCCTTCATGCCGGTGAAGACGCCTTTCGCCACCGCGATCTTAGTGCCGATCGACGAGATGGACGAGCCCATCCCGTCCTTGACGATCTTGCCTTTGTCCTTGCAGCAGTTCGAGAAGGTGGTCTTGAGACCCGCTGGGCGGCAGCGCACCGCGCGTCCCGCGAATATCTCGATATTGCCGAGGCAATGCCCTTCGGCATCGACTTCGCCATCGGCAGGCGCGCCGGGATCGTCGACGATGGGATCGTCCTCAATTCCGGTGCCGTCGCTGCCGGTGCAGGCATTGGGCGAGCACATCGGCGTGCCGCCGCCGACCGGCGTCAGGCATGAGTGCTGGCTGCCGAGCGGGCAGCTATACGCGCCCTCGGCATCGGCCACGCACATCACTTGCTGGATCGGGCAGAGCCATTCTTCATCCGCCATGATCGTGCAGTTCGCGACCTCGCCAGGATCACCGGCATCGCCGTTGCCATCGAGATCGACCGCGCAGACCGGGAGCGTTTGCGCTTGCGCTGGCGTGACATGCCCCGCGAGCAGCAAGCCGTACAGGCCGAGCGCAAGCAGCTGTGCGCGCTTCCGCCAGGGAAGGAGGCGCCCGATCATCGGACTTCCCCCGTGCAGACCATGTCGGCCCCACCGAGGCGGACGGTCTGCATCATGACGACGGCTTCGGGAAAATCGTCGAGGCAGCCGCAGGCCGAGACGATTTCCTCGCCCGGACCCACAGGGCAGACATCGCCGCCGCCTGCCGCCGTGCAGGCATGGTAGAAGGTGTCCCACCCGACAGGCGCATTCTGTTTCGTGCCGACCACTCCGTCGAGGGTAGCCGCCGTATTGCGCGCGGGCGCGCGGGTCTTGCAGACCGGCTCGCAGGCCGGAACCGAGCCGCGATCGGGCAGCGCGAAGGGCCGTGACGCGGTGGCATAACCCCCGTCCGAGGTCCTCGTCCGGTCGGCCAGCATGGTCTCGGTCGAATGGTCGATGATATAGGCGCCGCGGCTCAGATCAGGTTCCGGCATCGATCCGGTATCGACGGTACAACGATAACGGCGCTGACGCTCGAACCATGGCCGCGCGAGACGGAGCGAGCAGGCGCCGCTCTCGAACAGGCGTGCCTGGGGGAGGGGTGTAAGGCCGGTGCCGACGCCGTTGCGGAACGTCTCGACGCCATCGACGCTTTCGTCATGAAGCGCGCAATTGACGTCGCCGGCATAGCCCGCGCACAGGTCGACGATCCGCTCGGTCGGGTTGCAACTGAGGTCGAGCATTGCATCGAACTGCGCGAAGGCCTCTCCTTCACCGCCGACCGCGATGCGCATGGAAATGACATGCTCGCCGCGGGTCAGCCACGGCTTGAGGTCGAGATTGGGATAGGCATGCCAGGTCCGTTTCCGCTCGCACTTGCCGGGCGGCAGGCCGGTCCCGGTCCAGTTCGCCGGATTGGACAGCACGAGCTCGCCGTCGATGCGAAGCTGGAGCCAGTCGTCGAAGAAATAGTGCGAGAGCCGGAACTGCGCGAGGCGATCGGGATCATCGATCCGCAGCCGCATGGAAAACTCGAAGATGCGGCAGCTCCCGCCTCGCAGGCTGTCGTCGCGCGGCGAGCCCATCTGCAATGTGAGCTGATCGGGTGCGGGCGCATAGATCGCATAGGCGCCGCCGAGATGCGCGATCACATCGTCCGCCTTGACGGCGTTCAACGACACCTCCCGCGTGATCGTGCAGGACCGGATCTGCTCGGCCTTGCCGACGCCGGCGGGCGAGCCCTTGAGCGCCTGGAAGATGCTGTTCGATGCGGCGACGCTCGCGGCATCGCCCTGGATCGTGGCGGGACTGGCGCGATAGGCCGTCTGCGGGAGCGCGGGGTTGGGCGAGCAGGCCGTGCTTTGGGCGCCAGTGTAACGGATGGCCGGGCCGTCGATCACCGCCTGCGCGACGCCGACGCGCGGATCGGCCGTGGTGAGCGCGCCGATGACGCCGCCGCCCAGGTCTTTCAGCACCGAGGCCATATTGCCCCAGACGAGGTTGCTGCCGCAGCTGTTGTTGATGCAGTAGCAACCGGCGAGATCGGTCAGGTCGACTTGCGCGAGCTTGAGATCGCCGCCTGACGCAACATCCCATTTGAAGCTCTTGCACTGGTTCCAGGTGCCCGGCTGACAGGAGACGACGCCATTGGCGCAAATGCCCGATACCGGCACCGGCAGGGTCAATGTCTGGTCGACCGTGCCGTCGAGATCCTTGTCGCGCGATATCCGCAGCGTGCCGATATCGCCGGTCGCCGCCGGCTGCGCGATCAGTTCGAGCAGCGTCGCCGTCTTCTGGCACGCTATATTGGGGTTGAACGTCCGGCTGTTGTCGACTGTCGAGATCGGTTGTCCGGCAAGCCCCGGCGTCAGATAATTCTGCTGGATCGCATCGCTGTCCGAGGTCTTCGCGCGGGATGCTTCGGCGGCGGCGCGGGCGCGGTCCTCGACCGTCTGGGCCGAGAGCGGCGCCGGCGCCAGAGCGCTGGCCGCGAGGAGGAGGATGCCGCGCTTCACCATGGCGTCCTCGCGCGGGTGGTTCGCGAGCCATGGGCGAAGCGCAGCACGTCTCCCGCCCGGAACGCGCTGGATCCGGGCGAGAGTATCCTGAAGACGGCCTGTCCCTCAAAAATGGTCAGCGCGGCCGCCACCGGAGATACGGCGGGAGGGGGCATTGCCGGCCCCGGCGGGGGGCTTTCGGCCGCGCTGACCGAGGGGGGAGCGGCGGTTGAAAGGCACACCGCCGCTCCTTCCGCGCGCCCGCTCACGGTGGGGAGCGTTCCGTGACGAGCGGGGCAGCTACCCGCGCGAGACGCACGGTTTGGGGGAAGCGATCTGCTCATGGCGTGGAAATCCCCGCGCAGCAGATCGCCTTCTCGAACAACATGAATTGGGCATTGTCCTTGCCCGGCGCGTGCTTGCCCGATGTCCAGAGCGCGCCGGGACGGCCGATGTTGACGCACTTGCCGCCCTTGACCGGCTCCATGATCTGCATCTTGTAGCGGCTCTTGGTCCAGATCGGCTGCGGCTTGAACGAGCAGCCGTCCGCCGAGTGGATCGTGAGAGCGCCCAGCCTGCCCATCATGAACGTCGAGCGCGCGGCGAGACCCGCCCAGGCCTCGACGCTGTCCCCGAAATGGATGTCGCCGGCGACCGGATAGGTCGCGCCCCAGGAGCCCATGCACCAGAACAGGGGATCGATGACCTTGCCAGCAGCTGCGGCGGCGCTGTCGGCCATACAGGCGAGGCCGGCCGCCGGATTGCCGAACAGGATGCCTTCGGGCTGGATGATAGCGCCCAATGTGCCCGACTGCCAGGTCGGCAGCACCTCGGTGATCATCGCGACGTCGAAGCCATCATCCTCGATGCACGGCAGGTCCGTGAACATGTCGAGCATCTTCCAGACCGGCGAGATGTAATAATGCGCCTGCGCGAACATCTTGCGGGTGTTGGTGCCGTCCGAGATCGACGACTGGCTGCCCTGCAATTTCCCACCGGTCGGCATGAGATCGACACCGAGCGCCATCATGCAGCCCGGCTCGGTCACGACATCAACCATGCGATTGGGTGACCAGAACGAAACCTTGACCCCTAACCAGAAGGTCGCACCCTTGCGGCAGGCGCAGAGCGGTTTGGAGGCCGACTGGGCGTCCAGTTCCTTGTCGAGCTTATCGTAGGAGCCCACCCGCACGCCCCCGATCGTGATCGGGAAGATGCAGTTCCAGCGCACCTTGGTGATCGGATTGAACACGGTGCCCGCCTCGCATTTGGAGGCATGCGCAGGCGTGGCGGGCGCGACGAGCGCCAGAGCGAGGGCCGCCGCGCCGGTGCGCAGCATCGAGATGAGCCGACTCATGGGATGGCCTTTCGTACGGGAGCGCGATCGACGCGCACCTCTGTCAGCTCCAGCTTCTGGCCGACCTGCCGGACGATCACGGGCGCGACGGTGAGGCCCAACCGCTCCTTCACGCGCTCCTCGAGAATGAAGAGGGCACGGCCGTGCTTCTCGCCAAGCGAGAGCGCATCGTCCTTTGCGTCCCCACCGCCGGTGAGGATGATCCAGTCGGTGAGCGCGGCGGTCTTCAGCGCCCAGCCCAGATCGCGGGGATGCACGACCACCAGCTTCTGCGGCAGCGACACATAGGTCAGCGGGTTGAAGGTGAAGCCCGCAGGATAGAGCAGCTTGCCGTCCGGCAGCCGGATTTCCTGATCGAGCGTGTAGAACGGCACAACGCTGCGAACCTGGTTCTGGCGCGCGACACCGAGCGTCGCGCCTTTCAATGCGCTCCAGCCCGAACGCGGCCCGAACTTTTCGGCCATATTGGGCGGCTGCTTTGCGGCACGCGCCTCGATCTCGGCCATCGCGTCGGGCTCGGCGATCGGCCATGTACGACCAATGGTCGATGTCTCGGCGTGGGCCACCCCCGCGACGATCAGCGCGCCGGCCAGACACCCGGCGATGAGCGCGGACTGGATGGCGAGGACATGCCAGCCTTGGGGGACACGTCTATCGACCACGGCGGCGCTCCCTCCAGGGAACGGCAGGCGTACGACTCTCGCCGCAGACCGCGCAGATGAACGCGGTGACGCCCAGGAACAGCGTGAGCCAGATCAGCGCCTGGCTGCCGCCGAGGTCGGGGGCCGACCAGAGCACCAGCGAAGACTGGAGGATCAACAGCAGATGGGTGCCGACCAGCAGGCGAATGGATGACGGACAAGGCGCGCCGGAGAAGATGCCGTTCATCGGCCCCACCTTTCGGCATGTCGGGCGAGGGCATTTGCCATCCTCGACGCGCGGTGCAGGAACCAAAGTCCTCCCCGCACAAGCGCGATCGGCGTCAGGACAAGAATGGCCGCCCGCATGAACAGGGGCATTTCCGGGACGAGCAGGAACAGGCCGACGATGATCGAGGCCGCCGCCGCTTCGAGGCCCACGATCTGCCGAAAGCGCAGAGCCGCGATCCTCTCGTCCCGACCGGACGTATATTCCATGGCAAGCGCGGAACGGGTCATGATCAGGAGCACGGCTTCATTCGAGCGATGCAGGCGTTCGACGTAGGCTTCCTGCGTCTCGCCCGGCAGGCGCGGGGCCATCCCTGGACGGATCAAAAGATTCTCCGGCCGTTTTCCGGGACGAGGAGGGATTTCGTCGATCCCGCCGTCGATCTGTCGGGCAAGCCAACGGATCATGTCGCCGATCAGCGGCCGGATCGACGACGGGTCGGGCGAGCCGGAGAAGCTGCCGTTCATGCCCATCTCCGTGCCCTCCGCGTGACCAGCCAATTCGGGATGCTGTCGATGATGCGGGCGATGCCGATCGCCAGCGCGGCGCCGGCAATTCCGGCACAGGCGATCAGCCCGGCCATGAGCGGCACTGGCAGCACGCTGTCCGCGGCCCCGCACAAGCCAAGAGCGGCATAGGCCAGGGCGGTGATGACCGGCCCGGTGAAGGTTAGCAGGAGAGCGTGCCGCCGCCAGCGCTGGCGCTCGCTTTCTAGGATGGTCCATTGCGCATCGCGAACGGACGCGAGGAACCGGACCCGGTCGCCCAGTTCCCACTGGCAGCGGACCAGGTAGTCGTGAAGGGATTCGTCCGGCCTGCGCACGACGAGGGTCAGGCGCTCATTGCCGCCACTGGGCGGGAGTATGTCCAGCATCATCTTTTCCTCCTGAGTTTTGCGAGCAAGCGGCCCGCGGCCCCGGTCAGGCCGATGAGGATGAGCCCGGTCAGGAAACAGCCGCCGCCAACGATCGCCGCGCCGCGAAGAACGATGCCAGCGGGCTGTTCGAGCACCAGCCCGGCCGCGAGCACGAGCGATGCGATCATCACGGATTCGATGACCACCAGGCGGAAGCGCCAGCGCAATGCGTCGGCTTCCGCCCGTGCGGCGACGCGCGCCTCGATGATCCGCTCGATATCCTCATCCGGGCTCTCCACGAGCCGGAGCGGCAACTGGTCGGGGGAGGGGGAGCGCCGCGTCATGACAGCGCGCTCCGCTTCAGCGGCGCTGCGTCATCGAAGGACGTGCCGATTATCCCGGCGGGATCGACGCCGGCGAGATCGCACACCGCTTCGAGCGGCGAGCGTCCGGCGCGGACCAGCGCCTCGAACGCGGCCACGTCTTCGGGCGCGGAGGTGTTGATCCAGTAGCTGAACGGATCGACGACGAGCCGGGCGATGCCGAGGCCAAGCGGGCTGTCGATGAAGACTTCCGAATAGTTCGGTTTGTTGTTGCGGACCGATTTCAGGAGGTCGAGGACGAAACCCGAATAGTCGAGGATCTTGTTTTCGACCGCCTTGTCATAGGTCGATCCCTGCAGGAGGAAGCGCGTCGCGGCATTTTCCAGGATCACCTGTCCCGTGCCGCCGAACAGCAGCAGATCGTTCATGCTCTGGAGAATGATGCCGAAGCTGCCGCGATATTTTCGGGCGCGGCGATAGCCCTGGCTGATCGCCTCGGCGAGGCGCGACAGGTCCTGGCCCTCTTCGCGGGTCATGAACTGCGCGGCTTCATCGCACAGCACGAAGCGGGGGCGATCACGGGCGGACAGGTAGAGTTCCTGCGTTACCGCGTTGATCACCACCATGACGACCACGTTGAACAGGTCAGGCATGGCCTTCAGGCGCTCGAGTTCGAGCACCACGAATTCATCGTTCGAGATGTCGAACGTGCTGGGACCGTTGAAATAATGGCCGTAGGCTCCGTCCGACCCGAAATCACGCAGGTTGAAGGCCAATTCGCGCGCCGTGGGCACGAGGTGGTCGACCCGGTCGAGATCGGAGACGGTGTTGGCCGGATAGGAGCCGAGCCATTCGCGCACCGCATCGATCCCGGCTTCCGCGCGGCCGCTCTCGATCGCCCATTGCACGGCGGACTTGAGCAGGTTCCATTCGGACGTGGTGACGCCCTTGCGCGTCCCGGCGTTGGCCATCTCCGCGACGATCGACACCGCCATCGAGATCGCGGACTCTCGATCGTCGCCGTCGAGAGCGAGCCCCAGGTCGAACGGATTGAGGACGAGATGCTCTTCGCCCAGATCGATGTAACGGCCCGAGCAGAGCGTGCAGAGCTTCTTGTAGCTGCCGCCGATGTCGATGATGCGGATGAGCGCGTTCTGCGCGAAATACTGCTGGCACAGGTTATTGAGCAGGAAGCTCTTGCCCGCGCCCGATTCCGCCGAGACGATGAAGTTGTAGTTGTTGATACGCGGATCGAAGAGGTCGAGCGTGATGAGCTGCCCCTTGCGGCCCGTGTAGAGCAGCGCCGGCCGCCCGCCGCCCCGGAAATCGGTTTGGATCGGCGACATCAGCACGCCCGCGCGCACCGGCACGCGGAAATCGCGCTGCAGCATACCGATCGTGCGTCGCTCGGGGTACAGGCCGAAGGGCAGGCTCGCGGCCAGCAGGATCGGGTTGAGGTAGGATTCCTCCTGGACCATCCACGGCAGCGGTTCGCTCTCCCACAGCCGCTTGGCGCGCGCCGCCATCTCGCGGGCCTGATGGCGGTCGCGGCCGAACACCCACTTGGTGGGGATTACCGAGACGAACCGGGTGTTTCCGGCCTCGTCCAGGATCCACCCGATCTCTTCGATCTGCTTGCCGACCTCGACCGCGAAGGACCCCGCCGCCTTCTGCGCCGAGAGAATCTGCGCGCGCTTGTGGATCTCGAAGGCCGAGTGATCGAAGAGGACATTGAGCGTATAGAGGAACGGCCCGCCGATCTGGTCGCTGTCCTCGGACGACCCGCGCATGCCGCCGGTGAGACGATTGGCACGTTCGGCGGTGATCCGCCGCGGCGGCGACTTGGGCGTCAGACAGCGCGCCACCTGGTTGCCCAGATATACTTCCGGCCCGTCGAAGCGGAGCGCCGGCCCGGCATCGATGATCTGGCGGCGCAGCGGCACGTCGGCGGTCTGGGTGAAGACGCCGGGCGCGGGCGCATGAACGCCGTTGAAAATGCGCCGGTAGAGCGAGATGATCTCGCTCGGCGCCATCGGGCGGATGCCGAGCTTGGCGAGCTGCTCCTCGATCTGGCGGCGCAGGTCGCTGTCCATCGGCGCGCGCGTCTTGACCGACAGGAATGCGCGGAAATCGCGGATCGGGATGCCATGCAGGGCCTTCAAGCCCATGGTGCCGGCGCGCAGATAGTCGAAGGTGCGCCGGGCCGAGGCCTGGATGAGCGGATCGGGCCGTGTCTTGAGGTCGAGAAAGGCGTCGAGCGCATCGTCGATCAGCGGGTCGGCGAAACTCTGGAGCTGGAGGATCGTGCCTTCGGGAAAATTGACGTTGAGCAGCCCCAGCAGCGCCTCATGGACATGGGCGAACATGTAGGGGGAGGGGATCAGCTCCCAGCTATAGCCCCAGCCATCGTCGATGGTGAGGAAGGCCTGTTCTTCCTCGACCCAGGCGGCGAGCGGAAGAAAATCGGAATAGCTGTCGCGCTCGACGCTGCGGCGCAGCCGCGCCAGCGTCATGCCCGATTGATAGCTGGTCATGGCCGGGCCCCCGCATCATTCTGGCCATCGTCGGGGCGGTCCCTGACCTGTTCGAGCACGTTCGCGCGGGACGCGGGCGAAACCGGGGCGACAAGATAGTCGCCGACCACCCATTGCGGGCGCTCGACCAGCGAATAGACATAGCGCGGCATGTAGAGCCGGTCGGGCCGCTGGCGGTCGGCATAGGGCAGGATCAGCGTCCGGACCGAACGCGGGGGCTTGAGCATCGGCGTGACCGGCTGCTCGATCAGCCCCTGGAGCTCGCGATAGACGCTATCGCGATAACCGGCGAAGGCGCCCGACGTTGTTCCAGTGGAACCGCGCGCGGCCTTGCCGTCCCTGAGCAACTTCCTGTCCCTGGTGACCGCCGGATCGGACTTCGACGCGACGCCCGCAACGGCATCGGCATAGGCCTTCTCAGGGTGGATGCACTGGCCGTGATCGTCGTTCTTGCAACTGAACTTCTCGCTATAGGGCGACATGATCGAGCCCATCGTCGCGCAGCCGCTCAGCATGAAGGCGGCGCAGACCGGAAGAAGCGGGGAGAGGGCGCGCGATCGGCGCGCGGGCGATAGAGGCCGCATGGGCGATACTCCCTGTTGGATGAGGAGCCGGCGCATCAGAACTTGCTTCCGGCGGTCGGCTTGATATCGAGGGTGACGCCCTCCTGGATCACAACCACGACGTCCTTCGCCGCGCCGACCTCAACGATCGGCCCCGCCTGGCGCGCGAGATCGAGATAGAAATCGGTGAGCTTCTCGGACGATCGCGACAGGCCGCCGGCGATGCCGGCCTTGGCGGCGTCGCCCGCATCGAGCGTGCGCACCGAACCCAGCGCCGAGGTCGAGACGTCGCCGACCGTATTCTGGACCGTATCGGCGACCCCGGTGATGGTCCCGGCGATGAACGCGCGGGCAAGGGCCGCGCCGGCGCGGGTGACGACCTTGCCGGAGAGGCCCTTCTTGCCGTCGGCGTCGACGAAGAAGCCCTTGATGGGCTGGTCGACCACCGAGCGTTCGTCGAAATCGACGCAAGAGAGGCTGACCAACTGGACTTCGACCCGTTCCTTCGCGAGGCTGCCGGTGGCGTTGCCGATGACGAAGCAGCCGGCGAGGTTGGCTTTGACGTCATTGGGCAGGACGGCGGGGGCTTGCACCCGCGCGATCAACGGTTCGGGATTGTTGGTCGCATCCCGGCTCGCCAGCGCATCGATCCCGGTCAGCAGCCGCGCCTTCATGAAACCAGGTGGCAAATAGATGGTCCGCGTCTTTTTTTTAGCGGCCTGTGCCCCATCGGCGGCCGCGACCGGACTGGTCGCGGCGCCGATCGCGCCCACGGTCTTCTCGACCGGCGGGGCCGGAGGCGCTGGCGGCGCGGCGGGCGGCGCGGGCGGCTTCGCGACGGAAGGATCGATGTCACCGGTCGCGGGCGGTTCGGGAAAGTCGGGAACCGAGCCGGGGATCGCCGGAGGAAGATCGCCGTCCAGCGCATGGGGCGGCGTGCCGGAACCGGGCGCGACCTTGCCTTCCTCGATGGCGGAGACGCGATCGCCGAGCAATTGCTGTCCATCAAGAATCTTCTGCAGGTCGCCGCGCAGCTTGACCTCTAGGCTGTCGCCGCGAAGCCCCGCGCCCATGTCGAGCTTCGAACTGGGCGATGGCGCGGCCTGCTCGGTCTTGTCGCCGCTGGCCGTGTAGAGGCCGAGCCCCAGCACGCCGATCGCACCGGCAACGCCAAGCTGCCTCAAACGCAGCTGCTGGCGTGCGGTCAGCGTTTGCCACCGCGTCTTGAGATCGAGCAGCGCGGGGCCGCGCGTATTCTCGCCAGGACGAGGGCGGTCCGCCTCATAGCCGTCGAGGTCGAGTTCCTCCGCGCGATCGGCAGGACCGCGCCCGCGGGGCCCGCGACCGCCGCGAGAGTCCCCGCCGCTCATTGCCCGGCTCCCCGGCGAACGACGATCAGCCGCGCGGCTTCCCCGGCCTCGATATTGCCCCGGTCGAGGGTGATCGCGAAGATGTTGGCGCCGAGCGCGCCGTCGAGAAAACCGCGTTCGTCGAGCTGCGCGCCGCCGGCGGCAGAGACCAGATATTCCGATGCCGAGAGGCCGGACCCGTCGATTTCGATGCGGCGTCGTTCCTCCAGCGTGGCGCCCGGCAGCGTCGCGAGCCGGATCGGCCCGGATCGGGGCGCAACGCTGGTGAAGCTCGCCGGGATCCGGTCCTGGAGCATCGAGAGCGTGATCGAGACTGCACGCTCTTCTTCGACCAGGGGTCCTAGCAGTTCCTCATTGGCGCGGGCGCGCTGGGGAGCGCCGGGCTGGAGCATCACCGTCTGCGCCGGAATATCCGACGGCTCGGCATAGAGCGCATAGACCGCGCCGTTGCAGGTGATGAAGAACTCAGACGGCACGGTGACGAAGCTGCGCGTCACCATCCCGGCGTCGTCGATCTCGCGAACGAGGAACTTGATCCAGGCGTCGGAACCGGCGCGCTCCACGGCGATCGCCTTTTCGGCGCTGAACCTGACGTCCTCGATTTCTCCGCCCGAACAGATGACATGGTTGATGTCGCGGTTTGACAGGCGGATCGTGCTGGTCTGGTCGGGCAGAACCATGATGGATTGCGCGGCGGCCGGAGCGGCAAGCGACAGGGCGAGCAGCATCAGGCTCGGCCGCGCGGACTTAGCGAGGCTGGACATCGAAATTTTCCTCATTGAGGGCGGTCAGCCAGAAGCGGCCATTGTCGATCACGTAACGGATCCGAAGATTGCCCCGGAACTTGCGGATCACCCCGCCGATCACCCGGACCTTCTCGACCGGCACGAGAATCTCGGTCCGGGTCCAGGTGACGGGCTGGTCGGGGCGGATATAGGTCGCGATCGAGAGCGTCGGATTATTGGCCAGTTCGTCGAGCAGCCGGTTGAGGCTGTCGCGCAGGCTGTTGTAGGTCGAGGGGTGCGTGATGCTCAGCAGTTCCTGGAACTGCCGATCCGCGGAGTAGGCGGAGTAGGTGCCCGAGAGCGACACGACATTGCGCGTGATCGAGCGCAGATAGGCCTCGGACGGCTCGCCGCCCGTGACATAGAGGTCGCCGCCCGCGCCGTAGGGGACGATGATCGTCCGGGTGTTCTGGTTGGAGGTGTAGATCACCGTGCCCAGCACCGCCGTGATCCCGAACAGGCCGATGACGGCGAGCTTCAACAGCCGGTTCTCCTCGAACAGGTTGCTCGCCCCTTGCAGGTAGCGGTGGATGCCATAGCTGCCCGGCTTGCCGATCAGCGGATCGCGTGGGGGTGTGCCGGGGGATTTGCGTCCGAACATGGCCCGCCTCATTCGTAGAACCGAGTCTGGGTCGGACCCGGATAGTTGGACCAGCGGACCAGGCCCCAGCGCCAGGCCATGTGCGGGATGAAGCCGCGCGGCTTGGTGCGGAGCCAGGGAACGAAAAGGAGAAGACCCGCGACGAGCGCCCAACCGAGCATCCCGCCCACGATCACGGCGACGAAGATCACCGTGATCACGAGCACGAACTCGTCCGATCCGAACCACAGGATCTGGACGGGTTTGTGCAGATATTGGGGTAGCCGCTCGTCCACGAGCCTTCTCCTCCTTGCGTCGTGACCTCCCTGCGAAGCTGGTTGAACTTCGGGGGTTGTCCCGCCAGTGCGCCTCATGCGCCCTGGCCCGTTGAGGTCCGCCGACCGCGCCCAGGCGCGGCGGCGGACCAATCCGTCAGATGACCATTCCGAATGTCTGGAGGATCGAGTCCGCCTTGATCAGGCAGACGGCCGCCACGATGGTCGGGATGCCGATCATGATGTTCGAGAAGAGCCTGCTCACGCCGAACAGGAAGGCCGCGACGCCGCCGACGAAGCCGAGCGGGCCTTTGACCCCTTGATTGACCACGATATCGTAGATGTCGTAGCCGAGGTCGCCGGCCGCCGGCGCCGAGAAGGCGTGAGCCCCACCGGCCCCGAGCAGCGCGAGCAGGGTTACGGGAATGCCGACATTGGCGATTGAGGCGGATTGTCTGCCGAGTGTTTTCAACATGCACTTGCTCCAGGGAAGATGGGCCGCTCCGGGGACTGCTTGCCGGCATCGATGAGGATCGCTGTCGGCCGACGGCGAGGCTGGACGGCCCGGTTCGGGTCCCGCCGCCGGCATTGGGATTTGCGCGGCAGCGGCAGAGCCGATGCACCGCGCGTTCGCGATGTGAGGAGCCGGAAGGCGATCAGCGGCCGGCATTGGCGAGCGCCTTCTTACCGTCGAGGAACGCCTCGATCTCGGCCTGCCGGAAACCGGAAATCATCTGTCCGTCCGCGATCAGGGTCGGCGTGCCGGTGATGCCGGTCTTGCCGACGATTCCGGCATGCGCCTCGACCCTGGCCTTGCCTTCCGCGCATGTGCGCAAAGGCGTGGGCGCGGTTCCGGCGTAGATCGCCTTGAACGCCGCTTCCTTGTCCGGGGAGCAAAGGACATGCTCGGCCTTGGCGGCGGCCTCGGCGTGGATGCCGGAGACGAAGAAGATCAGGCGCCGCACCGGCTTGCCTTCGGCCGCTTTCGCCGCCCAGAAGCGGTCGAGCGCCCGGCAGTAGGGACAGTCGGGATCGGTGAACTCAATCACCGTGGGCGCGCCCGCCGGACCGATGGCGAGGGCCATGCCGGTGTCGATCCCGGCGAGTTTCTTCGCTGAAGCGGCGTTCTGCGCCAGCGCGGTGAGGTTCTGGCCGTTGCGGTCGTAGATTTCCGCGAACAACAGATGTTCGCTGTCAGGCGCATAGTAGATGATGCGGCCGCCCGCCGTCGCCTGATAGATCGGGCCCTTGACGGGCGCCGGCCCGAAATCCTCGAATTGCAGATTGACGAAGGTCTGCCGCAACTCGCTTTCGGCATCGCGCGCGGCGGCGGTAAGCGGATCGGCGGCTTGCGCGAACGCTGCGCCTTGAGCAGCGAGCAACAAGGGGAGGACGAGGGCTGCCGCACCAAACAGGCGGGTGGGCTTATGGATGTGCATGCGATCTCTCCTGAAGAGTGCTGGCAGGGCGGGAGAGCAGGCGCGCATCGACATGCGTGCCCGACCCCACCGGGATGTGCTCGGCAGTGACGGGTGCGGGCATCGACTCCATCCGGTTCGTCACGGCGGCGCGCAGAACGAACCCATCGACCGTCGCCACCACGATGCGCGGCTGCTCGGCCACCGGCGCTATAACTGTCTGTCGGCCATGTCCGCCGGGTCCGGCACAGGCTGTCGTCGTGACGATCAGTGTGCCCAGGGCAGCCGTCATCGCTTTGGCAATCGGCATCATGCACGACTCCATGTTGGCGCCCCGCGCCATGGTTGATGAATACTTAATGGTCCGAAGTATCAGGTCCGATTCGACTTGAACCCTCGCAACACGATCTGAGTGATTTGAAACGAAGAGGATTGCAACAGGCCCCGGCAGTGGGGTGCCTGAAATGGCGATATTAGCCGTAAATATGCGAACTTAGCCTTATAAATTCGCTTTCGGGATCACATGGACTGATCTGGTGCCGGTTCGGCAATAAAGTTCCTGAATGATCCGATTTGGAGGAAAATGGAAATTAACTGCTCATTGTGCGTCGAAACATAAATATGGTCGCGCATCCGCTATAAATGGGCAGAGATATTCCTCTAAAATCATCGGCATCTATTCTTGATGCTGGTTACTCCACGATCCTACCTTTGCCGGATTACCCACAGAGCCCGACGGGCCGAACCGGGGAGGAAGGACATATGGCATCCGATGGAAAATTCGCCGACGTCGACCTGTCGATCTTCAAGGAACTCAAGAAGCTCTCCGGCGAGAAGATCAGGCAGGCGCGAAAGGCGCTCGGTTTGACGCAGCTGGAGGTCGCCACCGAAATGGGCGGAAGCCTGCGCTGGTATCGCGCGATCGAGTCCGGCGATCCGGGGATTAGGCTGGAGGATCATCTGATCGCACTGCTCCGGCTCGGTGCATCGACCGCGCATATCGCGCTGCCTGTCCTCTATGCGGGCCAACGCATGCGGTTCCCGCGGCAACTGATCCACGGTGACCTGGCCAGCATCGAACGCACATGCATTGAGGCGATCTCGGATGCGGTGATCGCCGGGCTGAAACAGGACCTCTCACCCGAATGGTAGCGGGACGGCGGGAAGGACCAGTCATGAAAATTGACGGTCCGGTTCGGGCGTGACGCTGGGACAGGCGGAAAAGATGGCGATCTTTCATTTCCATGTGAATATCATCAGCCGCGGCGCCGGACGCAGTATCGTCGCGGCCGCGGCATGGCAAAACAGCTGCCGCCTGTACGATGAGCGCTACGGCCGGTTTTCCAATTTCGTGAACAAGCGGGCGGTTGCCTGGTCTGCGCTGATACTGCCGTCCGGGGGCCCCGCGCAGTGGGAGGATCGCGAGTGTTTCTGGAACGCGCTCGAAGCCGCCGAAATCCGCAAGGATGCGCAGCTTGGCCGTCAGTTCGACGTGGCGCTGCCCGATGAACTGGACCTGCCGGCGTCGATCGCGGTTCTGCAGCGTTTCGCCAGCGAGATATTTT
Organism: Rhizorhabdus dicambivorans; assembly: GCF_002355275.1. Classification (NCBI taxonomy): domain Bacteria; kingdom Pseudomonadati; phylum Pseudomonadota; class Alphaproteobacteria; order Sphingomonadales; family Rhizorhabdaceae; genus Rhizorhabdus; species Rhizorhabdus dicambivorans. Next base: position 3,839,895 of record NZ_CP023449.1, on the reverse strand, counting down.
GCATCGCGGGTTTTGCCGCCGACCTGACACTGATCGAAATGGGCGATACGCCCAGAGGCAAGCGCCACCATGGCTATGTGCTGATACCGACCCGTCCGATTGTCGACGGCATGTTCGGCCGGAAACCGCGCGAATGGAACAGCCGCGTGAAGCTGCTCGAAATCCGCGCGGCCTGGGCGATGATGCTGAACGATAAGTTCGCGGCGCTCGGCTATGATGTCCGCGTCGATCATCGGTCCAACGAAGAACGCGGCATCGACGCTCCGCCGGTTAAGCATATCGGCATGGCCCGCAAGCGTATCGCGGCGCGCGCCCGGCAAACATCCTGACAATAGTCCGTGGCCGGCGCCTCACCGGCGGTGCGGTCCATCATGACGACGGCGAGGGCGGTTGCGGCGGGCGTGTAGAGGAGAAAATAACCGACTGCACATGCGGCGACGGCAGCGGCAGGGATTGCCGTCGCCATGACCGCTGCCGCCACGGCGAAAACGGCTAGAAGCTGAACGGCCGCTGCGACAAGAAGTATCCGCCGCCGACCGAGCCTGTTGGCCAGCCACCCGGTGAGCATTGCGGAGGCCATGCCGGCGAGCGGACCGGTCATGTTGACGATGACGCCGAGACGATCGAGGCTCCACCCCCTCCTGTCAATCAGCGCGCCCGCGATCGCGCGCGGCAGGCCGCCATGCGTCCCGATCATTTGTCCCATTCTTCGAGGCCATCAACAACGGCGAGTGGAACGCTGCGAGTCTCTTCCAAGGCGCGACAACGCCAATAGGCTGACAGGCGAAAGCACGAGATTAGGCAGTGGGTTGCCCAAATATGCGATCTTGGCCTCTTTTTAGGACCAGGATCGAAATGCTAGACTGACGTCGCGTCATGGCCTGCTTGCGCTGCCCAACAGGCCAGCGATCCATGCGCCATTTCTGCGAGGATTATCCAGACCCACGTTCGCGAGCGCCTGCCCGTCCTGGTCGGCCGGCCATGCGGTCATCGCAGATCGGCCGGAAGGGAAGGGAGCGGGAGGAGAGAGGAAGCAGCGGACGGTTGGCTGTCCGTGGTTTCCTTTCCTCAACCGGAGCACTGTCATGACGGGCGCGCGCTACGTGCGCATCAAGCGCTTCGCCGAGCTGACCGGCTACACCGAGAAAGCGGTCTATCGAAAGATCGCCGACGGCGTGTGGATTCAGGGCCGCGAATATCGCCGCGCTCCCGATGGCAGCATCTGCATCGACCTCGAAGGCTTCCACAAATGGGTAGAAAACGGCCAGGGACTGGCGTCGAGCCGCTGAAAAGCTGCATTCGCGTCCGCTTCCGCTGGAACGGGCGGCTCTATCGCGAAACGCTCCAGCTCCAACCCACATCCGCTAACATCAAGGCGGCCGAGCGCTTGATGGCCCGTGTCCATCAGGAAATCGATCTCGGCGTCTTCGATTATGAAAGCACGTTTCCCAAGGGTGATGCCAAACCCGACCGGAACAAATACGCGGGCTTCAAGACTTATGCGAAAGAGTGGCTCGCAACGCTCGTAGTCGAGAAATCGACGATGTCCGACTATGTGTCGGCGATCAATAATGTCTGGTCGCCGGCTTTCGGTGAGCGGCAACTCAAGAGCATCAAGCCGAGCGAGATCAAGAAGGTCATCGCCGACCGGGCGAAGCAGGTCAGCGGCAAGACGATCAACAACAACGTCATTCCGCTGCGCGGCATCTTCGAGATGGCTCTCGACGACGAGCTGATCGACCGCTCGCCGCTGGAACGGATCAAGAGCCAGAAGCATCAGAAACGCGAGCCGGACCCGTTCGACCGGGAAGAGACCGAACGCATCCTCACCTATATGCACGAGCGTTACGACGAGCAGGTCTGGAACTGGTATGAGTTCGCCTTCGGGACCGGCATGCGTCCCAGCGAACAGATCGTCGTCCAGTGGCGCGACGTCGACTGGAAGCGCCAGTCCATCCGGGTCGAGCGTGCCCGCGTCCGGGCCGTGGAGAAATCGACCAAGACCAGGACCGTGCGCGACGTCGATCTTACTCCGCGAATGATGGCCGTGCTTAGACGCCAGAAGGCGCACAGCTTCATGCGGGGGCTCGATTCGCCGATCTTCATCAACCCGGTCACAAACACGCCGTGGCCGGACGTGCAGGATCAGCGGAAGCTCTATTTCCATCCCGCACTGCGTGCGCTCGGCATCCGCAGCCGTGATGCCTATCAAACGCGCCACACTTACGCGACGACGGCGCTGATGGGCGGGGTGAACCCGGCCTATATCGCCCGCCAGCTTGGCCACAAGAGCGCGGCAATGCTGTTCCGGCACTACTCGAAATGGATCGATCACGCGGACTATGGCCGCGAAGCAGCCAAGCTCAATCAGATCTACGGTTCCTGACGCGGATGTCTGGCTGGTCTGTGGGGAGGGCTTGCCTGTCGGTGGCGGCTGCCGCGAACGAATCCCTCGTCTACTGGGCAGCTATTGAGGTGATCTAAAAGAGCCTGGAACGGGGGCTGGGGTGGCCTCGAAAAACGCCAAATGTGCCACGAAAGTGCCACGGAAACCGCATTTTCGCGATTCCCCCTAACAATATCAACTACTTAGCTGGTGACCCCTACGGGAATCGAACCCGTGTTTCAGCCGTGAAAGGGCCGCGTCCTAACCGCTAGACGAAGGGGCCATCGCGGTGCCGGACGTGCCAGCACCGATTGGGTGGAGGGGCCGATACGCAACTCCATGCCACCGGTCAACCCTGTGCGGGCAAATTATCCATCCGCTCACCCGTCCGCCCAGGCTGCATCCTCCAGATGGAGTTCGGCGGCAGGGCGACTGCCCCAGTCGTCGATCTTGGCCCGACCCGCCACCCACAGCCGCCGGTCGCGCGGCGCGGCGAGCAGCGCCTGGCCCAATTCGGTTTCGGCGTGGCGGAAGGCGACGGTCTTGATCGACCGACCATCCTCCCCCGCGACGATGGCGCGAACATGGCCGTTGCCGACAATATCGGACTTGATGATTCGCACTGGTCCGGTGGCGATGCGCGGCGCCGGCCAGCCCGTGCCATAGGGACCACCATCGTCCAGCGCGGTGATGAAATCGGGATTGACCCCGCGCGGCGCCAGCAGCGCATCGATCAACAGCGCGCGCCCCTCCTGTGACCGGGCAACGTCGGCGGCAAGACGCTGGTCCAGGAAATCGGCCAGTGCCTCCACCTTGCCCGCTTCCACGGTCAGGCCCGCCGCCATGGCATGGCCGCCGCCGGCGACTAGCAGGCCGCTGTCTTTCGCCGCCAGCACCGCCGCGCCCAGATCAACGCCGGTGATCGACCGGCCGGAACCCTTGCCCACGCCCTGTTCATCCAGCGCGATGACGATGCTGGGCTTGGCGCTGCTTTCCTTCAGGCGCCCGGCGACGATACCAATAACACCGGGATGCCAGCCCTGCCCCGCCACCACCGCCACGGAGCGATTATGCTGCCCGGCCATCGCCTCGGCCGCCTGTTCCTGCACCAGCGCCTCGATGGCGCGACGCTCCTCGTTGAGGCGGTCCAGTTCCGCCGCGATCGTCGCCGCCTCGCCCGCATCGCTCGTGGTGAGCAGGCGCACACCCAAATCCGCCCGGCCCACACGGCCACCAGCATTGATGCGCGGGCCGAGCGCGAAGCCCAGATCACGACATTCCGGCGCACGGTCGATCCGCGACGCGGAGATCAGCGCGGCAAGCCCGATATTGCGCCGCTGACCCATTATCTTCAGCCCCTGCGCCACGAAGGCCCGGTTAAGCCCGCGCAGCTGTGCCACATCCGCCACCGTGCCCAGCGCCACCAGATCGAGCAGGTCGAGCAGCTTGGGCTCCGCCCGGTCGCGGAACCAGCCGCGCGCGCGCAGAACCCTGATCAGCGCAGCACCGAGCAAAAAGGCCACGCCCACGGCAGCCAGATGCCCATGCGCGGCCCCTTCCTCGCTTTCGTCCAGCCGGTTGGGGTTGACCAGCGCCCAGGCGTCGGGAAGCGTCGCCGCGCATTGATGATGGTCGACTACCACCACGTCCACACCAACCGCACGGGCGGCGGCCAGCGCATCGAAGGCCTGCGCACCGCAATCGACGGTGACGATCAGACTGCTGCCCTGCTCTGCCAGCCGCACCAGCGCCTCACCCGACGGCCCATAGCCCTCCATGAGGCGGTCGGGGATATAGGCTTGGGCCTGGAGGCCAAGGTCGGCGAGCAGGCGAATGAGCAGCGCCGCGCTGGTCGCGCCATCAACGTCATAATCGCCGAAGATGGTCACGCGCTCACGCTTCATCACGGCATCGGCGATCCGCTCGGCCGCCCGGTCCATGTCGCGGAACAGCGACGGATCGGGCATGAAGGCGCGGATGGTCGGCGCGCGCTGCCGTTCCAGATCGTCGCGTGTGCAGCCGCGCGCCAGTAATATCTGCGTCACCAGATCGTCGGGCCGGAAATCCGCATCGCGCCCGTCCGCCGACAGCCCGCGCCAATGCCAGGGCTGGCCCAATATCGAACGGCCGATGTTCAGCGCAGCGCGCATCGCCGCCTCGCAATGTCGATGAAGCTGCTGGAAGTCATTGCAGATCATCTAGCGCGAAAGGCCGCGAAAGGGAATCGCGGTTAACGACCATCAACAGTAACGCGACCTTTACCAGAACCGGGCCATGGAACGTCGGATGCGGTTCGTTCCCCTCTCCGTTGCCTTGGCCGAAGCCGCACCGATTCCGGCAGACGCGCATGGCATATTGCCGCTGGAAGCGTTCCGGCATCGGGTGGAACAACTTTATATCCGCATCGCCGGATCGCTGACGGACGGCATGGCGCTGTGGATCGACCTGCGCTGGCAGGGCGAGCGGATCGCCTTTGGTGATGGTGATCGTGCCGATGCGGGCCTCGAAACATTGGTGCGCATCGACGGACAGATCATCGGCACCGTCGGATTGCAACATGGCGGGCCGGCGGCCGAAGCGCTGCTCGACCTTGTCCTTCTGTCGATCGAAAATGCCGCGCGCGCGCATCTTGCCGCCAGTCATGCGCGCCAGAGCGAGCGCCGTTTTCGTGCGACCTTCGATCAGGCGCCGGTCGGCATCGCCCATGTGGCGCTCGACGGCCGGTTCCTGATGGTGAACGACCATTTCTGCACCATTGCCGGTCATTCGCGCGACGCGCTGATGCTGCATGGTTTCCAGAAGAGAGGAAGAAATGGACATCTAAGCGATTGAATTTAAAGCAGGATTTTCATCGGAAATTCGCTGAAAGTCATAATAACAGCATCGCCCGGAATCGCAAGTCCTTCTAACTTACTTGCTGGATGCCTTTAAGCATTGCTGGATCATCTAAGATCGAGCCGGAAGTGGGCTTCGACGTCATCGACAAAGCCGGGCGGCACTCCGACATCCGTGGCGATGACACGCCACTGCGCAATCGCCTCCGTTACCTCACCCAAGACCGTCCTGACGGCTCGCGCTGATACACCAGCGGATTTGCCACCGGCGATCAGGCTGTCGAGTGTGAAATTATCGCGCTGGCCCGCCAGTGACATTTGATGCTGAGAAGTCCAATCGCCGCCTGGATTGTAGGCGTAGGCAATGTCGAACGCCGGAGCGAGCCGCCAGTTGCCAGCGGGATCCATCAAGAAGGCGATGTTCTTAACATGGTCGTCCTGGTTACGCCCGACGATGTTGAATACGGCCCGACGAAACTGCTGGTCGAGCGCGTCCTGACCGAGCCCCAGTGCTCGGATCGTTGTGAATGCCTGCTCATATGTATTGGCACGCGGCTCATTGAAATCGAGATGGGCGAGGGCCGCGAGCGACTGCATGTGCAGCTTATCCCCATTGGCCTGCCGGTCGAAGCGGCGGGTCATGAAATGCCGCCGTCCGCCTTCATCGAACAGCCGGCATTCTGCCATCTCAATGCCGGCCGCCGCCGCCATCCTCGAATAGGCGAATTCGATCGCCCCAAATCCTTGGGGATCAGCAAGTTCGTGATCCTTGTTATTCGCAACGCCGTCGAACTTCATCAGCCAGTAGCCAAAGCCTTCCGGCGCCTGTACCTGCCCGGAACGCACTTCGTTGGTGTCGGCGTTCCAGGCGATAATCGCCTTCGCGCGCGCCCCGCCAGCGGATGTACCGACGCGCAGGATTTCGCGCAGCGCCTCCGCCTTTTCATCGCTCGCGAACGTGACACGCAGATCCTTGCGATGGACGAGCACTTCGGAAGCGAGCTTGACTAGGTCCTCGATCTCGACGGAATCTGCCTTGGTTGATGTAGGTCCTTGAACAGGCCGGAACTCGAGCGCCCCCATACCGCGTGTGCCAGTATAGCAAAGGCGCTCGACCGCGTTGAAATCCGTACTTGTGCGGCCTTGGGTCGCCAACCATGCGTCGATCAGGGCATTGCCATATTTGTCGGGTAAGGCGTCGGCGAGCATACCGGGCAAGCCGTGGAAACTTTGCGTGGGCAACGCTGGAAACCGATATACAACACCGCCTAGCGGCATGTTCAACGGAGACAGACCGATCCCGCTTCGTTGGAATGCTGGATCATATTCAAAGCTTGCGAACCGTTCGCCGGTGGGCAGCGTCACCGCCCCGATGCGGCTGCCCCACAACCAGACTTCAGCGGTCGTCACGTCTTCTTGCCCCAGGTCCAGCCTTGCTCCTTCGCCGAAGCGCTCCTGCGCTTGTAGGCGCGCTGCCGGGTCTCGACCTTGGAATCTGCCAGTTGAATCGGACGAATGCCTGCCTCTGGAATCAACTGGTTGAGATTGTCGGACAGCCTGAGCGCTCCCAATATCCGCAGCAGTTTGTCGAGCTGAACCGAACTTCCTGCTTCGAATCGTTCGACCGTGCTGCGCGACACCCCAGCATGCCTGGCCAGTTCGACCTGAGTGAGATTCATTCCAACGCGATATTGCTGCGCACGCTGGCCGAGTTCGGCCAGCTTTGTCGCCTCAGGCATTGCGGACATGATTTGCATAACACCTCTAATATGAGCTGTTATCCGCAAATATCAAGAACAATTCCTCACATTTGAGGATATATCGATCATCGATGCCACAGCGGCTGCAAAACATACAATGCGTCACTTATGAAGCATAATATAAAAATATCGACATAATGCAGCATTTTTAAGTCATTGTACAAAGCGACCGATGTCAAGACGAGCATAAAGATCGGGGCGTGCCTGCGCCAGTTGCAGCCTGGCAGCTCTCGCTACCGCGAGTCGAGGCACGGTCGCCTCCCAGACTGCCACGGTAGACGCCAACCGCCCTGATCGATGCAAAATCTGATCGGCCAATTCCACAACAACAAGATTTGGCGTAGCTTCGGGGCGGACCATCAGCAGGTGATCAAGCGCCTCGCGTTCGGCCCCGGGACCGAGCCGATCAGCGATTATAGCCAGAGCGATCGCAGCCGAGCGCCCAACGCCATGAAAGCAATGAACCAATAATGATCCATCCGCATTAACTCGAGCAAATTCGATCGCCTCGCGAACCTGTTCGACGGTCGCGACCCGGATGCCCAAATTCGTGACATCCACATCTTCGAAAGTGAGAACAAGGTGCGCTGGCGCAGGCTTCCGACTAAATCGAAGCCTCAAATTCTGACGTGCGTTTGGATCTTCAAGAGTGATGACAGCATCAAATCGTCGCTTATGCCTATTTGCTTGAGCAAGGCTCCCGATCGCTATGGAGCCAGGAGCGGGGTCCATTATTTGCGAAGACATTATTCAGACTACCTTATTCCTCCAGCGCGCCCATTTATTTCATTTCGCGGCGAAATTCTGCCTTTATGACAAGCCCTTTAACACCCTCGCCGCTCAATATCGAAGTGACAGAGGCCGACAAGGCTGGCATTGCAGGTTCATCCTGTCTGGCAATGCGAATTTTATATGTTTCTAAGCTCGTCACCACCTCGGTTTTCCACACCGCTGTCATCAGGGAGCAACACCCGTAATCAGTTTGGCCAAGGCGTTGCTGTGGCTGCCATCACAGGCAATAATGGGCTTGGGAGCATGGGAGCGCGCGGACGTGGCTGAAACGCAGATCGAATGGACGGACGCCACTTGGAATCCGGTGGCTGGCTGCACCATCGTATCAGCAGGTTGTACCCATTGCTACGCGATGGAAATGGCCCGCCGCCTCGAAGCTATGAAGGTCGAGAAATATGTCGGCCTCACGCGCAAAAGCGGTAAGCGCACCATCTGGACAGGGACAGCGCGCGAGGATCACGCTTCACTCGATATTCCCTACAAGTGGAAGAAGCCCCGCAAAATTTTCGTCAATTCGATGAGCGATCTCTTCCATGACGATGTCAGCGACGATTTTATCGCAAAAGTATGGCAGGTCATGCGCGAAACTCCGCGTCATTCTTACCAGATCCTCACCAAACGCCCTGAGCGTATGGCGCAATTGCTGGGTGGAATGCCGGCACCAGTGCTGCCCAATGTATGGCTTGGCACCAGCGTCGAGGATGCCGACGCCACAGTCCGGATCGAGCATCTGAGACAGGTTCCCGCCTCAATCCGCTTCATCTCTTTCGAGCCGCTGATAGGGCCCGTTGGACACGTCGATCTCTCTGGAATCCATTGGGCGATTGTTGGCGGTGAAAGCGGGCGATCTGCGCGACCAATTCGGGAGGAATGGATCGACGAGATCCACGATCAGTGCTGCGACTACGATACAGCGTTCTTCTTTAAACAATGGGGAACCTGGGGGAAGGACAACAAGCGGCGCTCGAAGAAGGCCAACGGCCGAATCTATCGGGGGCAGACCTGGGATGAGATGCCTCAGGTTGCTCAAATGCATATCTGAAAAGGACTGCAGGGGGCAAATGGTCGAAAAGGCTTACGGATGGGTAGATGGTGCAACGCTTGAGGAACACTCGCGTCGTAAGCACCGCATCCTGCGTGAGTATTTCACGCAATACCTGAAGGTTCGCCTAGGGCACCCCCAGCAAACTAAGTTCCGCTTCGCAATCGTCGATGGCTTTGCAGGTGCCGGTACATACAAATGCGGGTCGCCGGGATCGCCGCTGATCTTCGTCGATGTGCTTCGCAGCACCCTCAACGAGGTCAACATTCGGCGTGCGGCCGAGGGGCTGGCGCTGGTGGAGATCGAGTGCCTTCTTATCCTCAACGACGGCGAACGTGATGCCGTCGAGCTCCTGAAACAGAACATGGCCCCCGCGCTTGCGTTGGCTCGCCAAGAATGCTCCAAGCTCCATATCCGCACCCAGTATCTCAATGGGCTGTTTGAGGCGGTCTATCCGCAGATAGAGACGACGCTTTCGAACGAGGGCTACACCAATGTTGTCTTCAACTTGGATCAGTGCGGTCACAGCCACGTTCAGTTGACCACCATCATGGCGATCATGCGCTCTCGCCGGTCCGTCGAGATTTTCTATACATTTATGATCGAGGCGTTGCTCGCTTTCCTACGCAAGCAAAATCCCGCGCTTTTGGCCCGCCAGCTCAGCTATCTCAGTCTGTCGCCTAATGATCTGATCGCGCTTGAGGGTGCGATGAGCCGCAAGGAATGGCTTGGCGTTGCTGAACGCATTGTCTTCGAAGCTCTCGGGAACAGCGCGCCCTATGTGAGCCCTTTCTCGATCCACAACCCCAATGGCTGGCGATACTGGTTTGTCCATTTCGCCAATTCCTATCGCGCGCGGCAGGTCTATAACGACATCCTTCATAACAATGCGTCGCAGCAGGCCCATTACGGTCGGCCTGGCCTGCACATGCTCAGCTACGATCCGCGAGACGAGGGCTCGCTCTACCTCTTCGACGAAATTGGCCGCCAGCAGGCCAAAGACCAGTTGATGGAGGACGTTCCCCGACTGATTTCAAAGGCCGGCGATGCGCGGGGCGTTCTCGAATTCTACGAGGACATCTACAATCTTACACCCGCCCACACGCACGACATTCATGCCGCGCTGATAGACAATCCGGATATTGAGGTCATCACCAAATATGGCGGCGCACGCCGCAAGGCGAACGCGATAAACGTGAATGATACTATTAAGTTAAAGCCACAGCGAAGCTTCTATCAGTTATTCTAAATTGAGGCGGTGCTCCCGCTATCGCTGATACTTTAATCCAGATTCAATGGATGAATACTAGAGGTCATCAAACATAGCGATCGCATGGGCCTGCCGGACCCGATCAAGAACGCTTTCAAAAGATGCGAAGAGGTCGCTGGCCGAAATGTAATGTTGGATTTCGGCGAACCTCGCACGAGCACTGGGCCGTGATTCCGACTTAAGATGCACCGCGTTCGCAAGCTGTTCTGGGCTCGCGCATCCCTTCCGGACCACCCCGCTCAAAGTCTGCAAGACAATCGGTATGGCAGGCTCCTCTCCGGCAGCCACCGCTTTGGCCGCAAGGATGCGCGCGGGCAAGCCGGCGACGAAAGCCAGATCCGGAACTAGACGAACCGCAAAATGCCGCGCGGTCTCGCAGGTTTTGATGAGGTGCTCCTTGGTACCGATCGCTCGTTCGAGTTCGCAAAGCGGCTTGCCTGCCATCCATGCGGTCAGGAGCGGCCTGATCTGCGGGAGCGCGACTTTAGCTTTAGCGGCGTTCCCGGCAATCGCCCGGTAGTCCTTGCCGAACAACCCTTCGATATCGTTTGGCCGGATCAGGTGCATCAGCCAAGCCGGATGCGCCTCGACCCAGTCGAACAGCGTGTTCATGCAGTCAGTGCTGTCACCGTCGAATGCACCGGCCTCAATCAACTCTGCCAGGCTGGTGACCACCTCGTAGGGAAGGCCCGCTGACGCGGCGACCCGCTCAAGCCAGGTCAAATCCTTTTTTGGGGCCAGTTCTTCGCGACGTGCAAGCGCTGCGTCGATACGGCTTTCAATCCACTCGGCCTTGCCCTCCTGCCGCTTACGGTACGCAGCGAAAGATCGTCGAATCATCGCCTTGGCAGGTTCGTCCGGCGTACCATCCTCACCAACCGGCAGGCGCGCGAGAAAATAATCCTCATTGCCGTCGTGGGTTTGCATGTGAATGCGATCGAGTAACCCAGTGATAGGGTCATCGATCTTCAAGCACTGGTCCGACTGGGAAAAAATGCTCTGAAGTGACATCCAGTGACGATTGATCGTGTTGTCATCGTCATCGATGTTGATGATCTTGCTCGGCACAACCAAAACGAAACCCTGGCCGCCTTCGCCGGCACGACCGGCTCGGCCAGCGGCATTGAGCAGTTCGTGTGCGTCGAGCTGTTTAAACTTGTCGTCGGACACGTCCCAACGACTGTCGCCAGCGATCAGGACCACGTCGCTAGGCAGGTTCATGCCCTGCGCCAGCGTAGAGGTAGCAAACAAGGCATCGACACCATCACGTCGCTTGAACAGCGACTCGTGCAACATACGTTCGGGTTTCAGCAACTGGCCGTGGTGACTGGTCGCGCTCCCATCGACCTGTCCGGAGGTGTCCAACTTGAGGTAGCAGTGCTGTGGCCCGCCCATCTCCTCTTCGACCAGTTTGCGCCAGCTTTGCTCCTCCTCGTTGAGCACAACGCGGCGCTTGGGCAACAAGCTACGAAAATGACGGACAGTGGATTCAGCGGCGACAGTGCTTTGCACAAAGGTCAGGGTCTTGAGGCCGTCTTCGGCCGCAGCCGCTGCGATCGTCCCTGCGACGACGTTCCCATTCGGAGTCATATACCATTCGCCAGACTTCTCGGACACACCGGTAGCAAAAGGCACAGCGTCGTCGAGCAGCGCCATCAGCGCGTAGTCGTCACGACTACGGGTCGCCCATGTCTGCCGTAGGCAGAAGAAGGCGAAGGGCGACGCATCAAGGCGGCTTGCGACATGCTTGGGAACGCCCTTGGTGGTCGCGGTAAGTTGCTCCGTGGCTAGAAGCTCGTGGAGTTCAGTAATACGCGCGTCTTCATAGGCCACGCAGCCGCGGGCTTGGCGGGTGGGCTTCCAGGCGAGATCCAGCGGGAGGCACGGACGACCGGTGAGCTCTGCCACCCATCCGGCCATCTCTCCAGCGTTCTGCATCATGGCCGATACAAGTAGTAGATCGGCGTGAGGCGCATAGCTGGTGAGATTGAGGATGCACAGCATCGCGTCGATCGACCGCCGGCTGCGATCGGATTCTCGTGGATGGAGAAGATGGCACTCATCGAACACCACAAGCGCGACTTCCGCGAACGCTTCCGGTTGTATCGACTGCAGCACAAGACACCGCTCAGGCGTGGTGACAATGATCTCTGGCAACTCGAGTACGTCGGAAAAGGTGATCTCGTCGTCAAGGTCACCGAAGACGGTGTAGTCCTTGAATGCATTGCCGAGCGTGAAGGCAGTCTGGTCAACCAGTGCCAGTGTCGGCGCGAGCACCACCACCTGACCGCCGCCGAGCAGCGCCGCCGCGATTTTGAGTTCGGCCAGTGTCGACTTGCCGCCCCCGGTTGGGAAGCTGACCGCAGCGGACACACCCTTCGCGAGATAGCCTTTCTCCAGCGCCTCCCGGTGATTTCGCCAGAGATAGGGACGCTTGCGCGCGGCACGACGGATGATCTGCCACCATGATCCAGGATCAACACCGTCCGGCGCGGGAACTCGGCACAATGCTGCCTCGACCAGATCGCCCGACACCGCCAGCAGCAACTTTGCTACATGTAGCGGACCAGGGAAGGCGCTGAAGACCTGGGGACCTTCCTCGTCGAACACGTCATCAATTGCCGCGATGGACAGGTCACGAACCTGGGCAAAGATGCGGCGCGATTCAGGGACGGTATCCGCAGTAACGCCCTCGCGTGGTGCGACTAGAAGCTCACGCGCGAGCTGGATCACACCTGCGTGAAGCCGACGCAGCAACGCCTCCACAGCGACACCGCTCGCGCTAGTATCGGACGGCGGGTCATAGAATTCAAAATTCTCCTCATCGACCTGGCTGGCAATCACCTCGCGCAAGCGGCCGGAGGCAAGGTTGCCGATCGCCGTCACCAGTCGCCCTTCAGCGCCCAGATCGCCATCCGGGCGCTTGAGCCTCTTGGCCATCTCGGCAGCGTCACTCTGCGAATCCGCAATCAGGAACAGCAGCGTCGCGCAAATATCATGATCGGCATGGATCGCGTTTATGCTGGAAAAGCGCGGTGCGCCGTCCGCAACGACGGTTTCGGCCATAAGGCACAGCTGGAGGGCAGTGCCGGCCACGAACGCTGCTGACGCTCGGTCGGCACGCTCGGGCGCGGTGGCAACGAGCAGTTCCTGCGCCGCCGCCAGGCGTCCCATTTCAGCGAGGAGTTCAGTGACGGCTTCGCCGCGCTGTTCAAGGCTCGCGACACCGCGCAACCGGACTCGCGCCGCCACGATCTCTGCGAAGGCGTTTGTGAAGCGTTGCGGCAGCTCGGAAAAGTCGAGGTCGCCAAGCGGTGGCGCGCGACTAATCAGATCGATCGTGACAGGATCAAACATCGTCGCGCCACTCCTCGATTTGCTTGATCGCCTTTGCGGAAAAGGCCTTCATCCAGTCCCGGAGCTTTGGGATTGCAATGGTTTCAGCTTGGCGGCGGGCAGCGAACCCGGGTGCCACCTCGTCAAACCCCTTGAATAGGGCAGCGCGGGCGACATCATCATCGTGAGTGGTGTCAGCGGTCACGGCGACACGAAAATGTCGGGCCTCCTCCCAAGCAATCCGTTCTACCGCACCATCAATATCGATCTCAGGATAGCGTTGCTGATGTGCTTCGAGTAGCCCGCCAGCTTCCGGGATTAACTCGTTCATGCGCTGCCCGCTTTCAAGATCACGGATGCCCTTCCACACATCGCCAGCAATCGTGGTGCGTGGGTTTTCGGTCGCCTTGTCCTCGAAGATCACCACAGCTGTGATGATCTGGCCGGCTTCATCGAGTTTCAGCTGGAAACCGTCAAACCCTTTATGGGCATGAATCATATGCGGTGCGCGGATTACCGCACCGGCTTCGGCGTGGTGTGCGGCGATCCATGAGATCGCCTGGAACACCCAACCATCCCGATGATATGGCGGTTTGTCCTTCGGCACAGTCAAAAGCTTGATCGCTCCCGCCGCAGCGTCGGCGCGGGTCGCAGGTGGTCTCTTGTCGATGCCACTCAATATCGCCGCGACATGCCGTGCCTGACCGAGCGCCAGCCTCGCCACCTTGCTGGCAAGATCACCCTCGTCGGCAACCGTCCATCTCGACCCGTGACACAGCGTTCCGTGAGATATCGGTACTAGCGTTAGAGGCATAGCGCTTCCGAAAGCCCCAGCTTAACCATAGCCCCTCCCCAGCGTTGCCAAAGTCAATTACCGCCGCTGATCGCGATGACCTGCGCCTGCGGATATTCTCTCGGCGCTTCCTTGTAGAGTATAATGTACCCAGGGAGCGCCGTCGCCTGCCACGCAGCAGGAAGAGCCGATACGATATGGGCGACTGCGGCTCTCGGCGTCATCGGGCCAGCCGCGCCCTGAGTTATGATGGCGTCCATGTCCGGATGGGGTTTACGGCTGCGCGCGCCCGCGCCCTGAAATCTGAACGTGAACGGCAGCGCGTCCTTCAACCTCGAAAGCACATCCGCCGCGTGCTCCCCTTCTTCGATTGCGAAGGCCATCTCCCGATCGATATCGATCGGAAATACCGCGTCGAAGTTGCTCGGATCGACCTTGGTGGTGTCTCGCTCGCGGCCGGGATCATTCGAACCGAACCCGCTGCCGTTCCAGTCGATCGCCTTGACGCCACCGTAATGGCGAATGAGGTCGCTTTCGAGATCCATTGCCGTGAACACGAAGATGCGGACCGCCTTGAAACCCACACGGGCTGGATCGAGCGCCACGCGGTGCATGATCTTGCGCGCGTGCCGCGTCAGTCTTTTGCGTAGCCCGGCATCGGCGTCGGTTTTCCCAACATAGACGAGCCGTCCATCCAGAAAGAGCTGATACACGCCCTGCTCTTCTGGAATCTCGATGAGATTGGCGGCATTGAGCTGCTCCGGCTCGATGGCGTCGATCACTTCAATGAGCCGGGATAGCAGCGCGCTCGGGAGGTCAAATTCGAACTCGGTATAGCCTTTCACTGGGCCGCACCTCGCGGCCGTTTGCCACCGCACTGCGCCTGCAGATGCTCGAAGGTGGATTTGGCCACGACATGCGCCAGATCGACAGGCACGGCATTGCCGAGCTGGCGCATCGTTTCCGACCAGGAACCATGGAATATCATCTGGTCGGGGAAGGTCTGAAGCCGGGCGCTTTCACGGATGGTGAAATAGCGCACCGACCCGTCCGGGCGACGAAGCATGTTCTCGCCGCCGGGAACGCCATGGACGCCGGCCTTGAGTGTCTTGGCGGGCTCATCCAGAGGGCTGCCGGTGTGACCAGGATAGCTACGCGCGCCAGGCTGATAGCGATGATCGACGAACTCTGATTTTTCACGCGGCGACAGCTCGGGATCGGGCAAACCGATCAGGGCGTCACGGGTCGTCCGCCACGGCTTGAGCGCCGGACGATCACCCAGGCGTCGGGCCAGGCTGGAGAGGTCGCTCCGATCCCGCTTGGCCACCCGGTGACGATCCCAATAATCGCCATGGATCTGATCCCATAGCAGCGCCTCGCGCGAGTGGGTTTCCTTGGGGAAAGACCATTTGACGCCCAGGTCGGAACGGAAGCCCACGAAGAACACCCGCTCGCGCTTCTGGGGCACGCCGAAATTCGCGGCATTCAGAACCTTGGGCGGCAACACCTGGTAGGACAGCGCCGAACTCCCCTTGGAGCTATGATGCTGCTCCAGACGCGCGCGATGATCCAACCAGCTTTCCTGATCCTTGATCGCGATCTCGGGATAGGAGAGCTGAAGGAAGATATAGCTGAAATAGGTCTCGAAAGTGGCGCGGGTCAGGCCCTTCACATTCTCGAAAATGAAGGCGTTCGGTTTCGTTTCGCGCACCACCCTAACAGCCTCGGACCACATGTCGCGGTCATCCTGATAGGCGCGATGCCGCCCCCCCAGGGAGAATGGCTGACAAGGCGGCCCGCCCGTCACGAGATCCAACTGCCCCTCGAACTGGGTGAAGGCGAAATCCCGGATGTCGCCCTCGCGAGGGCTGGGCCACTTGCCCATGCCCGCGTTGCCGCGCGACCGATTCTCGCGAATCGTATCGCAGCACCAGCGATCCCATTCCACCACGTCCAGCGTCTTGAACCCGGCACGCGACACGCCAAGGGCAAGGCCGCCAGCGCCCGCGAAAAGTTCAATCGCCTTCATGATTTCTCCCCGATGAATCCGGAAAGCTTGTTGCCTAATTGTTCCAGATCACGCAACTCGCATTCCCACACGGTCAGCACTTTCCAACCCATTTCTTCCAGCTTGGCTTCGTTAGCGGTGTCCCGCGCGCGGTTGCCTTCGAGCTTGCTCTCCCAGAATTCGAGGCGGCTCTTGGGCATCCTGGCAAGCTTGCAAGATGGATCGGGATGGCGATGCCAGAAGCAGCCATGAACGAAGATCGCCTTGCGCCGCGTCCGGAACAGGATGTCAGGCCTGCCAGGCAGATCCTTGGCCTGGAGCCGATAGCGATAGCCCATCGCATGCAGCATCCGGCGAACGATCATCTCCGGCTTGGTATCGCGCCCCTTGATGAGCGACATGCGCTTTCCCCGCTCCGCGGGCGTAAGTGTGTCGACCATCATAATCTCCACCGGAAGTCATGCCCAAGGTGGGTACTGTTCCGTTTCAACGGAAGGCAACCCGGTCCGCCATGTCCACGGCCAGCCAAACCTACCGCTTCAACTGATTGAAGGCCCCGATCGACCGCGCCCGAACCGCCAGCTTATCCCGTCCGCCCGCATGATGCCGGATGCTGCCTTGCCCATGTTGCGCTTGAGCACATCACGCCAGGGCACGAGGGTAAAATCCCGTGACCGTTCGACCAGCGCATAACTGCCCCCTTCAAGGTCGACACGGCGGGCGATCACGCCCTCGATCCGCTCCCCCGTGCTGGCGGGCGCGAACGCCTTGCCGACCTGCTGCGCAAGCCGGTCGCCAGCCTGCGCAAGTTCACGCTGGCGCAGCCTGTCCATCGCCCCCTCCCGAAAGCGAAGCATGGTCCCGTCCGGATCGGCCAGCTGTTGCTCCACCAGCCATTGTCGGCGTGCCGCCAGGGCGGTCCGGACCTCACGCCCGAAACCGGCATCGCGCACGGCGCTTCCCCCGCTTCCATCCAGCTCCCTGTCGAGCCATGTCGGGGCATCCTTCGCTGCCAGTTCGGCGACTGGCGCGCGTGACATGACCGATACCGCCACCGGCCGGTCGCGCTGTTGCCGGGCAGCATATGCCCCGGCGCGAGCAAGATGGTCCTCGGGGATTGTCCAGCTTCCATCCTCCAGTCGTTCCGGCCCGGCACTTGCCCGCCGCATGGCCTCCAGTCGCCGGACATGGCTCGCGGCATAGGCTTCGCTGGCCTGCGGATCATGCGCCAGATGGATGTCGATCGAATAGCGGCCGCCATGAGCTCGAGCCACCACATCGACCGTGCGGTCGGCCTGCGTCACACCAAGCCTGCTCGGCTCGATCCGCACCGTCGCATTTTCAGGCACGGACGGCACCGCATCAGCCCGGCCGATATCGAGATAATGGACCCGCCCATCGATGCCATCGACCATCATAAAATGGCGGTCGCGATGCTCGTCGGAGAAGCCCCGCCGGATCAGCCGCCCGATGATGGGCTCCCGGACTTCCGTCGTCACTACCTGATCGACGCCCGGGCGGTCGAGGCGACGCGCCGTCAGCTCCCGCTGCATGAGGCGGATGATGTCATCGCGCTCGCCCATATGGCGAAGCGTATCCTCCAGCCCGTCGGCAAGCTGATAGCATGCGCCGCCAATGTCCTCGGCAAGCCCCATGGCCTTCAGCTTACGGAGCCGTCCTGCCGCCAGCGATTGCTGGACGGGATCATTCTCCGCCGCCGTCACGACGCGGTCGGCATCCATGCGCCGGAGCAGGCGGCGATCGATGGCGGTAAGCCGCTCCTGATCGACATCATGGCGCAGCCGCTCTTCGATCTCCCGATCGGTCCGGGGGCCGAGATCGAGCGTCACCAGTTCGGCCGCCCGTTCCCGAAACCCATGGGAGATATACTCCCGGGCGATGACCAGATTCTGGCCCTGGTCATCGATACCGCGCAGCATGACGTGAGTGTGCGGACGCTCTGTGTTGAAATGATCGACCGCGACCCAGTCGAGCTTCGTTCCGAGGTCAGCCTCGACCTGCGTCATCATTCGCCGGACATAGGGTTTGAGGTCGGTATATTCGGCGCCGTCCTCGGCGGATATGATGAAGCGGAACTGGTGGCGATCGCCGCCGGAGCGCTCGAGGAAGGCATTGCCGTCGGCGGCATCGCGATCGGCCGAGTAAAGTTCGCCCGGCGCGCCCTCGCGGGTGACTCCGTCACGCTGGATGTAACGCAGGTGCGCGCGGGCCGTCCTCATGCCCTTTTGCCCGAGCCGAACCAGCCTCGTCTTGACGATGGCCCGGCGTGCCCGGAAGCCCGCCAGACGGTCACGGCTGGAGAGCAGTCGCCCCATGCTGGCGCCGCGCCCGATCCGGCTACCATCGAAGCGCCGCGAGCGAACCCCGGAGGCCTTGCCAGCAAGACGCGTGGCGGCGATGATCCGACCGGCATAGCTGGCGGCTTTCTTGCCGCTTTTTGTCCGCTTGCCGCTGACCTTCGGGTCGAAATCGTCATCGCTCATCGGGTTGTTTCCGATTGGCGGCATATCTCGCGATTTCCGGCGGAAAATGGCGGTTTTCCGCCAGTCTTGCGCTTCCTGTCTCTCTGCGCGAGACGCATGTCTCGCGAAAAAAGGATGTGCAGACAAGGGCTTGGCACAGGTCGCGAGACAGTGCCTTTATCTTGTTTTCCCTTTTCCTGCCTCTCCATCCCCATTCCCTCCCTCATGAGGACCAGAAAAAAGGCCGGGATCCGATGCCGCCCTGGCACCAGATCCCGGCCGATGATGGAAGCTGCGTCACGCATCCGTGAACGCCAGCCGTGCATCGCGCGCCCTGCTGAAGCCGCGCTTGCCCATCATGCCATGAGCATTGCCGTCGCCATCGACGATCATGATCGCAACGAACCACAGCCCGTCCAGCCGCCCCAGAACCTTCACGCGATCCAGCTCCAGTCCCTCGTCATCGGCGCCATCCCAGCTACCGATCCAGCGTTCCTCGACCCTGGCATCCCAGTGGAAATCAACCTCTTCAGCCTCCAGGAACCGCACCGCCAGTGTCGCTCCGGCACCCGGTCCGAACTCGATTTCCAGACCGGAAACCAGCGCCGACATCACGCGATCTGACGCCAGTGAAACGGGTTGAAACATGCTCATGATGAACTCCTTCGCTGCCGTTCTCCTCAATGAGAACAATAGTCCGGAGACGGGTGGCGGAGCGGCTGTCAGGGCCGCGGAGCCTCGCTCCGCGCCGCGCAGCGGACGTGGGGGGAGCCGATTTTCGCAGAAAATCGGGGGGTACCCGCGGGCCTTGAGAGCCGCTCCGGCAGCCGTCATGCTAGGCCTGTCGAGACGAGCTCCCTCCGACCTCACGGTTTCACGGAACATCGCGGCGCACCACGAACAACGACGACAGCGGTGGTGGCGTGACCTCCCGGCCGACCACGAACAGGGGAACCGGAGCCGGCCTGTTCGTCACGACCGGCGCATCGCGTCCCGTGACATTCGCCAGATAGGCGACCGTCTCGCCGGGGAGCTTCCGCCTGCCAGCGAGCCAGTCACCATAAGCGCCGGGACCGGCATTATAGGCACCGAACAGTCCGGGATATCCGAACCGATCATACATCAGCCGGAGGTAATATGTGCCCGCGAGGATATTGTCGCGCGGCTCATCCGGGTTGGCTCCGAGGCCAAGACGGCGGCGCATGTCATTCCATGTCCTGGGCATCAGCTGCATCAGGCCCATCGCTCCGGCACGGCTGCGAATGGGCCGTCCCGCCATCATGGTCTGCCCATCGCTCTCGGCCCGCATGACCCCCTCGATCCAGCCGACAGGAATGCCGAAACGCAGCGACGCTTCCTCGATATGGGCGCGCCACCGGCCGACATTCTCGGCATGGGCTGGAGTGGAGACCAATAGCAAGGCCGGGGCCAGGAGCCTCAGCGCGCCCATAGCAACCGAGCCTTTCCGATAAGCAGGCTCTCGTCGGTCAGCCCGAAATAGCGGCCATCGAAGGACGCCGTATTGCCGCTCATCAGCAGAAAATATTGCTTCCCGCGCAGGTGCTGGCATCCATACCAGACGGGCATGGTCCGGTTCCGGCCATCCCGGATATGGCGATCGGCAACGTGTTGGCCATTGATCGTAATTTCCTGACCGAGCGCGCAGACTTCGTCACCCGGCCCGGCCGCGACGCGCTTCACCAGCGGGACATTGGCCGGGATATAATGTCGCCGTGCCGCCATCGCACGCCATGGCTCGGGCACGCGGGCAACGACCATGTCACCGACGTCGATTGAGGCTCCCGGAGTGACAGCATAAAGGCCGATCGGCGCGCTGGCGCTGGCATTCCACAGGAGACGGGGCACGGGCGGGAAGATCATCGTGCCGCCCAGCAGAGCGATGCCCGACGCGATAATGGCGGCCCTGCGGCCGAGTGCCCGACGCCGGGCGCGCGCCGCGCGAAGCTGATCGCCCCAGGCCAGGTGCGGCGCGTTGGATAGGCTGGTCCGGTGTTTAGTCATGGCCGATCTCCCGCGCCGACTGGTCCCTGGACCAGGCGTCGAGATCGTCGATATGATATTGGACGAAGCGGCTATGGCGGCGGAATACCGGCCCCTTGCCCGAGCGCCGCATGCGCTTGAGCAGCCTGCCCGACAGTTTCAGATAGGCCGCCGCCTGATCGGTGTTGAGATAGGGCGAGCCGCGTTTGGCGCGATTCGCCCGTGCAATGTCATCGTCATTGTCCATCTGTCATGTCCGGTGCTGGAGGGAACGGCAGACTGCCGCCAACGGCACCGGACATGACGGGCGCGACCTCGCCTCGGCAGTGTCGGAAATGGCGAGGCCGATTTCGACACCCCTGACCCGATCGCATGTCGAGGCCCCGTGCGCGCTGGCACGGGGCCGGACGGTTCAGCGCGACCAGATGAGCTTATGCTCGCCATCGTCGCCCTGGGTCAGGGTCGCGTAGATCGGTGCCGGGAAGGACGGATCGTCGAGCTTGAGGCTCAGATATTCCGCGCCGGTCTCGCGCGCCGCCTTCGTCCAGGCCGCGCCGAACTCGACCCCACTGGTGCTGACGCGGTGGTCGGGTGCCTTGTCATTCTCGCGTTCGCAGGGCCGGATGGTGGCCTTGACGCGGAGCGAAAGCGTGCGGATTTCGCCGGTGTAGATGCCCTTGTCGTCGCGGGTGAAGCTGCCAATCTGTGCCATGATGATCTCCTTTGCGGGTGGTGCGATGCCGCCTCATGCGGCCTCGACAGGCGGTCGATCAGGCGGGCGGATGACGATCCCGCACCTGAAGGGCCGAAGCGCAGCGGAGGACGGCCAAAGCCGGGCTTCTTGCCTCGCGAGGAAGGCTTGCGCAGCAAGCCGGGGAAGAAGGTTGGCGACGCCGTTGCGGCATCGGCAGCCCCCGCCAGACCCGCCGTTCGAGAGGTCCGATTGAGGTCGGCAGGACATGCGGGGAGGTCACTGCAACGGGATTGGCTTTGCACGATCGGCGAGAATCGCACCGGGCGATGACTGTGCCTGAGCCTGGCATCCCCGCCATCCTACCTGCGGGCGGGACGGCAAGCGCCGTGCCTCTGCATATCGCATGGGATCATGGCGGCTGTGGTGGATTTGAGGGCTGCTGGCGCAATATTCCGCGGCTGCATAGCCGCATCGCAACCCCGTTTCCCGGCGGCAAAGCCCCAAACCATAGCGTGATCGGGCAGGATGCGCCGCTTCCGTCATGCGAACACGCCCGCCAGAACGGGCGGGGGCGACAGGCCCGCTAAGTCCACCAGCCGGTGCTGGCCAGCCAGCGCCCGCCCTTCTTCCCATCTCGGTCGTCTGCCCGACGAGATGCGCGCCACATGGCCAACGCCTATCGGGCGGAGACCATGTGGCGCGATTTTTCACGGGCAGAATGACGGGCGGCATGAGCCGCCCGTCCTCCATATCACGCGGCCCTTGCAAGCGGCTCCGGCTGCGGATCGGTCGCCTGCCGGACGCTCCGCGCCGCCTCGACCTTGCCATGGGCTGCAACGGTAGCGACGCCCCCGCGCTCGGTGTAAGCCGATGCCGGGAAGGCCATCCAGCGCGGCACCCAGCGCTCGACCTTTTTGCGGCCCTCCGCGCCATCCAGATGGTCACGGACGATCCGTCTTAGGGTTTTCGCCTTGTCCCCGGCATTCGCGGTCGCGACCGTCTCGCCCGCGACTTCGGCGGCCATCCGGGTCAGCACCTGCCGATCACGGACAAGCTCGAAAAATGCGTCGTCCGCCTGCCACCAATCGGCCATGTCGACACCGATGGCCAGCCCGAGCGCCGCCACCGGCGCGCCGCCGCTGGCCAGCGTCTCGCCCATGACGATGGTGATGACTTCCATGATCGCGGCATCGGGCAGATCAAGCAACCGCAGGAAAATCCCCGCGATGCCATAGTCGTCGCCATTGCCTCCCGTCACGGTCGGTTCCTCGGCCGGGAAGTCCAGCAGAGCGAGAATGGCGCGGCGGCGCGCGTCGAACAGGGTTTCGGCGCGGCAGGTTTCGAGGCTTTCGCGCACCGCGTCATTGCGGGTCGATTGCGGCTCGGGCGATATGCGCCAGAGATGCGATCCGCCAATGGCATGGGCGACCATCATGCGCAGCCCGACCGATGGATGGTCCAGCAGCGCGGCCCGCACGGCGGCATGGCGATGCAGATCGACATAGGTCTGCATGGTCGAGGTAATCTCCGGGCGAGCAGTTTTTCCGTCCGTTTCCGGTGCTTCGCCACGGGCGATCCGCTGGGCTTCCTTGCGCGTCACATAGCCCTCATGGAAGGTGACTTCGCCCGAGGAGCGGACATCGACATAGACGCGCCCGCCTTTGCGCTTCGGAGCCTTTTCATATTCCCACTGGCTGAAATGCTCGGCAGACGGGACAATAACGACATCGCTCCATCCCGCCTCCAGATAGGCAGCGCGGCGCGTTTCGATGGCCTCGTTCTGCGCGTTCCAGAAAGCGTCGGCGTCCGCGAAATAGCGGTCGTCGCCGAACAGGTCGGCGATGGTCGTGCCGGTGAACGCTTCCATGTCGAACAGGGCGAAGCGCGCCGGGATCGACTGCCCTCCGAACAGCCATGCCTTCAACTGATGGCCGTGCGGTGCATGGGTTTCCGGGTCATCGAACAGCGCCAGCCAGTCGCGCTGCTGGCTCTTGCTCGCCATGGTGAGATGGCGAACGGTCGCCCGGTCAATCTTCTCCGACGCATAGAGGCTGCGGATGCGGGGGAGCAGATTGCCGAGCGCAAGGACGCGGGTGATGGTCTGTTCAGGAAGTCCGAAGGTGACGGCAATATCATCGACGCCGCGCCCTTCCTTCACCAGCCGGGTGAAGGTTTCCCACTGGGTCACTTCGTCGGGATCGAGCCGGGCAAGGTTTTCGATCAGCGACGCCTCGATGGCGTCGGCATCGTCGCCCGGTTCGAGAATAGCGCAGGGCAGCGGGCCATGGTCGATGCCCTCGGCACAGGCGGCGGCATCGGCTGTCCAGCGGCGGCGGCCAGCAACGATGCCGAACCGGCCCTCGTCATTGGCGGGTTTGACGATCAGCGGCTGGATGATGCCGCGCTTGCGGACGGTCGGCAGGATATCGGAAACGTCCGGGGCCTTGCGGCCAAAGCGCATATTGGTCTTGTCGATGAACAGCCGGTCACGGTCGATAAAGTCGAGTTTCATCACACGCACTCCTTCTTAGGATTTGGGAGGCATCTGGCTCCCTTGCCGGTCCGCCGCCCCTCCACGGGACCACGACGGACCAGCAGTCAAAGCGGCGAAACGCGCCGCGCGTCAGTCGCCGTCCGGTTCGTCCGAACGGTTCGGCAATGCAGGCTCAGCGCCAGTTTCGGCGGCACGGCGCAGCAGGGTCTGCGCCCACAGGATTGATCCGGCCCGGCGCGACCATTGCGCCCAGACCGACAGCGGGTGCTCGCTCTCGAATGCCAGATCGCGTTCGATGAACAGGCCATAGGGCAGCCGGATGCGGGCGATTTCCGAGAGGCTGAAATAGCCGAGTTCCGGGCAGCCGAAGCCCAGATCGGCAAGGCCGAACAGGGCATCGCCATCCTCGGCCAGTTCGGTCACGAGCCATGTCGCCGCTCCAACCGGGTTGAACAGCTTGACGACCGGGACTGGATCGAAGCGCTCGCCCTTCGCCTCGCAGGCACGGCGGGCGATGTCGTTAGCGCGCAGCGCAAACAGGAGGTCGGGGGTCAGGAGGATCATGCCGCCCTCCTCAGCCATGCGTCCGCATCGGGCTTCTGATCCTCACGCGCGGATCGCGCTTCCTGATGCCGGGACAGCAGCCAGTCGGCGGCTTTCGTCGCGGCGCTGGCGGCACGGAAGATCGCGCGGCTGTCTTCGCGCAGCACCTCCAGCCATGCGCCGATATAATCGGCATGGCGAACGGTCGGCACGATGCCGAGTGCAGCGCAGAGGAAAGCCGATCCCATTTCGGCCACATATCCTGACAGTCCAGCCAAAAACGGCGGTTGGAAGGTGAAATCCATCGGTGCCTCCAGCACTGCCCAAAACCCCATGGCCTCCCCCGAGGCGGGGGTGGGCGGCGAGAGCGACCGGAGAGGCCCGCCGAAGCGGCGGGCTGCACCCGCAGGGGCGAAATGCAATGGAGCAGTCCGGCGCAGCCGGACTTGCAGCGCGCCGTGGCGGGCCTAGAAGGGAGCGCCGACCACTCCCGCCTTGAGGGAGGCCCGACGAACAGCGCCGCCGCGCCAGCGGCGACCGCTGGGTGCGGGCGAAGCCCGTGCCGATCGCCTATGCGACTGGGCGGCCGATCCCGAGAGAGAGCGGCCGCCCAGGTCTTCTATCGTTGATGATCGCGAACGCGCCGCGCAGGATTATGCAGGCAACGACCGCTCATACCAGGGCCGCGTCTTCTTCACGAGCGCGACGACCGAGAGCATCACCGGCACCTCGACCAGCACGCCGACGACGGTGGCGAGCGCCGCGCCCGATCCGATGCCGAACAGGCTGATCGCCGCGGCGACGGCGAGTTCGAAGAAGTTGGACGCGCCGATCAGCGCGGCGGGCGCGGCGACGCACCAGGCGACGCCGAAGCGGCGGCTCAGCCAATAAGCGAGCCCGGCATTGAAATAGACCTGGATGAGGATCGGCACGGCGATGAGCGCGATGACCAGCGGATGCGCGATGATCGCCTCGCCCTGGAAACCGA
The DNA here is from genome assembly GCF_002355275.1 of Rhizorhabdus dicambivorans. NCBI lineage: Bacteria > Pseudomonadati > Pseudomonadota > Alphaproteobacteria > Sphingomonadales > Rhizorhabdaceae > Rhizorhabdus > Rhizorhabdus dicambivorans. The sequence goes on along the minus strand of NZ_CP023449.1, from coordinate 3,814,471 downwards.
ACAACAGCACCAGCGTGGTGAGCAGCGCGATCAGCGATACGGGGCCGAGCGCTGCCAGCAGGCGATCGAGCGCCGGCTGTCCGCCAGAGGCCAGCAGCGCGCGACGGACAAGCTGCGCGGCGATTACCGGCACGACGATGTAGAGCAGCACCGAGATGAGCAAAGTGTCCCACGGCACCGTGATCGACGCGACCCCGAGCAGCAGCGCGACGATCGGCGCGAAGGCGAACACCATGATGACGTCGTTCAAGGCGACCTGGCTCAGCGTGTAATTAGGCTCGCCCTCGCACAGGTTGGACCAGACGAACACCATCGCCGTGCAAGGCGCGGCGGCGAGCAGGATGAGGCCGGCAATATAGGAGCCGATCTCGGCCTCGGGCAGCCAGGGGCGGAACAGATAGCCGAGGAAGAAGGTGCCGAGCAGCGCCATCGAGAAGGGCTTCACCGCCCAGTTGATGAAAAGCGTGACACCGACGCCCTTCCAGTGCCGCCTGACTGATCCCAGCGCGCCCAGGTCGATCTTGAGCAGCATCGGCACGATCATCAGCCATATCAGCACCGCGACGACGATGTTGACGTTCGCGATCTCGGCCGCGGCGACGCGCGCGAACAAGCCGGGCAGCGCATAGCCGAGCGCGATGCCGACGACGATGCAGGCCGCGACCCAGAGGCTGAGATAGCGTTCGAAGGTGCCGATCGCGGGCTTCGCCGCCGCGGCGGCATCGCTCACGCGGCGTCCCCGCGCCGGTTGCTCGCGCCTTCGCCCTGACCGATCTCGCGGACATGTGCCCTCAATGCCATCACGTCGAGCTGGTCGAACGGCAGCGCCATGAACAGCTTGATGCGGTTCTCGAGATAGCGCAGCGCTGTCACGAAGGCGCGCTCGCGCTCGATGTCGTTGCCCTCGACATGGCTCGGATCTTCGATGCCCCAATGGGCGGTCATCGGATGGCCGGGCCAGACCGGACACGTCTCGCCCGCCGCATCGTCGCAAACGGTGAACACGAAATCCATCACCGGCGCGTCCGGCACGGAGAACTCTTCCCAGCTCTTCGAGTGAAGGCCTTCGGTCGGGTAACCGATGCGCTCCAGCAGCCTCAGCGCGTCGGGGTTGACCGCGCCCTTGGGGAAGCTGCCTGCGGAATAGCCGCGGAACCGGCCTTCGCCGAGCTTGTTCAGTGCGCTCTCGGCGAGGATCGAGCGGGCCGAGTTACCCGTGCAGAGGAACAGGACATTGAAAACACGGTCGGTCATTGAACGGCTCCGGGTTGGCAGCAGGCGGCCCTGGTGACCACGTCGGCGAGCGGAGCACAGATCTCCGGGGCGCCGCCGCAGCAATCCTCCATCAGGAAGCCGAGCAGGTCGGTCATGCGGGCATAATCAGCGGTGTAGATGATCGACCGGCCCTCGCGCCGCGACGACACGAGCCCGGCGTGGCCGAGGATGTTGAGGTTGCCCGAGAGCGTCTGCGGGACATGGCCCGTCGCGCGCGCGATATCGCCCGAGGCCATGCCCTCGGCGCCGGCGCGGACCAGCAGGCGAAAGACCTCGAGGCGGCCCGGATGCGCGAGCGCCGAGAGCGAGGCGACGGCAGCGTTCGCGTCCATCAGCAGCACGCCTGCTTTGGCGCGGGCGCATCGGCGGGGCCGCAGCAGGCCGCGGCGGGCTCGGGCAGCACCTCGTCCTCGCCGTAGCTGGTCGCCTCACCGAAGGTGAAGAAGGTCTCCCAGCGCACGCCGGCGGGATCGCGGACCCAGCTCTTGTCCGACTGCGCGTAGCAGCAGGTGGTCGCTTCCTGATCGAACGTCTCCGCCCCGGCGGCCTTGAGGCGACCGGCGAGCGCGCCGAGCTCATCGGCGCTGTCGACCTGGATGCCGATATGGTCGATGCCGGCCGCGCGCGCGCGCTCGGAGATCGCGAAGTTGACCTTGGGATCGTCGAGCATCCACTTGGCGTAGTCGTCCTTCACGACGACGGGCGCGGCGCCGAACAGCGTCTCGTAGAACTGGATCGACGCGCCGAGATCGGGCACGCTGACGTGCAGATGGATGCGCTTCATGGAATGGCTCCTGATAACGACTCGATGACACTACGAGTATATCCGTAATATCATCGAGTCAATGAGCACGACGCTCATGGCTGCTGGGCGTGCATCCAGTCAGCGGCGGCCTGCGCCTTGCTGGCTGCGGTGAAGATCGCCCGCGGCTCATCCTTCAGGAGTTGGAGCCAGGAAGCGATATAGGCGGCGTGGTCGGGCCGCGGCTCGTGGGCGATCCCGAGATCGGCGAGCAGGAACGAGGCGGTCAGCTCGGCGGTCGCTTCCTCCATCGCGAGCGCGTGCCTGGTCCACTTGGCGCTGAAATCCCGGTCGAGCCGATGGGCTGCGCCACTGGCATGAGCGGCCTCGTGAATACGGGTGGCATAGAAGCCGTGAGCGTCGTGGAAGGCGCTGAAATCCGGCATGTGGATGCGGTCTTCGGCGATGTGATAATAGGCGCTGGCCGAGCCGTAGACAGTATCGATGCCGAGGGCGGCGATGAAGGCTTCGGCGGCGGCGAGGCGTTCGCTCTCGGGCAGGTCCGGCCCCGGTTTGGGCGCATAGCCATCGACCTGATCGGCGTTGAACAGGCCGAACGCCTTGGCGAAAAGCCGTCGATGGTCGTCATCGTCGCTGGCGTCGTCGCCCTTCGCGTGAAACTCCTTCCAGAGGACACCGAGGCTGGCGTGCTCACCCTTGCGGACCTGCGCGCCGAGCGCCTGCCACTGGCGATAGGTGCCCCAGACCCCGCTCGCATAGCCGCTGCCATAGGCGGCCGCCCAGAGCGAGACCGTATTTATGCCGCGATAGGGCTTGCCGCTGGCGACGTTGGTCGGGCGGGTGACGTCGGCGCCGGAATGATGCCATGGCATGCGCCAGGTGCCGGTGCCGGCTTCGATGGCGTCGACGATCGCTTGCGTGACGCGAGCATAGACGTCTGAGCGTTGTGAGGCTGACATGATCTGTTCTCCGTTCTCGCGCCGGGGACCATCCCCGGCGGCGGAGGCCCGTTCGCGCCGGGCACAGGGGGGCTCGCGCACCCGTCAGGGCCGCAGCGAAGCGAAGGACGGCGAAGCCGTTGCGCGGGCGCGCCGACCGGCGCAGGACTCCGCCAACAACCGGGGTGGTCTACGGCGCGGGAGGGTCGATCCCGGCAATCACCACGCTCAGGCGATCCAGCTCGCGCTGGAGAGCCTGACGCTGGAGATCGGAGATGCGCCGTTCGCGTAAGTGCGCCCTGGCATCGGCCGCCGCGCGTTCCCAGGCCGGCCTGTGGCGGGCGGTGATGCAGGCGTTGGGACAGCGGGTCGGCTCGCACAGGGCAGTGAGCGGCCCTGCCGGATCGGGGGTCGTCACGCGCTTGAGGCAGAGCGCGGTCGCGGGATCGAAGAAGCAATCCGCGAGCGGGCCGACATGGAAGGTGCGCGCGACGCTGGCGAGCATGACGCGCAGGCGGGCGCGATCGGCGATCATGGCGGGCAAAGGCCCTTGTCTGACGGCGGCATCGTCGAGCGTCCGCGCGATGCGCGGTCCCGCCGGTCCACCGAGCGATGCGCCGCCCTGACGCCGGTCGAAATAGTCCAGCAGATCGTCAATCTGACCGAGCCGACGCTGCGCCTCGACCTCGGCGCGAAACCCTGATGCGCTGGTCCCGGCATAGCCTTCGAACGCGGCGACCGAGGCGTGCTTGTACTGGATCATGCCGGCGATGGTGCCGAACGGACGGTTGGCGATGTGCCACGCGATCGTGCGCCGGAACTGCCGCGTCGTGATGCGCCACGGCTTGCCATCGGGTCCGGGCGGGATGACCGGCTCATCGGGGGTGCCGAAGGCGCTGTTGAGGTGGTCGCGGAAGGTGTTGAGCTGGCGGACCACCTCGCTCGACAGATGCGTCTTGGAGACGGCGCTCGCGCGCAGCACCGGCCAGAGCGTATCGCTGCCGCTGGCGCGCGCCGGCCCTGCCGACAGGCGTTCGAGCACCATGATCGCGGCGGCGACCGGCTCGATCGTCACCCAGCTCGCCGCCTCGCCCACCGCCGCCCGGCGCTTGTAGATGGTCGACCGGATGCGATGGCGCTCGATCAGGCCGTCCTCGCTGCGCGCGATAGAGAGACACCCGCGCCGCATCGCCTGCACCTCGCAGTCGCGCATGCCGGTCAGGTAGGCGCACACGATATAGGCAGCGGCTTGAAGCATCCGTTCCTCGTGTGCGAGAGTCTTCGCATCGAAGCGCTCGCGCCACGGCCGACCGCTGTCAGGATCGATCGTGATCGGCGTGTCCATGCCGCCGACCTCTACCCCCAGCTCGGCCGCCACTGCGTCGATCAACCTCGCTTCACCGCCTGTCAGCAGAAGATGCGCGCCAGGCTCGGCCTGCACGTCGATCCCGACATGGAGATGCAGGAGATGTGCGTTGATCGGTGGGGTCACTGCGCCGGTGTTGGGGTCGACGCGCAGCTTGCCGTTATGAGCGGTGCCCCAGATCGGCGCGCCGCGCCCCTCGCGGCGTCGGCGGCCGAAATAGGCCTTCAGGCGGGTGCGGCGACGTTGCCGGCGATCAGGGTCTGGAAGGCCGGCATCGGCGGCGGCAAGGCGATCCCGGCGCACTTCGAGCCGCGCAAGCTCGCGGCGGGCGGCGAGGATATCGTCCGCGAATATGGTGACGTAGCGCAACGACCAGGCGAGTAGCGCGGCGATGACCTCTTCCGGGAAGCGCGGCGTGCGGTTCTCCCGGACATGGCGGTAGCCCGCAACGCGGGCGGGCGCCTGTCCGGCCCAAGGCTCGAATGCAAGGCCTCCGCTATCGAGGTGGTCGCGATAGTAATAGAGATCTGAGACCACTTCGAGGAGGTGGCCGACGATGACGGGTCGTCGGGCAGGATCGTCACGGAGATGACGGGCATAGGCATCGAGCAATGGCTGATCGATACGGGAAACGTCGAGCCGTCCGAGCCGCTCGCGGGCGAAGGCGAAGAACCGGCGGGCACGGTTGAATGCCTGGCGGATACAGGCGGGTGGTAACTTCGTCCGATAGCCGGGGAGATCGGCGTTGAGGCGGGCGTAGAGATAGGCGCGCATCGCCGCCTGCACATCGGCATGTTCGAGCACGTGGAAATGCACGGTGACGTGGCAGCGCCGGGCGTTCTCGCGGAAGACGGCGGGACCGAGATCCCAGCTCGGGTCGCCGACGCGCGATAGCGCCTCGCGGGTATGGCCTTCCTTGAGTGGCGCGCTCGCCAGCACGGGGCGATCGTCGAAAGCGGGCGCCTGGGCATGAACGGGCATGGTCATGCGCGGACCTCCGGCGGCAGATAAAGCCGTTCGCCCTCCATCTGCCGGCGCGCATCGGTGATGACGGCATCGGAGAAGGCCGGCAGGACCTGGGCGGTGATGCGGGCATGGACGCGGCCGAACTTGGCCGCCCAGTCGGTCGCGGGCAGGCTCAGCCGCTGCTCTTCGACGAAGGCGAGGAAGGCGAGGATCGCGGGGAGCTTGCGCACGGTGATGACGGCGTTGGGGCAATCAAGGCAGCCCCAGAAGGGCTGCGCGCAGGGTGATCCGGCCTCGGCGAAGGGACTGTTGTGGAAGCCCGCGCAGGCTGCGAGCCAGACATCCTGTTCGCCGTCGAGCAACGGACCCACGGTATCGGGCGGCATCAGCGGCGCGGCCTGTTCGGGTGCTTCGCGCAACGTCTGCTCGGCGGTGGGCGGAAGCACGGTCGGCATCGCGGCGGCGACCGCCGCGCGGAAGGCGTCGGCGACGGCCGTCTCGTGCACGGGCCGGAGCGACGGCAGATCGGCATAGTGGCGCGCCGCCACCTCGCGCGAGTGGCCGACCGCGAAGCGGGTCATGTGCCCCTCGGTCTTGGTGTACCACAGCGCCTTGTGGGTCTTGCGGAGCCGCGAGAGCAGCAAGTGGAGCGGCTCGCCGTCGTCATCGACAATAGCGTGCTGAGCTACCCAGGCATCGATCCGTTCCGTCGGGTGGCGGATGCCTACCCGCAGGCCGCCAGCGTTGTGATAAACCCAAAGACGATCGTCGTTCAGATGCTTGCGGGCAATCGCCGTGACCTCAATCAGGCGACGAATCAGACCACCAGGCGTGCCCCCACCGCCATCTCGCACGCGCATGCTCTTGTGCTCGGCGCCGCAGGCGCGGCGCTTGAGATAGCGCAGCTCCACCGTGCCGGCATGGGGGTTGGTGAGACAATCTGTGGTCAGCGTCTTCAGGCACTCGGGCTCGAGGCCGGTATCGAGCGTGAGCAGCACGAGCAGCGCCGGCAGATCGCGCGCAAGCGGGTGATGGCGGCCATGCAGATCATCGATGAGCGTGCTGATCGGCAATCCGCGCCGCATGCGCATGAAATAGAGGCTCTTCAGCGCCGGGTGGTCTGCAACGATAAAGCCCTGCCGCGCGATGATCGCTTCGACGTCGGCCCGCGCTCTGGCGATGACCGGGTCGCCCTCATCGGTGCGGTCGTCGGCACCGAGACGGCGGAACATCGCTTCGACGTCGGTCCTCGCGGCGTCGCGCAACGCGCGGGCGACGAAGGGGCTATAAGCATCGCGTGGGGTCGAGCGGCCCGCCGATGTGGCCAGCGTGTAGCGCAGCCGCTCATGCAGGTCGGGCGCGATCCGATCGGGCCGGTCTGCCTCGATCGCGCGCAATGTGTTGACGATCTTGCCGACCGATATGTGCCGGTGGATCGCGCCCATCCCGCGCTGTTCGAGCGCGGAGGCGAACCCATCGATATGGACTGCACGCAGGTCGTTGACGCCGGTCACCCCCGGCGCACCATCACCAAGCCAGGCGAAGAAGTGACGATAGACCTGCACATACTGCTTGATGACGCTGGCCGCACCAATCGGTCCCCCGAGCGCAGCCGATCGACGCAGCGCGCCGGCGAAGGCGATAGCGAGCGGACGGGGATCGAGTGCGGCCATATCGACCAGGACCGTTCCGCCATGCCGCGCCTCGATGGTGAACTTGAGGCCGAGCACCGGATCGGGCTTCTGTGGCTCCGGCGTGATCGGCGCGAAGGCGACAGGCCGGCCCTTGCGGGGATGGCCGCTCATGCGCCCTGCGGTCCCGGCAGCAGCGCAAGCAGCTCCTCGACGGCCGCGTCCACCGTATCGGCGCGCGTCGCGATATGGTCGAGGTAGATATAGGTGGTGGTGAGGCTGGCGTGGCCAAGCAGGCGTTGCACCTGCTGCAGCGGGTCGCCGAGGATCAGCCGATAGCTCTCCAGCGGTCCGACCGGCAATGCCGCTTCGCGCAACCGCTGCTGGATCAGCAAGGCGAGCATATGGACTGCGAATGTGTGGCGAAGCTGGTGCGGGTTGATCGACAGCGGGAAGCCGTTCTCCGCGCACCGGTTGCAGGCGCGGGTGAAGATCACCTCCCACGAGTTGGGCCGAACAGGCTGCCCTACCTCGGTCAGCCACAGCGCCGCCGGCTCGCGGGGCGATCCATCCTCGTCGTACAGGATCAGGCGGCATCGTTCCTCCGGGGTGCAGATATCGCGCATGCGGTCGAGACCGGCGCGGGTGACAGGGATCGATCGTTCGAGCTTGGTCGCGCCGTCTCGCGCGGCGAACTTGGCCACGCCCGCTGCGCGCTCGACGGCGACGTAAGCGGCAATCTGACGAAGCAGCCGACGCGGGAGCAGGACGCTGCGTCCCCGGTCGCCCTTGGTCAGCGGTGGCGGGAGAGGCAGCCAAAGTTGTTGGGCATCGCCGTCCTCGCGGTCGATCGCCGCGAGCTCGGCGGCGAGCAGGCCCGACGCCTCTTCGAGGCGCAGGCCGGTGGTGACGAGAAGATCGGCAAACAGCGCGTTGCGCAGCCCGTTCCGGTCGCGCGCGCCGGGGCGCTCGGTGCCGTCAGGGGTAAGGCCGCGCAGGCCGACCTCGCGGAAAATACGGTAGTCGTCCATCGTGACGAACCGCACATCTGATCGCCTGGCAACACGTTCATAGGCGTCATTGCGCGCCGCGATCATGCCGCGACGGCCACCATGCGCCGGTCGCCACACGGCGCGGCGGCTGAACGGCGCGTCGGTGATCAGCCCGTGCTGCTCACCCCATCGGTAAAGGCGATCGAGACTGGCGACGGCGCGGTTCCAGCTTGCGGCCGTTATCCGGTGATCGGCCTCGTCGCGGCGTCGCTCACGATGATAGGCGTCGACATCGTCGCGGGTCGCAGCCCACACGGTCTTGCCGCAGGCATCGAGAAAGCGAAGCCAGACAACGACATCATAGGCATAGGCGCGAAGCGAGTGCCGCGAGCGGACGCCCGACAACGGCAGGTCGAGAAAGAAGCGATCCAGATCGGGATCATAGAGCGCGTCGCCGCGCAGGATCAGCGGCACATGCGCATCGAGGCCCCTGGCCTCGCGGCGCTCGCAAACAGTAATGATCGACACCGGCGCGAAGCCCTCCCCCCGGCCCCCCCACCGGGAAGCTGACCTTCACACCGTTGCGCACTATGACCCGGCAGCAATCAGGCTGGCCTCCGCCAGCTCTTGGGTCAGCGCTACGGCCAGCCTGATTACTGCCTACCGTGGGCGTCCATCGCCGACCTTACTGCAAAGTTGCGAGCGGCGCAGACTGTCCAGATAAGGCCACCAACTCCTCGAAGGCGTATTTCTTCGTGCCGAAGCCGCCGGTCAGGTCGCGACCAAGTCGGGAGGCATGGCCGCTGGCGTGCCCGAGTTCGTGTAGGGCCGTGCGGTGCCAGTTGATCGGCTCGAAATAGGCCTGCGGCGGCGGCACCTGCACATAGTCGTGCGCCGGCACATAGAAGGCGCGATCGCCGCCGATGCGGAAATCGATGCCCGTCGCTTCGATCAGAGCCTCGACGCGCGGCTCGATGAGGCCGGGTGGCGGCGGTGGAGCGATGGCGGCGATGTTGTCCGGCAGGCCGTCGCATTGCGCGGCGTTGAAGACGGTGAAGCGCTTGAGGAACGGAATCGCGGCGGCGTCCTCGCCGGTCTCGCGGGCTCGGCGCTTCTCGTCCTCCGGCGTGAAGCGGTCGGCATAGACGACGGTCGTGCCATGCTCACCCTTGCGGACATTGCCGCCCAGCGACAGTGCCTGGCGGAAGGTGAGCCAACTCTGGCCGGGGAAGCCGTGCTGGATCACCGCCCCCCAGAGGATGAGCACGTTGATGCCGGAATAGTGCCGTCCGGTCGCAGCGTTGCGGGGCATGGCGAGCGGCGCCTTGGCCGCGGCCGATCCCCATGGCTGGACCCAGGGCGCACGGCCCGCCTCAAGCTCGGCGATGATCTTGTCGGTGATGTCGTCATAGAGGCTCGTCCGGCCTGAACTGGCGCGGGCACTGTGGTTTTTGCTGAACATCGCGGTTCTCCGCGACGGGCGCCGGAAACCTCTTCTCCAGCCCTCAACCCGTCACGGGAAACCCGTCCGCACTCTCACTCTATGGGGGCGTTGCGGGGATCTCCCCGCAGAAGGGGTCGGGCGAGACCCTTTGGCTCGACCGCAGGGGAAGGCTTTCCCCCCTTGTCCGTGCTTTTCCGCACCGAAGGCGCTTTCCTTGAAAACTGTCAGAAAACTGCGTATGTTCCTGACAGGAGAAAGACAATGACACGGCTGACCGAACAGATTCTGTCGCATATGGCGGGTTTGCCCGAGGGCGCTTCTGTGTCCGCTAAGGGGCTGCTCCATCTCGGCAATCGCGCCGCAGTGGACCAGGCCTTGTCGCGTCTGGCCGAACGCGAGCAACTCATCCGGGCTGGGCGCGGTGTCTATCTCCGCCCCGTCGCCAGTCGGTTCGGGACGCGCGCGCCGTCGGTCGAACAGGCTGTGGAGGCCCTTGCCAGCCAGCGTGGCGAGACCATTGTCTCGAACGGTGCGGCGGCCGCAAACGCCCTTGGCCTGACGACACAGGTGCCGGTTCGCTCGGTCTATCTGACTTCTGGGCGCAGCCGGAAGATGAATCTCGGCAAGCAGGTCGTGGAATTGCGCCATGCCCCGCGCTGGCAATTGGCTCTGGCCAACCGGCCGGCGGGAGAGGCCGTCCGGGCCTTGGCCTGGCTCGGCCCGGAGAAAGCCGAAACTGCGCTCAGGACATTGAAGCGAAAGCTGCCGCCCAGCGCATTTGGCGAATTGGTGGCGGCCGCGCCGCAGCTTCCGACATGGTTGGCGCAGAGTGTCGGGAAGGCGGCCTATGGCTGAAACCTTCCTGCTCCTCTCGGCTCAGGATCGCCGCGACGCCCTTGGCGTCGCGGCTGATCGTTCGGGGCGGCCCGCGCATCTGCTCGAAAAGGACGTCTGGGTGGTGTGGGCGTTGAGCACGCTCTACGCGGCGCCGCTTGGTGACCATCTGGTGTTCAAGGGCGGCACATCGCTGTCGAAAGCCTATCAGGTCATCCATCGGTTTTCCGAAGATGTCGATCTGACCTACGACATTCGAGCGATTGCGCCCGACTTGGTCGGGGACAATGGCGAGGGTGTGCCGAAAACGCGGAGCGAGGAAAAACGCTGGTCCAGCGAGGTCCGTCGGCGTTTGCCGGCCTGGGTCGCGGAAACCGTGCAGCCCGTGATCGCGAACGCGCTGGCCGCCGAAGGACTGGCGGCGGCTATCCGCGTCGAGGATGACAGGCTCTTCATCGACTATGAGGCGACCGCGGCCGGGTCAGGCTATGTCGCGCCCAGCGTCATGCTGGAGTTTGGCGCCCGCTCGACGGGCGAACCGGCGAGCCTGCGCGATGTCTCCTGCGACGCCGCCGGCCTGATCGACGGACTGGTATTCCCGATGGCGCGGCCGCGAGTCATGCATGCGGAGCGGACCTTCTGGGAGAAGGCGACCGCCATTCACGTCTTCTGCCTCCAGGAGCGGCTGCGCGGCGACCGCTTCGCGCGACACTGGCACGATGTCGTCCGGCTGGATGAAGCCGGCTTCGCGGAAGCTGCTTTCGCCGATCGCGAACTGGCCAACGCTGTCGCCCGGCACAAGTCGATGTTCTTTGCGGAGAAGGCCGCCGACCGCACGCCGATCAACTATGCAGCGGCCGTCAGCGGCGGCCTACAGCTCGTGCCGGTCGGCGATGGCGCGAAGGCGCTGAGGGACGACTATGCCCGCATGGTCGAGGATGGGCTGCTCTTCGATGACGGAGAGCCGTTCGAGGCGCTCATGGCGCGATGTACAGATATAGCTGCGCGGGCTAACCGAATGGGGGCCTAAAGGGGGGCAGGGCGTTGAAGATATTCTCGGTAGTGATCGAAAATTTTCGCGGCATCCAGTCGGCCAAACTGGTGCTGCCTGATCACGCCGTACTGATCGGCGACAACAATACTGGCAAATCGTCAGTATTCGAGGCGATCGATCTCGCCTTGGGGCCGGACCGGCTGAGCCGGCGACCACCCGTGGATGAACATGATTTCTATCAAGGGCGCTATCTTCCCAGTCCAGACCCCGATGCTCCCGAGGACGCGGAGCCAGGTCCCGCACCGAAAATCACGGTCGAGGTGACGATCACCAATCTGTCGCCGGAGCAGGAGGCACGATTTGGAGCCAACGTCGAGTGGCTGAACACTACTACCGGAGACTTCTATCAGGAGGCCGACCCGGCTGGGGTCGATACTGCCGAGATCAAGGCCGCGCTGCGCGTCACATTCGTCGGCCAATACGATCCTGATGAGGATGACTTCGTCGGCAACAGCTATTTCACGCGCAGCCTGTCAGAGGATGAGACACCTGCATCGTTCTCGAAGAAGGACAAGCAGCACTGCGGATTTCTTTTCCTGCGGTCGTTGAGGACAGGATCTCGGGCGCTCAGCTTGGAACATGGCAGCCTGCTGGACATAATCCTCCGGCTGAAGGAAATCCGGCCGCAGATGTGGGAAGGGACGATCGGAACGCTTGCAGCCTACGATGTCGCGAGCGACCCGGCCATTGGCATCTCGGGCGTGCTCGAGAGCATCGACAAGTCGCTGAAGAAATACGTCCCGCGCGAATGGGGAGTGAAGCCGCACCTTAAGGTGTCGAACCTGACACGCGAGCATTTGCGCAAGGTCATCACCGCGTTCATCGCCACAGGCGCGGGCGATCATGCCGCTCCCTTCTTTCGGCAGGGAACGGGGACGATCAACATGCTGGTGCTCGCGATGCTGTCACAGATCGCCGAGGACAAGCAGAATGTCATTTTTGCGATGGAGGAAGCCGAAACGGCAATTCCGCCATACGCGCAGAAGCGGATTGTCCATGAGCTGCGCAAGCTGTCGGCGCAGTCGCTCTTCACGTCGCACTCGCCGTATGTGCTCGAAGAATTCAGCCTCGACGAAACCGTCATCCTCTCGCGATCGGACAATGGCCAACTGAACCAATCCAAAATCGAGTTGCCGGAGAGCATAAAGCACAAGCGTTATCGGCAGGATTTCCGAACCCGGTTTTGCGAGGGGCTCCTTTCGCGCCGTGTCCTCATCGCCGAAGGTGCGACGGAGGCGACCTCCTTTCCGGTCGTCGCGCGCCGATTGGCGGAGCTCAATCCCGCGACCTATGCGTCTTTGGAAGCCTTGGGCGTCTGCGTGATCGACGCCGGAAGCGAGACCCAGATCGCCGACCTTGGGGCGCTGTACAAAAGTCTCGGAAAACGGACCTTTGCGTTATGCGACAAGCAGACGGATGCTGCCAAAGCAGCCATTGAGGCGCAGGTGGAACGCCTGTTCATGCACGACGAGAAGGGTGTCGAGGATCTGATCCTCAAGAACACCGCGCCGGCCGCACTGGAGCGGTTTGCCGATCAGCTCGATTGGCCGCAGCATCTGCTCGCGAAATACCCCGATCCTAAGGCCCAGGCGGCTGCGGCGCTTGCGGACTATTTTGGCTGGTCGAAAGGCAATTGGGGAATAGCCGAATTTTTGGCCCAGTGCTCTGAAGCCGAAATCCCGCAGTGGCTCCGCGATGCCTGCGTCACCTTGAAAGCGCTGTGCGATCCGCCTCCACAGCCAGTCGAAGCCGACGCCGAAGGCGAAGACGATTTTGCTGATCTGTTAGGATAGGCGATTGTGCTGTGGTCGACCTGACAGAAGCGCAGAAGGAAATTCTACAAGCGGTTGGGCATCAACTCGTCACCGGCGGCCCCGGTTCGGGGAAGACTACCGTCTCTATCCTCAAAGCGGCCAAGATCGCGCGGGAGAAATTGAAGCCAGGACAGCGCATCCTGTTCCTCAGCTTCGCGCGCGCAACCGTTTCCCGCGTGCTGGAGGCGATCGACGAGGAAAGCGCAATCACGCGAGAGGAGAGGCGACGGATCGAGGTCGATACCTACCATTCGTTCTTCTGGCGCATCCTTAAAACGCACGGCTACCTTGTCGGTTTTCCACGACGGATGACGATCCTCACGCCTCCGAATGAGGCGATTGCATTGTCGGCGGTTCGAAGCGGCTACAAGGCGGCCAAGAATCTGTCGGACGAAGAAAAGGCCGAGAAGCGCGCGAAGGAGGAAGCGGAGCGTGTCCGGTTGGCGACCGAAGAAGGGAAGGTCTGCTTCGACCTGTTCGCAGGCCGCGTGGCGACCCTGCTTCATGGCTCGGATAAGGTTCGAGGGCTCATCTCTACGATGTATCCGTACATTATCCTGGATGAGTTTCAGGACACCAGCGCCGATCAATGGCGGGTGGTCCAAGCCCTCGGCGCCAACAGCACGTTGATCGCTCTTGCCGACCCGGAGCAGCGCATCTTCGATTTCATCGGCGCCGATCCGGAAAGGCTGAACCACTTCACGGCAGCCTTCGCGCCAACGGCTCACGATCTCGCCGGTGACAACCATCGGAGTAAGGGGACTGAGATTGCTCTATTCGGCAATGACATCCTGACCGGCAATTTTCGGCAGAAGGAATACCAGGGGATCGGCTACGCGCCGTTCGCGTCGAACACCAACCAGGCTTACGCTTCACTGGTTGGCCAAGTGTTGCAGGCCCGGAAGCGCTTGGTTGAGTCTGGCCGGCGCAACTGGTCGTTGGCGATTCTCGTGCCGACCAAGAAAATGACGCGGATGGTGTCTGACGTCCTGCGCGAGCCATTCGGCAATGTTCCGCCGATTTCCCACTCAGCAGCTGTCGATATGGAAGGCCCGATCCTTGCCGCAGAGATCATTGCTTTCCTGCTCCAACAGCGCGGGCATGACGGATGTTTCGACGCATTTGTCGAGTTGATGTGCAGCTATTTCCACGGTCGAGGTGGCGCCACGCCGACCAAGGGCGACATGGACGAGGCTGCGCGGTTCCGGAAGGCGCTGTCCAAGTGGAACGAATGTCTAGAGAAAGGACGACCGACGCCTGGCAACAGTGTCTTGCAGGGAACCTATGCCGTACATCAGGCAACTGCTGCGCTGACGCTCACGGGCGATCCGGGTGCAGATTGGGTTGCGGTGCGCGGCGTGCTGGACGCCGGGGCCTGTCAGAGACTGAATGATGTCGCAAAGGACGTCCGTAACGTGCGTCTGCTCGAGCGCGGTACGCAGCTCCGTCAGGGGTTGGCGCAGGACTGGCGTGACGTCGGCGGCTATAGCAACGCGCTTGCGATCACCCGCCAGTCATTTGTTCAGGAGCATTTCGCAACGGCCCACAAGCCTGAATCCGGCATCGTGGTGATGAACATGCACAAGGCGAAGGGAAAGCAATTCGACGAGGTTGTGATCTTTGAAGGATGGCCAAAACGGTTCAAGGGCGAAATCGTGGCTAATCCTGATCGGATCGTCTCCGGCAATGTCCACGATGGGGCGATGACGCAGGCGCGTCAGAATTTTCGGGTCAGCGTCACACGCGCAAGGGCGCGCACGACAATCATGACACCAAGCGATGAGGTCTGTGTTTTGCTCAGGCCTGGACCGGCATGACCCAAGCCTCTGGGTATGAAGTGCAAGATGACGACCTCTTCTGACCATCTGGAGTCCATGGCGCAGACGCTAGAGGCGACCGGCGATTATCGCGTCATCCGGCGTCTTAAGCCGCGTCCATCCAATATGCCGTCTCCCGAAACTCCCGTCCGACTCGGCATGGTGGTGGATGTGGAGACAACGGGGCTCGATCCCCAGCGCGACGAGATCATAGAACTCGCCATGACGCCATTCAGCTACGGCTTGGATGGCACCGTTTTCAGTGTGGGCGACAGCTTCCAAGGGCTGCATCAGCCGAGCGAGCTTATTCTCCCGGAGATCACCGCGATCACAGGCATCACCAACGAGATGGTGGCTGGCCAGATCATCGATCCCGCCCTGGTGGCCAAATTCGCGGCGCCAGCTTCGCTCGTCATCGCGCACAACGCGGCGTTCGACCGCCGCTTCCTCGAGCGCTTCAGCGACGTGTTCTCGACGAAGCCCTGGGCCTGCTCGCTCAGCCAGGTCGACTGGGCGGCGGAAGGATTCGAGGGCGCGAAGCTCGCCTATCTCGCTCAGGCGGCCGGCTTCTTCTATGACCGTCACCGTGCGATGCACGACTGTCTTGCGACGATCGAGCTGTTGGCGATGCGGCTGCCCCGATCTGGCGTTACGGGCCTTAGCCGCCTTCTGGCCGGCGCTCGTACTGTCGCCTGGCGCATCTGGGCGGAGAACTCGCCCTTCGACCTCAAGGATGTTCTCAAGGCGCGGGGATACCGTTGGAACGGCGATCCCGGCCCGCAGCCGCGCGCTTGGTATATCGACGTTCCCGAAGCCCAACGCGAGGCTGAGCTTCGGTTCTTGAGATCGGAAATCTATCGGTATGAGGTCGATCTCCCGGTCCGGCGGATCGATGCCTATGATCGGTTTTCAGATCGCATTTAAGCGCCACCAAAGGTCGGGCTAACGCTTGCTCTGGTCGTATCCGTTGCCGCCCTCGACGTTTCCTGCCGCCTTCAGTAGGTCCCCGACGGAGCGTCCGCCAATCCGGCAGGTGGCCACCACACGGTCGTAGGACTTATGGTTGGCGATGCATTCCGCGTTCCGGCCCATGGCTGAGAACACCGGGAATAAAAGGGGCCACGGATCGGCCAGTCTCACCGGATTAAAAAGGGGCCAGTCCTGCTAGACCTCCGTTTTTGGGCGGAGGTGGAGGATGAAGAGAGTGGAGCTTTATCAGAAGGTCCGCCGCGCCGTGCTGATTGACGGGATGAGCCGTCGCGCTGCCGCCCGGTATTTTGGGATCAATCGCAAGACCGTCGACAAGATGCTGTGCTTTCCAGAGCCAGCAGCGCACGGCCGGAGCGGGCAAACCTACAGCCGCAAGCTGTCCGGATTTACCGACATCATTGACCAAATCCTGGTGGATGACCGCAAGGTTCACATCAAACAGCGACACACTGCCGCGCGTATTTTCGAGCGTCTGCGCGATGAACATGGCTTCACCGGCGGCATCACCATTGTTCGCGACTATGTGGCGGGCGCCAAGTTGCGCAGCCGCGAGGTGTTCATACCATTGAGCCACAAGCCGGGGCATGCGCAGGTGGATTTTGGTGAGGCGGACGGGATCATCGACGGCAAGTTGGTGCGGTTCCACTATTTCTGCATGGACCTGCCGCACAGCGATGCGCCGTTCGTTAAAGCCTATCCTGCCGAGGTGGCTGAGGCATTTTGCGAAGGGCACGTGGCGGCCTTTGCCTTCTTCGGCGGCATCCCGCAGTCGATCCTGTATGACAACACCAAGCTGGCAGTGGCGCAGATCCTGGGCGACGGGAAGCGCGAGCGCAGCCGGATGTTCTCGACCCTCCAGAGCCATTACCTGTTCGAAGACAAATTCGGGCGCCCCGGCAAGGGTAACGACAAGGGCAAGGTCGAGGGGCTGGTCGGTTATTCCCGGCGCCACTTCATGGTGCCGAGGCCAGAGGCGCCCAGCTTTGATGCGCTGAACGCGCGCTTTGTCGAACAATGCATGGAGCGACGACAGGCCATCTTGCGCGGGCATGAGCGCAGCATCGGTGACAGGCTGGTGGCTGATCTGGCGGCCTTTATGCCGCTACCGGCGGTGCCGTTCGATCCCTGCCATATGGTGACGGGGCGGGCCTCGTCGATGTCGCTGGTGCGCTATCGTACCAATGATTATTCGGTGCCGACGGCCTATGCCCACCAGGAGGTCGTAATCAAAGGCTATGTCGATCGGGTTGCGATCATCTGTGGCGGGGAGCTGATCGCAGTGCATCCGCGCAGCTATGAGCGGGAGGACTTCATTGCCAACCCGCTGCACTATCTGGCGCTGTTAGAACAGAAACCCCGCGCGCTTGATCAGGCAGCGCCGCTCGATGGCTGGGTGCTGGCTGAACCGATGCATCGCATCCGACGACTGATGGAGGCGCGCAGCGGCAAAGAGGGACGGCGCGAGTTCATCCAGGTGCTGCGGCTATGCGAACGCTTCGAGCAGTCCCTGGTGGAATGGGCAGTGGCCCGCGCGCTGGAGATGGGGGCAATCAGCTTCGATGCGATCAAGATGATCGCGCTGGCCCGCCTCGAACAGCGTGTGCCGCGCCTCGATCTGCAATTTTACCCGCATTTGCCGCGCGCGAATGTCGGGCGTACCGATCCGCGCACCTACATGGGCCTGCTCTCGCAGGCAGGCACTCCAGCGACGGGAGTGGCAGCATGAGTGATCCCATGATGCCGCTGCCAGCCATCGAGGCCGAACCCACCAGCGTGCCGCCCGCTGTACTACTGGCCAACCATCTCAAAGCGCTCAAGCTGCCCACCTTTGTGCGCGAGTATGAGAAGGTCGCCTTCGAGGCCGCGCAGGATCGGGCCGATTACCCCCGCTATCTGCTGCGCCTGTGCGAACTTGAACGGATTGATCGCGAGCGCCGGATGGTGGAGCGCCGTATCCGCATGGCTCGCTTCCCGCACACCAAGAGCTTTGACACCTTCGACTTTGCAGCCCAGCCATCACTGAACAAGGCCTTGGTTCTGGAACTGGCGCGCGGTGAATGGATCGAGCGGCGGCGTAATGTCATTGCGCTGGGCCCCAGCGGCACCGGTAAGACCCACACCGCCCTCGCGCTAGGACTGGCTGCGTGCCAGAAAGGGCACAGCGTGGCCTTCACAACGGCCGCGGCGTTGGTCCATGACCTGATGGAGGCTCGCGACGAGCGTCGCTTGCGCAGCCTGCAAAAGCATCTGGCATCTGTAAAGCTGCTGATCCTCGACGAGTTGGGATATGTACCATTCACCGCCGTGGGCGGCGAGTTGCTGTTCGAGGTACTCAGCCAGCGCTATGAACGCGGCAGCACGCTGATCACCAGCAATCTGCCCTTCGATGAATGGACATCGGTGTTCGGCTCCGAACGCCTGACCGGCGCCCTGCTCGACCGGCTGACACACCACGTCCACATTCTCGAGATGAATGGTGACAGCTTCCGTCTCGCCAGCAGCCGCAAGCGCCAGAAGGACAAGGGGGAGGATAAATGACCTAAGAACGGGCGGCCATCGGCAGCGGGAAATCGGCTTCCGCTCCGCTCCAGCCGCTTCCCCGCTGCCGATGCTGCCCAGCCTCAACCTTGGGGCTTTTTGTTCAAACCAACTGGCCCCATTTTAAACCGGTGCCTGGCCCGTTTTTATCCCGGCGTTGACAATGGCAAGTCTTTCCAGCGCGGCCTTGGCAGCAGGGCCGGTGGGGGAGTGGAGTTCGGGCGCGTAGAAATCCTTCAGCCGGATCTCCACCCAGTTGGCTGGCCCTTGGCCCACGGCCACGCACAGGGAGTCGCCATCGCCGACATAGACCACAGGACCGGAGAAGTGCGCGCCCCGGTGGAGATAGGACGGCATCGGGCCGCGGTCGGGAATGGCCTTGCAGGGATCGGCCTTGGCCGCGGTCGCCGTGGCCAGCGCCGCCAGCAACGCCAGGCCGATTACGATACGCATAGTTGCTTCTCACTTCCGCTTTAGGGGGCGCCGGAGGCTCATGCCGCTGCTTTCAGGCGCTTCTTGGCGAGCATGGCGCGGACGAACTTGTCCCATTTCGCCATGCCCGCGCGCTTTTCCACCATGTAGTGCCAGCGGTCATAGTGCTTGGAGCTGACGTCCTGCAAAGCATGGTTCTGAAGGCGGTCGCGGATTTCTTTCGAGATCCCCGCCTTGCCGGTCAGCGTCTTGAAGGTCCGGCGCAGGTCGCGGTTTGTCACATAGGGTATCACGCCGCGGTCCCGCTGGCGCCACATGAACGAGTAAAGCGTGCCGTGGCTGACGGGCTTGGACGGGTCTGTGGCCGACGGGAAGAACCAGCCATATTCGTTGACGTTGATGGATGCGAGTAGCTCTGCGGCCAACTCAGGCACAGGAACGGCATGGGGCTGATTGTTCTTGGTCTTGGACCAGTCGATGATCTTTTCCTTCGCGTCCCACTGGTCGATGTGAAGGCTCGCGATCTCCTGGACGCGCTGGCCGGTCAGCATGATGATCCTGACGGCGCGGGTATAGGGCGGGTGAACCGGCGTGTCGGGGCATTCCAGCCAACGATAGAGCTGCACGAACTCGTCCTCGTCGAGCCAGCGAGTGCCCTTGACCTTAGGTTCGGTCGGAATGCCTGTCGCCGGATTGAAGGGGATGCGAAAGCGGCGAGCCGACTGCTGCCGATAGTCGTTGTCGGACTTCATGCCCCAGCCAAAGGCCGCATGGAGGTAGGAGCGCACATGGTCGGCCATCGACTTGGCGCCGCGCTCATAGATCGGGCGGATCAGTTCGACGACTTCCTCGGCCTCGATCTCGCGGGCGAGGCGGTTGCGCCCAAGGGTGTCGGCGATCTTGTTGAGGCCCTTCTCAGTCTCCTTCCAGGAGGGCTTGTCGGCAGCCTTGAGTGACGCGACGTATCCTTCGAAGAGGTCAGCGACAGTGCCGGGGCGGGTGTCGGATGCGATCTTGATGCTCCGGCCCTTCTGGATCACGTCGGCATAGTCGCGCTTGAAAACCTCACGAGCCTCCGCGAGCGACGTCGAAGGGTAGGCACCGATCTTCTTCTTGGTGCGTTTGCCGTCACGCCATTGCTGCGCCATCCAGTCGGCCGTGACGCGCTTCGGCATCGGCTTGAGAACAAGGACGAGCCGGCCAGTGCCGCGCCCCTCGCCATCGGCAAGGTTCTCCTGCTTGCGGCTGATCTCGACGCGCTTCAGCGCATGTCGGATAGCGGTGTCGGTCAGGGCTGGCATGGCGTTTCCTCCTTGTCCGCAACTGGGATCGGTCGAGGAGAAACGGGGATCGTTTACTGGGAGCGGAAAGCCGTTTTCTATCCCTTCAACCGCCCCCAATTTGCCAAAACCGTCCCCACTACGCAATGCCAAAAATGGGCGATTTCTCTAGTGTTTCAACGTGTTTGAACGTGATCCTGCGGGATCGAAATGAGTGAGTGGGGTGGTTATGGACGATGATCAGCGCGACCGAACTCAGTTCGATCGCGCGGCGTATGACCTCGCGTACATGCACGGCCGCCTGGTCGATCGATCCCTCGGAAACCAGTTCGTCCCGGATCAGCCTGTTCTTGCTGTTCAGATGCAGTACGCGGACCCGCTCGATCGAGCGATGCGCCATGTCGGCACGCAGATAATCGCTCAGCGCCTGCCAATTCGACAGGATGTCGCCCTGCTCGATCTCGCTGCGCAACAGTCGGAGCGCGGACGCCTCGGCGATCTTGAGCGCCGCGATCACTCCTTCGCTCAACTCCATCCGGCCGAGCGATTCGGGATCGGCCGATAGCAGGGGGCCTAGGCCGCCATATTCCTTGAGCAGGCGCCGGGCCATCGGCTTGGTGTCGCGGCGCGGGATGGCAAGGGCGAGCAGATATTCGACCAGTTCATGGTCCTGGAGCGCCTCGGGGCCGCCTTCGATCAGGCGCTTGCGCAGGCGGGCGCGATGGCCGCTGGCGTCATGAGCAGGATCGATTTGACTGGTCGCCATCGCGGCGCAAGCTAGCCGATTTTTCCGGCGGCGCCAGCCGTCCGGCTCAGCCGACCCCCATCCGGCTGAAATCGTGGATATGGACGAGGCCGACCGGCCTTTCCGGCGTCGCATGATCCATGACGAACAGCGCCGTGATCTTGTTGGCGCTCATCATCGCCAGCGCGTCTTCGGCATAGGTACCATCGGGGATCGTCTTGGGGTGGCGGGTCATCACGTCGGCGGCGTTGCTAAGCAGCAGCCGATCGATGTTGCGGCGAAGATCGCCATCGGTGATCGTGCCGATCAGCCGGCCTTCCTCATCCATCACTCCGGCGATGCCAAGGCTCTTTTCGGTCATCGTCACCAGCACATCGCGCATCGGGGCGCCGGCGGTGACCAGCGGTAGCTGGTCCCCGCTATGCATGATCTCGTTGATGGGCAGCAGCCTCAGCCCGATCGCTCCGCCAGGATGGAGGCGTTCGAGCTGCTGGCGGGTGATGCCGCGAACGCTCATCGTCGCGACCGCGAGCGCATCGCCCAGGGCGAGCATCAGCGTGGTGGAGGCGGTGGGGGAGATATTCGCCGGACAGGCTTCCCGCACCGCAGGCAGGATGATCGCGGCGCGCGCCGCCTGTGCCATCGGTGAATGGCGCTGTGAGCTGATCGCGACGATCGGACAGGCAAGGCTCTGCGCATAATCCATGATCGGCCGCAGTTCGGGGGTGGCCCCCGAATTGGACAGCAGAACGAGCAGGTCGCCCGCCAGCAGCATGCCGAGATCGCCATGCGCCGCCTCGCCCGGATGGACGAAGATGGCCGGTGTGCCGGTCGAGGCAAAAGTCGCCGCCATCTTGCGGGCGATATGGCCCGATTTCCCCATGCCGCTGACGACGACGCGCCCTCGTGTCGCCAGGATCAGCTCCACCGCGTCGGCGAACTCCTCGTCGAGCACGTCGCGCAGCAGGGCCAGCGCCTGCGACTCGACCTCCAGCACCGTGCGGCCATGGTCCAGGATCGCGGCCCGTGTCGTGGACGCCGCGCGATCGGGTTTCAGCAGGAGATGATGGTACATTGCGGGCCTCAGGGCTTCATCGCGAACCATGTCGGGTACATCGAGTTCCACGAATCCTCATGGCAATCGATGACATGAAGTTCGAGCCCATTGTCGGCGCAGAATGCATCGACGGCAGCGACGACCAGCGGCCAGTCCGGCGCATAGTCATCGCCCGCGATGATCCCGCCTCGTTTCAGCTTGGGCAGCCATTCGCGGAAGGTTGCGCCATTGAGCTCGCCATCATGCGCGTAGCCGTCGACATAGATGAAGTCGAAATACTCGTCGGGGAACAGGCAG
Organism: Rhizorhabdus dicambivorans; assembly: GCF_002355275.1. Taxonomy (NCBI): domain Bacteria; kingdom Pseudomonadati; phylum Pseudomonadota; class Alphaproteobacteria; order Sphingomonadales; family Rhizorhabdaceae; genus Rhizorhabdus; species Rhizorhabdus dicambivorans. The sequence continues at coordinate 3,792,238 of NZ_CP023449.1, read as the reverse complement.
AGCGCCTCGTCGAAGCGCATTCGCAGCGTCGTATTCCGCTCGCGATAGGGGCTCAGCCGGGCAACGGCCTCCCGATATTGCTCGATGCCATGGCCACGATCGCCCGCCCACATGTCGACGCTGTAGAGATGTCCGATATGGGGATAGCGCAGTATCCGCTCCGAAAAGTCGCCTGCCGCCACGCCCAGCTCGATCCCGATCCCGCCTTCGGCGAACAGCGATGCGACATCGTCGCGGCGCGTGAAATCCTTTGTCAGGCCCTTCAGCGCGCGGCTCATCTGCGGCGTGTAGACCGGCGACCAGCGGATGTTCGGATCTGCTTCCGCCATGGTCCGGGAGCGATATTCCTGGCCCTTTATGTAGAATGTGACGGCCAGCGTATTACGGACGCGCTCATCCGGCCCGATCTCGTCCACACTGTGCCAGCTTTCCTCCGTGCGGACGAAGGAATAGGCCGTGTTGGGCTGGAAGCGGTTCTTCTTGAGGCGTTCGAATCCGTCCCCGCTGCGCTTGTGGAACACCGTTCCCAGGTGAAGCTGGCTGTCATCCTCGGGCAGATAGAATTGCAGCGTGGCCACCTTGCTCGTCGCGTCGGGATGGATTCCGATCCGGTAGCCCGGCAGATCGCGATACAGGATGGGCACCGGGATCAGTTCCGGGATCGCGTCGCCGAAGCGTTTGCGGAGCGTGTCGCCATATTTGGCGACGATGGCGTCGGTGATGGCGGGTGCGGTGAATACGCCGATCATCGCTTCCCAGAACGGCTGCGTCTCCAGCGCCAGGCGGTCGAGCGAGTCATAGGTCAGATCGAGCAGATAGCGGGTAATGCTTCCGTCAGCCGCAACGGCATCGGGATGCTCGATCGGGTCATAGGCCTCGTCGGCTGGAAGCATCGCCAGAAGATCGCGATAGACAGGTTCGGGAAACATATCCTCGGCGAAGATATTGCCGCAGGGCTGATCATCGAGCGGCGCTGCCGCGATACGGCTCGCGATCCGCTCGATCAGCTGGTCGGTCGTGAAATCCTCGTTCGCGACGGGCTCGGCAGCCGGTTCGGGCCGCTTGGCCAGGCTCGCCGGATCGCGATGGAAAAGAAAGTTCAGCACGTCTCGGGTCTGCGGCGTGGCGAAGGCCGCATTCTGCCGCTTGTGCACGAAGTGCAGGCCGGCTTTTTCGAGGATGGCGGTGACAGCCGAAACCTGTGCCTCGTCGCTGTCGATCAATTCTATGGAAACGGAGCGGAGCCGCGCGTCGGCGAGCGTATGGCGCGCGCCACGGATGATCGGCAGTTCGATGCCGTCGACATCGATCTTCAGATGGGTCGGCACTTCCATGCCGAAATCGGCGATGAAGCTGTCGATGTCGTAACCGACCATTCCCTGCCGGAAAGCAGGCTCGAAGGGCTGGCCCCGGAAGTCCCGCGCCTCGCCGAAATTGCTCATCGAGGTTCCGATGTCGAGGCTCGCCAGGTTCATCTCGGCGATCGATTTGCCCTCGGCGAAGGCCAGGCAGAGCGGCGTCACCACATCCTGCAGCCCGTTCAACGCGATCGTGGTGCAGAACTGGTGGTAATTGGCGAAATGCGGCTCGAAACCGAAGGTGCGGACCCCCTTTACCCCTGCGTAGATGCTGTAGATGCCCACATTGGCGCCGATGTCCCACAGAGTGTCGCCGGGTTCGAAGCCGTCGATCCATTCGATCGTCTCGGGTTCCTTGTCGAGCAGCGTGTCGTAACGCCAGCCGGCTCCCTGTTCGAGATAATGGATCGCATGTCCGTTGGCGTGGATCGTCTTGAGGCCGGGGAGGGCGAAGTCGTGCAGCGGGGCGTTCATCGATAATCTCCCTCAGGCAGCCCGCAGCTGCGCATTTTCACGTTCCAGGTCGCGCGCCCAGGAGGCGAGGCCGAAACGGCGTATGTCGACCTGGCGCCAGAACAGGCCCGGGTCGCGTTGCCACAGCGGGAAATGGGCGAGCGCGTTGGCGCATTGCGATCCCATGTCGATCACCTCGGCCAGTTCCTGCAGGTAGAAGGGCAGCGGCTGGCCGTCGGCGCCCATCTGCTGTTCGTGCGGGAAAGCCGCGGCCTTCAGCGCTGTGTCGGCGCCATGGCGGAAGCAGGCGAGCGCGGTCTGCGGATCCCCATCGGCAAGATGGATACGCGCCTCGTAGAATGAGGCGGCGATGGTCTTGGTGGCGAGCAGCGGCGAAAAGTCTGCCCAGTCGGCTTCGGCCGCTTCGCGATACCAGCGCCTGGCGGCAGCCCGATCCTCGATCAGCTCGTTGAGCCGGCCCGCCAGGAAGGCGAGCGAGATGCGCCAGCGGCGCACATGGACGGGCGTGTCCTCCGCCAGGTGCCGGCCGGCATAGGCCTGTATCAGTGGCAGCATCGCCATCGCCAGGTCGGCGCGGCGCATCTCCAGCACACGATAGCCGAGCACCGCGATGGCGGCGCCGCGATCGGCCGAATCCTCCCGCGAATCCTCGATCACGCATTCGGCGAGCCGGGCGAGCTTGACCTCATGGTCGATCCGCTCACCCATCTGCACCAGGCTGCGGTAGAGCCAGGGATTATCATAGGCCGCACCGAAATCGACAAGGGCCGGCAGCGGTCCCCTGGCGGCGGGAAAGGCCGGATTGTCGTAGGTTTCGGCAGCGGCCGCACCGATCAGCGGGTTGGCGGAGGCGACCATGATCAGCCATTCGGTGGCGGCGGCCTGTTCCGCCTCCACGGCCATGATGGCGTGGGGCCCTGCCGGATTGGGGCTGACCGGAAACTGCACATAGCGCTTCTCGGGCAGGAAATATTCGGAAACGGCATCGCTGAAGCTGGCCCAGTCGGAAGGGCATGCGGGGTCGTCCGCGCGCTGTTGCCAGCCGATGACGATACGGCCGTCATGCTTCAGCACCCGCGCATAATCGTCGAGCCGGGCGATCCAATCCTCGGGAACGGCAGGCTCCAGCGCGACGATGAGGTCGATCGAGTGATCGGCCAGCCGGCTCAGGCCCGCATCGACGGTCTCGCCGCCGCCGTTCCACTGTCCCCTGTCCTTCGACACCCGTACCGTCGATCCGCCGCGCGACAGCGCCATCAGGATTGCGCTGCCATCGGCTGATCCCTGGCCGTCAACCAGGATGCGATCACCGGGGCGGACATGGTTTGCCGCCGCCACGTAACGGGCGATCAGCGCATCGGCCTCGACGCCCTTGCGCAGCCACGACGGATCCTTGCCCTTCGCACGCTGCCACAGCGTCGCGCCGGGCATCATCTCCGCCGTCCAGGACGAATAATCTCCCATCGCCATCCCGCCCGGGTGGCGCTGCCAGCCGGCGTCGAACAACGTGCGTTCCAGCGCGGGGCGATCCTGGCCCGCGCTCTGCAACACCAATATGTCCGTCTGTCGGAAGGGGCGAAGCGCCTGCACGAAATCCGCGCCCGCATCTGGCTGGGTCCACGCTAGGAAGCCTGCGGTCGTTCCACGATTCCGGGCGGCGGCGGACAGGGCGGATACGTCGATTGTCTCGCAACCCATCAGCGCCAGTTCGCGGGCCAGATCGGCATGCGCCTGCCGGTCGAGCGCGATGCGGCAGGGGCCCAGCCGCTGGACGAGGGCGTTGGCATTCTGGATCGACACTCGGTTCTCCACGGACCCGGGGAAGCCGGCGCGGAACCGGCCCCGCGCGGCATCTGTTTCCTCTGCGTGCCGTTATGCGGGCAAGGTGTTGAGGGTTGGTTAACCATGTTCTGGAAGGCGCGCCCGCCATTGCGGGACACGCATTTGGCCCCTAGCCTGCGCTGATGGAGGTTGCGTCCAGAGTTTTGTCCCGCCCGCTGCTGGCGATCGGTGCTGGGACGGTGCTGCTCGTTGGCGGTGCAGTCTGGCTATGGACCGAGCGGACGCCCATCGCCGCTTCCTATATCGATGAGGCGCTGGCGGCGAAGGGGGTGCCGGCCAGCTATCGCCTCACCCGTGTCGGGTTTCGTACCCAGCGGATCGAGGCCATCCGCATCGGCGACCCCGCCCACCCGGATCTGACCGCCGACTGGGCCGAGATCGAACTGGCCGTCGGGCTGACAGGGGTTCGCGTCCGCGCGATCGATGCCGGCGGCGTGCGGCTGCGGGGGCGACTGGTCGACGGAAAGCTGTCGCTGGGCGCGATCGACCGACTGCTGCCGGAAACGAAGAGCGATCAGCCCTTCGCCTTGCCCGATATCGGTCTCACCGCACGCAGGATGGGCTTCGATGTGGATACACCCCAGGGGATGGTTCGCACGACGCTGGATGGCCGGGGCAATCTCAAGGACGGATTCCGCGGCACGCTCGACCTGGGTTCGGATCGCCTGGCGGCCGGAGGATGTACCGTCACCGGCGTCACGGCACGCATCGGCCTGCATATGGCGGGGGGAAAACCCTTCGCCAAGGGGCCGGCAAGCGCGCGGAGAATCGGCTGTCCCCAGGCGACGATCATGGCGCCCACGCTTGCGATCGACGCGCGCGGCGACGGCGATCTCACGCGCTGGCGCGGGACGCTCGGGATCGAACGGGGGCAGTTGATCGCCGGTCCGACGCAAGCAGGGCGCCTGTTCGGATCGGTCGGTTTCGATCTTTCGCCGAAGCGGCTGGCCGGCAATGCGCGGCTTGGTGCGGAGCGGCTCCGCCACGCCGCTATGGCCGCCGATCGCCTGGTGCTGGCTGCCGACTGGCAGGCCGACCCCAGAGCGCACACTGCGTCGGCGAAAGGCGACCTGCGTCTGATCAGTGGCAGGCTCGATCCGATGGTAGTTGATCGCATCGCGCGACAGCTGGCGGTGGACGGTGTTCCCGTCGGCCCCGTGCTGGCGGCATGGGGGCAGGCGTTGCGGCGGTCCGCGCGCGGGGTCGACGGGATCGCCGCCTTCTCCCTCAGTCATGCTCCAGAAGGCGGCGGCCTGCGGATCGAGCGCATCGATGGGGCTGCTGCAGGCGGCGGGCGCCTGCTGGTGCGGTCCGAGGGATCGGAAGGCCTGGGCTGGCGCTGGCCGCAGGGCGGCGCCGTCGCGAATGCCAGCATCGAGCTGTCGGGCGGCGGTCTACCCCAATTGTCGATGAGCCTGCGCCAGGCCGTCCCGGGCGCGCCGTTGAGCGGGTCTGCGACTATCGCGCCGACGCGCGCCGCGGGCGCGCGGCTGGCCTTCGCCCCGATCCTGTTCGGCCCGGGCCGGCGCGGCGAGACCCTGGTCTCGACTCGGGTGACGATGGACGGTCCCCTCGCCGACGGCCGTATCGAGGGGCTGGATCTGCCGATCCGGCTGGCCTTCGCCGGAGACGGGCGTTTCGCGCTCAATCCAGGCTGCGCGCCGCTCGCATTCAACCGCCTTGCTATCGCTGGAACCGTGATCGGCCGGGCCAGCCTGCCGGTCTGCCCGGTTCAGGGCGCGTTGCTCGGGCGCACCGCTGCCGGCCGCATTTATGGCGGTGCCCGGATAGCGGCACCCCGGCTGCGCGGCGCGGTGGGCGGTCAGCCGTTGACGCTGGCCGCGCGCTCGCTCGACATCGCGGTGGCGCGGCCGGGTTTCCGGCTCGATGCGCTTGCGGTTCGGCTGGGCGATCCGATGGCGCCGACCCGGCTCGATGTCGCCATGCTGGACGGTCAGGCCGGCGCAAACGGCCTGTCGGGCCGCTTCGAGGAGGCGGCTGGCAAGCTCGCGGCGGTTCCCCTGCTGATCTCGGACGGGGCGGGGCGCTGGGCGCTTGCCGGCAGTCGCTTCACCCTCGACGGCGGCATCAAGGTTGACGATACCGAGACGGCGTCGCCGCGCTTGCGTCAGCTCGTCTCCAGCGACGTCAGGCTTGTCCTGCTCGGGGGCCGCATCGCCGCCACCGCCACCTTGCGCGAACCACGATCGGGCGTAGCAGTCACCAAGGTTGCCGTCCGCCACGATCTGTCACGGGGCGCGGGCGACGCCGTGCTCGATGTGGACCGGCTGCGGTTCGGCAAGGCGCTGCAGCCCGAAGCGGTCACCCCGCTCACCCTCGGCATGATCGCCAATGTCTATGGCACGCTGAACGGACAGGGGCGAATTCGCTGGGCCGGCGGGAATGTCGTAAGCGATGGCGAGTTCCGTACCGATGGCCTCAACCTCGCCGCCGCCTTTGGCCCGGTCACGGGCCTGAGCGGCACGATCCGCTTCACCGACCTGCTTGGCCTTGTCACCGCCCCCGACCAGCAGGTGCGCATCGCCGAGGTCAACCCGGGCGTCGCGGTCACTGAAGGTGTGATCCGCTATCGCATCCTGCCCGACCGCAAGCTGGCGGTTGCCGATGGCCGCTGGCCCTTCGCCGGCGGCACCCTCACCCTGGAGCCGACTGTGCTCGACATGGGGCAGCCCGTCGCGCGGAGGCTGACCTTCCGGATCGACGGCCTCGATGCGGCGACGTTCGTCCAGCAGCTCGAGTTCAAGAACATCGCCGTTACCGGCAAGTTCGATGGCGTCCTGCCAATCATATTCGATGCGCAGGGCGGGCGGATCGAAAATGGCGTGCTCAGGGTGCGGCCCGGAGGCGGCACGCTCTCCTATGTCGGCGATGTCACCAACGCCGATCTCGGCCGGATGGCACGAATCGCCTTCGATGCGCTGAAGTCGATGCGTTACGACCGGCTGACGATCGATCTCAACGGCAGCCTCGACGGAGAGATCGTCAGCCAGGTCCGCTTCGACGGTACCAACGACCAGCCGCAGGAAACCGTGCGCAGGGGCGGCATCGTCGGCCGCATTCTGGCCCCGGTCACCCGGCTGCCCTTCCGCTTCAAGATCACCATTACGGCGCCGTTCCGCGGGCTGGTCAATTCGGCGCAGACCTTTGTCGATCCCTCGATCGTGCTGCGTAACACCGCTTCGGGGGCTGTACAGGCCCAGCCCGTCGATCCCGTTACGCCCCCGACCTCCATTCAGCCCCGGTAAAGCGAGAGCATGCGATGAACATAGCCACATTGACGATGAAGCGTTGCAATGCGAGCCTCGGAAGATGACAGGTACGAAGCTCGCATCGATGGGTACGCTGGCCGTCGCGGTCCTGATGCTGCCAGGCTGCATCAACGTCGCGGCGCCCGACAAGCCGATCGAGATCAACCTCAATGTCAATGTGAAGCAGGAGGTGGTCGTTCGGCTCCAGAAGGACGCCGACGATTTCATCGCCAACAATCCGGAGCTGTTTCCGAAATGATGCGCCCGTTTAATGCCATGTGGTCCAGGACCACGCTGATCGCCGCCGCGCTGGCCGTGGCCACACCCGCGCTCGCCGCCGATCCGATCGTCGAGCAGGCGCTGTCCGCCGGCACGATCGGCGAGCAGTGGGACGGCTATATCGGCTTTGTCTCGGCTCCTTCGGGCGATCTTAAGCACGCCGTGGACGCGATCAACATCAAGCGCCGCGCCGGCTATACCCAGATCGCCGCCGCCCGTAACGTGACGGTCGACCAGTTCGCCCAGACAACCGCCTGTTCCACGCTGCGCGCAGTCAAGCCCGGGCAGGCCTATAAGCTCAAGGACGGCGGCTGGCGCACCCGCGTCGGATCGGAATCGATCACCCCCGATTATTGCGGCTGATCGGGGGCGTGGTTGTCAGCCGGGCGGATCAGGCGCGGGCCGTGGCCAGCGCCTGATCGACGGCATCGGCCAACGCCTTGAGATGATAGGGCTTGCGGACCAGCGGAAAACCCCGTGTGCCCGCCACCGAGATATGTTCGCTATAGCCCGTCGTCAGGATGATCGGCAGCGAAGGGCGCCGCTGCTTGAGTGCCCCGGCGAGTTCCAGCCCGTCCATGCCTGGCATCGCCACATCGCTGAACACCAGATCGAACGCGGTGCCCTTGTCGGCGATATCCAGCGCCTCGGAGCCGCTGCGCGCGCGAAGCACCGCATGGCCTAGCTCGCCCAGCAGGGTTTCGGCGAGGTTGCCGACCTCCTCATTGTCCTCGACCAGCAGCACGCGCCCGGATATTTCGCTGGCTGCCGCTACGGCGGGCGTGGGGTCGGCCGCAGACGGCTCGTAGCTGCTCGCGGGGAGCTGCATGGTCAGGATCGTGCCCCGGCCAAGCCTGCTCTCGATCCGCGCCTCGCCGCCCGATTGCGCAGCGAAACCATGGACCTGGCTCAAGCCCAGCCCCGTTCCCTTGCCGACCGGTTTGGTTGTGAAGAAGGGCTCGAACACATGGGCGAGCTTGTCGGGCGCGATGCCGCTGCCATTGTCCTCGATCGTCACCGTCACGCTGCCGTCGCCCGTTGGCGCCGCGCCGGCGCTGCGCGTCCGGATCGTCACTTTGCCGCCTTCGGGCATGGCGTCGCGGGCATTGACGATGATGTTGAGCAACGCCGCCTCGAACTGACCGGGGTCGACCTCGACCGACGGCAGGCCCTGTTCGAGATGGGTGGAAAGCTCGATCCGCGGGCCGAGCGTGGGCTGCAGCATCACCAGCATCTTGAGGATGCTCTGGTTCAGGTCGATCAGTTCGGGCTTCAGCGGCTGCCGGCGCGCGAACGCCAGTAGCTGGCCGGTCAACAATGATCCCTGCATCGAGGCGTCGATGATCGCCTGGCTGAACCTTTTCAACCGCTCCTCGGTCAGGTTCGGTCGCTGCAGCATCTCGGCGGAGCCGTGGATCACCGCGAGCAGATTGTTGAAATCGTGCGCGACCCCGCCGGTCAGCTTGCCCAGCGCCTGCATCTTCTGTGCTTCGCGAAGCTGCTCCTCGGTGCGGATGCGTTCCTCCATCTGGAACTGCAGCTCGCTATTGGCCTCGGCCAGCGTCTGGTTGACCTTGCGCAGTGCGGCTTGGCCGGAGCCCAGCACCGCCAGCACCAGCGAGGTCATCCCTACCAGCAGCACGATCATCGCATAGCGCGCCAGCCGCCGAGACAGCGGCTCGATCGCGCCGCCGAGATAGACCGTCCCGATCCTCGTGCCGCTCCGCATGACCGGCGCGATCGCCTGGAAGGGTGCGACCTTGGCTTTGCCGATCTCCGCGAACCGGGCCGGCAGCGGGGTCCGGCCGCGCGCATAGCCGGCGAACTGGACTCCCTTCACGTCATAGACCCCGGCCGCCAATATCTGCGGGCTCACCCGCAGCGCATCGACCGATTCTTGCGCCGCCGCGGGGTCGCCGAAGTCGAGCGCGGCGGTCACGCTCGCAGCCAATATGTCGGCCTGTACCTCGGTGGCGTGCTGCTGCTCGGCGCGGTAGCTCCGCTCGTTCTGGAATATGATCCACAGGCCTGCACTCAGCAGCAGCAGCACGGCCAGCGGCACGAACATGGCGGCGCGCGGCCGTGGGAGGGCGGCCATCAGCTTCACGACGCGCGGGTCCGCGACTTGACACTGAGGGCCAGGCTCAGCAGTCGCGCGCTGATCGACAGGTTGTTGCGGGCTGCCAGCGCATCGTCGATGTGAAAGCGCACCCGGCCGTCCTTCAGCGCGAAGTGAACGATCCCGCGCCCCGCGCCCAGGCTGGCATCGGTGACTGTCAGGATCGGCTGGCCGCGCAGTGCCTCCTGCATCGCGGCGGCGCTCTGCCGCGTCGATCCGCCCAGGAAGGCGATATTGCAATGTTCCGCCCCGGCTGTGCTGTCGAGGCGGCGAATCTGGATCGGATGCAGGTCGACGCGCTGGTTGCCGGCCGCCTCGTCCAGGTTGCGTCCGAACGGATCCTGGCCGATCACGCAGAGCAGCATCGGGGCGCTCGTGCCACCGGTGGCCCCGGGTGGCCAGTTCACATAGGCGGCGAATTTGGGGAGGAAGGCGGCCTTTACCTGGATGTCCGGCATCGCCGACGGTGCCGCCGTCGCGCCGCCGGCCAGCGCGATCACGGCGATCGCCAGAGCGGTGAGGCGGCGGGCGCTCATAGCCGCCACCGGATTCCGGCAAGGACCTTGCGGGTCACCGGATTGGCGCTCTCCGCCTGATATTCCTGGTGGCGGGCATGGAGCAGGTTGCGTCCGGTCAGGGTCAACTGCAGCCGGGGGCGAGGTCGACGGCGACATGTGCGTCCAGTTCGACATAGGAAGAGACCCGCGGCAGCGGCCTGCGGCCGACATGGCGTAGCGCAAGGTCGATCGTCGCACGCGACCCCAGGTTCATTGCCGATTTGATCGACGCCTGGAATTCCGGATCATTGCCCTGCTGCTCCACCCCGGGCAGGCCCGGCAACAGCAGCGCGGTTGCGTCCGGCTTGAACCTGAAGCGCTCCTTCAGCACGTTCACTCCTGCCGACAGCTTCCACCAGGGGGTGACGCCGTAGCTGCCCCAGGCTTCGACTCCGTAGGTGCGGCCGCGGATCATATTGCCCCATTCGAGCGGCAATAGCGTGAGGAGATTGAACTCCGCGCTGCGCAGGTCGTCATAGCGGTTGTAGAATGCCGAGGCGGAGAGGGAGAGCCGCTCGCTGGGCTGCGCCCGGCCGCCCAGCTCGAAGGCGGTGAGCTTCTCGGTGGTGAAATCGGGGCCGCCGATCAGGAACAGGGTCGTCCCGATCCGCTCGCGGACATCGCGGTCGAACGGCGTAGGCGAGCGGACCGCGCGCGATGCGGCGGCCCAGACCATCGTGCTCTCGCCCAGCCGGACGGAAAGCCGCACATTGGGCAGCAGCGCGGAAGCCGCATAGGGGTAATCCTCGATCTTCAGGCCCAGGACAAGGCGCACGGCATCGCTGATCCTTATGCTGTCCTGCACGAAGGCGTTGGCCAGGCGGAGCGTCCGCTTGGCCGGTTCGAAGTCGAGCGCGAAATTGCCGACGATGTCGTAGCGGCTGACGCGCACGCCGCTGCCCACCACCAGATCGTGGCGTGTGCCGAGTGCGAAGCTGTGCTGGACGTCGAGATCATAGGTTTCGAAGCTGAAGCCGCCTCCGCCTCCGCCGCTCTTCCGTTCGGTCCGGTCATAATAGAGCTGGACCTGCAGCGCCGAATCGTCGGCGAAGCCGCGATTCCAGCGGGTGAGCAGGTTGCGCCCCTCGATATCCTCGTCCGGCGCGCCGAACTGGCTGCGGTCGCCATCGTACAGGTCGCCCTGCACGGTCAGCGAGTCCTGCGCCGATGCCTCCCAGTCGACGCGGAAGCCGCCTTGCACGCGCGACCATCCATCCTGAGCCGGAACGCCGGCCGCCGTGCGTGTCTGGTCGTCCTCATAGCCGCGCACATAGACGCGGTAGGACAGCGCCTCGCTCGCCTTGCCGCCATAGCGAAAGCCCACACTGCGTTCGTTGGATCCGCCATTCGCGCTCAGCACCGCGCCCTGGGTCGCATCCGAGGGGCGGGTGATGATGTTGATCACGCCATTGACGGCATTGGCGCCCCACAGTGTCGCCCCCGGCCCGCTGATCACCTCGATGCGGTCGACATCCTCGGACAGGATATCCTGCATGTCCCAATAGACCCCGGAATAGAGCGGGGTATAGACGCTGCGGCCGTCGATCAGCACCAGCAGCTTGTTGGCGAAATTCTGTGCCGCCGGGCTGCCGCTGAAGCCGCGCGCGGTGATGGCATATTGGCTCGCGCTGGTCTGGGCGACCTGCAGGTTGGGGGCGAGGCGAAGCATCTCGGGCAGATTGGGCGCACCGGAGCGGAGGATTTCCTCGCGGGTGATGACATAGATGGCGCTGGGGGCCTCGCTCAGCGGCTGGGCGCTCTTGGTGACCGACGTGACCTCGATCTGGGCAAGTTCCTCGATCGACATGCTGTTGAGGTCGAGCGCCATTCCGGTGCCGGTCCAGCATGAAAGCACCGCTAATATCGCCGTGCGCGTGCAGAGGCGTACGGGGACCCGCAGACGGACGATCGACGGCATATTCCCAGCCCCCCTGCCTGGATGTCCCCGAATGCGGGATGCACGGCGTTCCGTAGCGACATCAACCCACGGAAAACACGTAGTTCCCCGGGGCGGGGACGGATGAGCCGATGGCATCGCCCGGCAGCGCGGAGAGCCCCGATGCGGCCGGGTGGCGGCGCCGTCGGTGGAGCGTTGGAATCCGGATGCCCGGGAACGCTTTCGATCCCGGGCGATGCTATTGCGCCCGTGCCGTCCCTCAGCCCGGTTGACTCGGGAGACCCCCCTTCCTAAAGGGGCCTCGCCTTGGCGGGGTCGCTCGTCGGCATGACGCTACCGTCCGCGCAAGGGGAGGGTGTGCGCCATGACGGAGAACGGTCCCGGGCAGGAACCGGAAAGCGTGGGGGATCAACGTCTTACGTCGCTCGATGAGCGGTTGCGGGCGATCCAGCACGCCGAGAAGGTCAGAACGGCGAGCGCGCAGAAAAAGCCTGAAAAGGGATATTCCCAGGGCAATCGCGTGCTGACCGAACTGATCGCGGGGATTGCCGGCGGAGGTCTGCTGGGCTGGTGCTTCGATCGCTGGCTCGGGACGACGCCCTGGCTCCTTTTGGTGATGCTCTTCCTAGGGATTGGCGTCGCCTTCAGGAACATCATACGGATTTCTCAGGAGCGCCCGGAATAGCTTCCGGACGCTTTTGGCATAAGCAGGGGTAAGGCAAGCGTGGCAGCCGAATCGGGCAAGATCGATCCGATGCACCAGTTCCTGATCGAACCGTTGTTCGGTAAGGATTGGGTGATTGCAGGCCATAACATCGCTTTCACCAATTCGGCGATGTGGATGGTGGTGACGCTCGCGGCGCTGCTGATCTTCATGGTCGGCGGCATGAAGCGTGAGTTGGTTCCCGGCCGCTGGCAGGCGATGGTGGAAAGCTTCACCGGCTTCATCTCGGGCATGATGGCGACGAATATCGGGCCCGAGGGCAAGAAGTTTACGCCGTATGTCTTCTCGCTGTTCATGTTCATCCTGATCGCCAACATCCTGGGCATGATGCCTACCGGCGTGGTCGGCGTTCATCCCTTCACCGTGACGAGCCACCTGACGGTCACCGGTATCCTCGCCGTGATCAGCTTCTCGATCGTCCTGATCGTCGGTTTCTGGAGGCACGGTTTCCATTTCTTCTCGCTGTTCGTGCCGCATGGCACGCCGGTGCCGATGATCCCGATGATCTTCCTCATCGAGCTCTTTTCCTTCCTGATCCGCCCCTTCTCGCTGGGGCTGCGACTGTTCGTCGCGATGACCGCGGGGCACATTCTGATGAAGGTGCTCGCGGGCTTCGTGATCAACGGCATCAACGCCGGCGCGCTGACCGTCGCCATCGTCTCGATCCCCAGCTTCATCCTGATGATCGGCATCACCCTGCTCGAACTGCTGGTGTGCGCCATCCAGGCCTATGTGTTCGCGCTGCTGACGTCGCTGTACCTCAACGACGCGATCAACCTGCACTGAGTTTTCAACGACTATTATCAACCTGTTTAACGCTAAGGAGTTTATCATGGACGCAGAAGCCGCAAAGCTGATCGGTGCCGGTCTGGCCGCCATCGGCGTGGGCATGGCCGCGCTGGGCGTGGGCAACGTGTTCGGCTCGTTCCTCGAGTCCGCGCTGCGCAACCCGGCCGCTGCCGATGGCCAGCAGGGCCGTCTGTTCATCGGCTTCGCCGCCGCTGAGCTTCTCGGCCTGCTGGCGTTCGTCGTAGCGATGATCCTGCTGTTCGTCGCCTAACAGTTTGTTGCGGGGCCGGCCGGGATTCACCTGGCCCGGCCCCTCATGACTGCAACGACCAACAGGAAGTACCGATGCCTCAGATCGCCCAGATCGCCGCGACCTATGCCTCGCAGATCTTCTGG